>CALZYS010000023.1 GCA_945830345.1 uncultured Prevotella sp.
CGTTGCCATGGCCGTAGAGGTCGGGCTGAACGTCGGGCTTGAGGATAGTCTCAAGAGTAGAGAGCTTGCTCACCTCCTTGGTGTGGAAGTTGGCTGGCTCGTCGAGCACGAGTCCGTCGCGGTTGCCAAGGATATTGGTAGAGAACCATCCGTGCAAGCCGAGGCAGCGGGTGCCGATGATAGGAGCGAAACCGCTCTTGACGAGAGTCTGACCAGTCTTGAAGTCCTTACCAGCGATAGGCATCTTGGTCTGCTCGGCGAGTTCCCACATAGCGGGGATATCCACTGTGGTGTTGGGGGCGCCCATGATGAAGGGAGCACCCTCGGTGAGGGCTGCATAGGCATAGCACATAGAAGGAGCAACATGCTCGCGGTCGTCGGCCTTCATGGCAGCCTCAAGGTCGGCAAGATGATAGTGAATCTTCTCGCAAACGGGAACATAGATCTCAGTGGAAGCAGCCCAGAGGACTACGATACGAGAGCATCCGTTCTTCTCCTTAAACTCGCGGATGTCCTGCTTGAGGGCCTCAACCATCTCCCAGCGGGTCTTGCAGTCCTTGACGTTGTCGCCATCCAAGCGCTTGGCATAGTTCTTGTCGAAAGCGGCCTTCATAGGTTTGATGGCCTCAAGCTCGTCCTTCACGGGATTGATGTCCTTCTCCTTGAGCACCTCGGCATACATGGCAGCCTGATATGCATTCTGGGGATAGACATCCCAACATCCGAAGACGATGTCGTCGAGTTTTGCCATTGGAACGATGTCTGCGTATGGCAGATATTTCTTGTCATCACCACGACCGATACGGATTTTGTCATACTGGGTCATGGATCCTACGGGCTTTGCAAGTCCGCGACGTGTCATGAGGACACCGGTCATAAATGTTGTGGCTACGGCTCCGCAACCAACAACCATGATACCTAATTTGCCGTCAGCCGGCTTTACATTAGTTTGCTTCATTACAATAAAAATATTAAATATTTATACCTTATTTATATTTCTTTTTATGGTTCATATATGTCAAACCACGTGGTCATGACCCAATCGGCCTGTTTGCCGTCGGGGATGACGGGAGTCCATCCCTCACCCATAAACCAGAGGGTGTCGCAACCTATCTCGTGGGCGGGAATGATGTCCTTGTCGTAGCTGTCGCCAATGACGAGCACCTTAGAGGCGTCGGTCACGCCTAATGCACTCAGACCCATGCGCCATATCTCGGGGTCGGGCTTGCGCACTCCCACCACAGCCGACTCTATCACATGGCTGAAATAGCCTTCGAGCCCGAACTGACGGAGCACGGCATTGATATTGCCATAGAAATTGCTGACGAGGATGGTCTTGTCGTTATTGACATAATTGCCAAACACATAGCGCATCACCTCGTCGGTGGTATCGGTGGATTTCTTGGTGTCGTCAATCAGAGTGTAGAGCACATCGCAGATCCACTCGTAGGGATTGAAATTCTCAATATGCTCGGAGATATAATCCATTTCGATGAACAATTTCTTGCGGAGGGTGGTTGTGAAGTCGTCGTCTTTCAGGATTATCGGATTCGTGGCAAGTGTGCGCTCGGCATGCACGTAGGCCTCGCGGAAGAGAGCCTCGTCCACCGGCACGCCACACTTCTGATAGGCATGCCATATACGCTTGCCCCAATGCATTCCGTCGGAGTCGAGAGTGCCGCCATAGTCAAAGATAACAGCCTCATAATATCCGCTCTTGATGCGATTGCGCAATACTTCGAGGTCGCCATGATGCATGGCATAGACAGCCAAGATGGCCATATATTCGGCAGCCTCCTTATAGCAACGTGAATAGCTTGGCCAGTCGTTGATGTCGATATACACCCTATCGCCATTTTCCTTGACGATACAGTCGCCACCATAGAAATCCAGGCCGAGGGTATTTGCCACGGCAGTAGATTCACACCAAAATTCGTAGGCGTCGAAGGGAGTATGCTTGGGCAATCCATTATGACCATTGTTGGAGAACTTCATCTCGCCATCGTCATCGGGATAGTAGAAACGGAAAAATGGAGTGTTGCAGACACCATAGAATTTCACAAGGTCGCCCTTGATATGGGGACACACATAAACATCTTCAATGCCACGAGCCTTCATGGCTGCCACTGCCGCATCACGCTCCTCGACATTGCGGGCATAAACCACGTCCTGCTCACACTCGGAGTAGCCGTAGTTCTTCTTCACCCAATAGCCGTCCTTGGCGCTTACATCATCGAGCGATTGATAGCCACTTGCAAAGGGAACATAAAAACCACTAACAGAAATTATATTGAACAGGCGCTTCCTATTCTGACAGTTCAATAGAACTGACTCGGGCTTATTGATTACCGGCACAGGAGAGTCGTTGAGTATCTTTAATGTGGCTTCGGAACGAGCCATGGATATATACAAATCAGCATCTGGCTGAAGACTGAAGTTGTCCTCATCCATAACCTTGATGTCAAACCCGCTTTGTTGCAGTAGGTCACATAAACTTTTCAATATGCGGGCATCCTTGTCCTCGGAATTAGGCGAAAACCTCTTTGCCCTACTTATAGCCACTATCATAGTATCAGTGCACTGTCATTGTTTGTAGTTGGGCGCAAAGTTATACAATATTATTGAAAAACAGAAATCTTTTAACCTATTTTATTTCTCCTTAATTATAATAATAAGATTAGTAATGCCAATATGACTATTTTAGAGGAAAAATGGAACAGATTAAGAAGATGTTTAAGGAGTTAAGGAGTTAATTACTCCTTAACTCCCAATTATATATCTCTACGCTCAATTATTTCCGTAGAAACGGTTGGCAGCTCTGAGCTGATGGCGCATAATGCTCAATAGCTCCTGGCTCTCCTGCAGAATATTGATATATACAAGGTCGATCTTCATCATACTAACGTCGGAACCCTTCTGCATACGGTCGTAGTGGTGCTTGCGCACTGACGAGAGGCGATCCTTGAGTTCCTCGGCCTGTGCCAATACTTCGTCGTATTCGTCGAATCGTCCCGTGGAGATCATTGCCGACGTGCGCTTCATGAGGTCGGCAATCTTCTCGCGCATGGGGTCGAACTCCCTAACGAGCGACTCGGGCATGGGGTTGAAGTTGTTGTCAACATGCTCCTTGATGGGGTCGAGCATACGACGCAGACAATAGATATACTGCTGGTCGCTATTGATACCGAGGTGATACCATGTGTTGCGCTCCAAGGCGATGTTCTGAGGCACTCGACGCAGGGCAAGCAGCTCCTTGCGGCGGTATTTCTTGAGTTCCACCTGCTCGGCCTTCAATTCCTTGAGCAGCTTCGACATCGAGCGGTGGTCTTCGCTAATGAGCGAGTCGAGAATATTGTTATACTTGCACAGGGCGAAGTTGCAGACGAAGGTCTGGGTGCGCCTTACGTGCTTCATCAGCAGGTCGAGCACAATTTCGGGGTCCTTGGTGCGCATCATCAGTTGGAACACGTCGTCGTTCTTCTCGCCAGCCTTCTTGTTCTTATACATTATATTACTACGTATGAGAAGGAACACCACGAGGGCCATGAAGGCAAACATTGTCAGGAAACCGCCCCAATACATGATGAGGCAGACGATGGCACAAATGCCGAATGCCACACCGGCAGTGATAAACCATCCACCGATGACGGAGAGCACACCAGTGACGCGGAACACGGCACTCTCGCGACTCCACGCACGGTCGGCAAGCGACGTACCCATTGCCACCATAAACGTGACGTAGGTGGTGGAGAGAGGCAACTTATAGGTGGTGCCGATGACTATCAGCACCGAAGCCAACACGAGGTTGACGGCTGCACGCACAACATCGAAGGCTGCACCATCGGCAAGGATGGCGTCCTCCTTGCGGAAACGGGTGTCGAGCCATTTGAAGAATCCCTTAGGCACAACCCTCGTAGTGAACTCACCCACGTTCTGTGTGCCACGCACAATACTGCGGGCGGCTCGCGACGAACCGAACATCTCGTCGCCCTCGTCCTGACGCGAGAGATCGACACTCGTCTTCACCACGTTCTGTGCCTTCTTGGAGGTGGCCATGGCTATGATCATTATGACTCCCGCCAGCATGAGATAAAGGAAGGGTGTCTTGGCGGATGTCATGAGCGATGTCATCATGAAGGCATCATGGTCGCCGTTGCCGTTGGCAGTGAAGTCGATGAAGGAGTCGAGACCAGCCATCGGCACACCGATAAAGTTGACGAGGTCGTTGCCGGCAAACGCCATGGCGAGGGCGAAGGTGCCCATCATCACCACAAGCTTGAACACATCCACCTTCAGCAGGTGTATCACCTCCATCAATATGGTGGAAATGACGAAAGTGACACCCATAAGCATCGTGGTGTTGGCTTTAATCCAATCCTTTGTCGCTGCTTCGATAAAAGGCGACTTCGACAGACCTTTTATAAATATGAAGTAAGCTAAGATGGTGAATGCTATACCGCCAAAGATGGCTATGGTGTATTTGAGATGGCGGTTGTAGCTGAATGTGAACACCACTCGCGCTATCCACTGCACTATCACTCCGAAGAAGAAGGCGATGGCCACACTGACGAAGATGGCGATGATGACACTTAGAGCCTTGTCGGAATTGAGCAGCTGCTCGAAGGTGAGACTGCCGTCGGCATTCATCTTCAGCAGGGCGAGGATGAACGTACCGCCAAGGAGCTCAAACACGAGCGACACGGTGGTGGAAGTGGGCAATCCTAAGGTGTTGAACATGTCGAGCACTATCACGTCGGTGACCATCACGGCGAGGAATATCGTCATGACCTCATGAAATGAATAGTTCTCGGGTTGCATGATGCCATGACGCGCCACATCCATCATTCCGGCACTCATCATGGCACCAATGACCACTCCGAACGAGGCTACGAACATAACGGTCTTGAACTTCGCCACCTTTGCGCCGATGGCGGAATTGAGGAAGTTGACGGCATCATTGCTCACTCCCACAAACAGGTCGAACACTGCCAACACGAGCAGGAAGACCACAATCAGTAAATAAAACGTTTCCATATAACCTAATCTTGCATTTATTGTTTTGCGCTGCAAAATTAGGCAATGTATGTTACAACTGTGTAAAACAGATGTTTCGATTGTGTTACATTTGCAAAATAGCCGGAATATCCACCCAGAAAGTGGAGCCTTCGCCCACTCTCGACCTCACTCCGACGGTGCCGCCAAGACTAAAAGCATAGGAGCGGCATACCGAAAGACCGAGACCCGCACCCTGGACAAATTCATCGAGTTTGACAAAACGGTCGAATATCCTCTCATAGGCTTCCTCGGGCACTCCCTTGCCGGTATCGGTCACATTGATACGCACATGACCGTTGCCCGTAGCTTCCATATTGACGGATATACTGCCACTGTTGGTAAACTTCAAGGCATTAGACATATAGTTGGCCACAATCTCACGCAGACGGCCAAAGTCGGTGTGAAGCATATAACAATGGTCGGAAACATCCAATCTGAGACTGACCAAGGGATTGACGTTCTTATTCTCAAACTCCTCCACCACTCCACGCAACATCGGCACCACGTCGAAGTCGGTGATGTTCAACTTCGCCTGGTCAGCCGAAGCCTCAGCCTTGGAGATGGTCATCATGTCTTCGAAGATGTTGAGCAGCTTCTGGTTGTTCTCCTTGATGATGGAGATAAGTCCGTCACGCTCGTGGGGGTCGGTGACAGATGGCAGGATATCCGAGAATCCCACGATGGCATTCAACGGAGTGCGCACCTCGTGACTGATATTGTCGATAAAGGAGGTCTTGAGCCTGTCGCTCTCCTCTGCCTTGTTGCGGGCGTTGACGAGGTCTTGCTCCATTCGTTTCACGTCGTCTATACACGAATTTGTACCTACGATCACCAATGGTTTACCAGTGTCATCTGTCTCAGACACAGTGGCATAGCTCTCCGACCAATATTCCTTGTCAACATGTGGCGCCTTGACCCTATATTGCTCATGATATTCCACACTCTTGCCATTGCACAGGTCGAGAAGGCCATTCCTCACACGTTCGACATCATTGGCATTTACCGACTGCATCATAACGTCAAACGGACATGCGGGGGGAGGCAGCAAGACATCAGTGCGTGCACGGAAATCGCTATCGTAGGTTAACGTCATAGCAGCCACGTCGAGTCGCCATGTGGCAAGCTTCATTGCCTTCAACACCAATTCGTGCTCCACGCCATGCTTGTGCATAGAGGCAAGGTGAGCCATTTCCTCCTGTGTCACCTTACGGTCGTGCCACTGGAAGAACAGAGCAGCGACAAACAACAGCAACAATGCTCCCGTTCCTATGAACACAAGCAGCATTGTGTCGTTTTGAACTTGAATGTATATAAAGTTGTGCAATATCATGACTGTAGTGATTAATTTCGAGGGCAAAAATACAAAATATTTTTGTAATAGTGGAAAAAAACAGATTTTTTTTTGGCATTTTCTATTAAATTGAGTAACTTTGTACCCAAATATTGAGATTTTCAGCTGAAATGGGTAACTTTAATCATAGTAAGTCACTGACGCTAACGGTAGAAAGGCTGTCGGAACCTGAGTCACTCGAAGGCCTGTTCCATAGGCATACAGAGGGTAATCCCCTGCCGTCGGGCAAAGTGCTTGAGGAGATAATTGAATTGTCGAGGTCCATCATTTTTCCTGGATACTTCGGCAAGTCATCCGTAAACACTCGTACAATAAAATTTCACATAGGGGCAAATATGGAGAAACTCTACAAGTTGCTCTCCGACCAGATTATGGCAGGCCTTTGCTTCGCATGCGAGACTTGTCCTGACGCTGGTGTGCATTGCCGAGAGAAGGCCAACGACATCGCGGCAAGGTTTATTGAAAGACTGCCCGACATCAGGCGCACCCTTGCCACCGACGTGGATGCTGCCTACAAGGGCGACCCCGCGGCGGTTAATGTGGGGGAGATAATATCGTGCTATCCAGTGATCAAGGCTCTGACCAACTACCGCATTGCCCACGAACTGCACTTGATGGATGTGCCTCTGATTCCTCGCATAATCACCGAGATGGCACATTCAGAGACGGGCATCGACATCCATCCTGCTGCCACCATCGGTCATCATTTCACCATCGACCACGGTACGGGTGTCGTCGTGGGAGCCACATGTATCATAGGTAATAATGTAAAACTATACCAGGGCGTGACCCTCGGAGCCAAGAGTTTTCCGCTCGACGAGTCGGGCAACCCCATAAAGGGTATTCCACGCCATCCTATCCTCGAAGACAATGTCATCGTGTATTCCAATGCCACCATCCTTGGACGCATCACCATCGGCGAAGGCTGTGTGGTGGGTGCCAACATGTGGGTGACGGAGGACATGGAAGCGGGAACGAGAAAAATTAAAAAATTAAAAAATTAAAGAATTAAAGAATTAAAATATAATAATGGAAAAAGAATTTGAACTGATCGCCAAAACATTCATGGGACTGGAACCTGTATTGGCGAAAGAATTGACACAATTGGGCGCCAACGACATCCAAATAGGACGACGCATGGTGTCATTTACGGGAAACAAGGAGTTGATGTATCGCGCCAACTTCCAACTGCACACGGCAATCAGGATTCTAAAGCCCATCACGCATTTCAAGGCAAAGTCGGCCGATGATGTGTATGAGGAGATAAAGAAGGTGGATTGGACCGAGTATCTCGACAACAACAAGACATTCGCGGTGGATGCAGTGGTGTTCTCCGACGAATTCCGCCACTCCAAATTTGTTGCCTACAAGGTGAAGGACGCCATCGTCGATCAATTCCGCGAGAAGACGGGACAACGCCCAAACATCAGCGTTGCCAATCCCGACATACGTCTCAACATCCATGTGGCAGAGGACAAGTGCACCCTTTCGCTCGACTCCAGTGGCGAGAGCCTGCATCGCCGAGGCTATCGTCAGGAAAGCGTGGAGGCACCGCTCAACGAGGTGTTGGCTGCCGGAATGATTCTCATGACCGGATGGCAGGGCGACACCGACTTCATCGACCCGATGTGCGGTTCGGGCACATTGCTCATCGAGGCTGCACTCATTGCCCGCAACATGGCTCCGGGACTCTTCCGCAAGGAGTTTGCATTCGAGAAATGGCCCGACTTCGACAAGGACCTCTTCGACGAGATATACAACGACGACTCGCAGGAGCGTGAGTTCAATCACCATATCTACGGATACGACATCGACATGAA
Organism: uncultured Prevotella sp.; assembly: GCA_945830345.1. GTDB lineage: Bacteria > Bacteroidota > Bacteroidia > Bacteroidales > Bacteroidaceae > Prevotella. The sequence goes on from CALZYS010000023.1 coordinate 8,227, forward strand.
GGCTGTGAACACTGCCAACATGAACGTGAAGGCGGCAGGACTAAGCCGTGACATCACCGTGGCACAGGCCGACTTTAAGGACTTCACCCAACCCCAGGAGAAGAGTATCATCGTCACCAATCCTCCCTACGGAGAACGCATATCCACTCCCGACCTCTTGGGCACATACAAGATGATAGGCGAGCGACTCAAGCATCAGTTCCTCAACAACGACGCGTGGATACTGAGCTATCGCGAGGAGTGCTTCGAACAAATCGGACTCAAACCCTCGCTCAAGACTCCTCTATATAACGGTTCGCTCGAATGTGAGTTCCGCAAATATCAGATCTTCGACGGAAAGTTGCGCGACTTCCGCTCGGAGGGCGGCATAGTGAAGACCGACGAGGAGAAGCGTATGATGCGCGAGAAGCACAGATTCAAGAAGGAGCGCGAGTTTAAGAAGCGTCTCTCCGAAACCGAGGAGAACGAGGAGGGCGACATCCGCTCGTTTAAGTTCCATCGCCACGACGTACTCACAAGCGACGACAAGCGTCCACGTCGTCGTGACGACGATGATGACGACAAGAAGCGCGGAAGGAAACCATTCGACCGCAAGGGTGGATTCGACCGCAAGGGAAAAGGTGGATTCGACCGCAGGGACAAAGGTGGATTCGACCGCAGGGACAAAGGTGGATTCGACCGCAGAGGAAAAGGCGGTTTCGACCGCAAGAACAAAAGACAGAACAATGATTTCGATTCTTATGATGACTAAGAGATTATTCGCGGCTTTAGTCGCATTTGCAAGCATTATGGCAACTACCCCCATCTCAGCCCAGGAGCTAAAGCAGTTTACGCTGGAAGACCTCAACTACGGAGGTGAGAACTATCGCAAGTTCATTCCCGAGAGGCTCTACACCACATGGTGGGGCGACCAACTGATGTACCAGGACGTGGAAGAGGCAGGCCTCATTGACATGAAGACCGGCAAGAAACGCTCGCTCTTCACCCTCGACGACATCAACGGCAAGACTGATGGTGATGTGGTGCGCACCCTGCAGGGGGTGTCATTCCCCTACCCCGACAAAACACTTGCCCTCATGCAGGGCGACAAGGTGAGGCTGTTGTTTGACTGGAGCAAGTGCGAGGTGGTGTGGAAACAGACTTGCGAGGGTGAGACCGAGACTCACTGGAACAAGACCTCACGCATCTCGGCTTACGTCAAGGACAACCAACTGTGGATAACGGATGCCGAGGGAAAGACAAAGCAACTCACCACCGACGGCTCTCGTGAGATAGTATATGGACAGTCGGTACACCGTAATGAATTCGGTATCGAAGAGGGTATCTTCTGGGCTCCCGACGGCAATCGCTTTGCCTTCTATCGTATGGACCAGACAATGGTGACCGACTATCCCCAGGTGAACACCTTCGAGCGAGTGGCTACATACGAGCCCGACAAGTATCCTATGCTCGGAATGACGAGCCACAAGGTGACTGTGGGTATTTATGACTGCACTTCGGGCAAAACCCAATATCTTAATGCCGGCGACCCCACCGACCGCTATTTCACCAATATAGCATGGAGTCCCGACAGTAAGACGGTGTTTATGTTCGAGCTCAACCGACAGCAAAACGACTGCCAGCTCGTGAGCTATGATGCCTCTACGGGCAACAAACTCAAGGAGCTCTATCGCGAGAAGAGCGACAAATACGTGGAGCCCATGCATCCCATCGTCTTCCTGCCATGGGACGGCAAGCAGTTTGTAATGCAGAGTCAGAAAGACGGATACAACTACCTTTATATATATAATATAGGTACGGGAGAGATTCGCCAACTGACAAAGGGTAATTTCGTAGTTGAGGACTTCTACGGATTCAACACCAAGAACAAGAGTGTCATCATCGCCACCAACGAGGCCAATCCCATCCAGCGCAACATCTATGCAGTGGATATAAAGAGCGGCAAGCGCAAGTCGCTCGACAACAGTCGCGGTTGCCACAATGCCTCGCTCAGTAAGAGCGGACAGTGGATAGTGGATATGTACAGCGAGCCCGACGTGCCACGCAACTACGACCTCGTGGCAACTGCAAACGGTAAGTCATTGCGACTGCTCACGTCGAAAGACCCATGGGAGGGTTATCAGCAACCCATTTTCGAGAGCGGAAGCCTCAAGGCTGCCGACGGTACTACCGACCTATACTGGCGTATGGTGAAACCCGCTGATTTCGACGTCACTAAGAAATATCCCACGGTGGTATATGTATATGGCGGTCCTCACGCCCACAACGTGGAGGCATCATGGCATTGGTATAGCCGCTCATGGGAGACATATATGGCACAGAAGGGGTATATAGTCTTCATCCTCGACAACCGTGGAAGCGAAAACCGCGGAGTGGAGTTTGAGCAAGCCACATGGCACAACCTTGGCAAGGTGGAAATGCTCGACCAGATGAAGGGTGTGGAGTATCTCAAGTCGATGCCATACGTGGATGCCGACCGACTTGGTGTGCACGGATGGAGCTATGGCGGATACATGACCATCTCGCTTATGACCAACTATCCCGACGTGTTCAAGGTGGGAGTGGCTGGCGGTCCGGTCATCGACTGGAGATGGTATGAGGTGATGTATGGCGAGAGATACATGGGCACTCCCGACACCAACAAGGAGGGTATAGAGGCTTGTTCGCTCATCCCCATGGCCAAGAACCTGAAGGGCAAACTGCAGATTATCATCGGCATGAACGACCCGACGGTTGTTCCCCAGCATGCCTTGTCGTTCATCAACGCCTGCACCGAAGCCGGCACCCAACCCGACTTCTTCGTCTATCCAGGCGAGGGACACAACATGGCGGGACACAAGAGTGTGCATCTGCATGAGAGAATAACTCAATACTTTGAGGACTATTTGAAAAATTAAAGAATTAAAAAATTAAAGAATTAAAGGTTTACCTTCCGCATGGCAAAATCCCCCTCGGGGGACTTGGGGGGGCTTATATTATAAATTATGAAGATATTACTTTTAGGAAGTGGCGGCCGCGAGCACGCCTTGGCATGGAAGATCTCGCAGAGCGAGAAAGTGGAAAAACTGTTTATCGCCCCCGGCAATGCCGGAACGACCAACTGTGGCGAGAATGTGGCAATCGGAGTGAACGACTTCGAGAATATAAAGGAGTTTGTGGTGGCAAATGCCATCGACATGGTGGTAGTTGGTCCTGAGGACCCACTTGTAAAGGGAGTCTATGACGACCTTAAATCCGACGAGCGCACCAAGAACGTGCCCGTTATCGGTCCGTCAAAGGCAGGAGCTGTTCTCGAAGGCTCCAAGGACTTTGCCAAGGCATTCATGCAGCGTCATAACATCCCCACGGCAAAATACCAGACCTTCGACGGCACTACACTTGAGGAAGGCCTGAAATTCCTCGAAACACTCAAGGCTCCCTATGTACTGAAGGCCGACGGTCTGTGTGCTGGCAAGGGAGTACTCATTCTCCCCACCCTCGACGAGGCAAAGAAAGAACTCAAGGAGATGCTTGGCGGCATGTTCGGCAATGCCTCTGCCCGCGTGGTCATCGAGGAATACCTCAGCGGTATCGAGTGCTCGGTATTCGTACTCACCGACGGCACCCACTACAAGATTCTGCCCGAGGCTAAGGACTACAAGCGCATTGGCGAGGGCGACACCGGACTGAACACGGGTGGTATGGGTAGTGTTACTCCCGTTCCGTTTGCCACCAAGGAGTGGATGAAGAAGGTGGAAGACCGCATCATCCGTCCCACTGTTGATGGTCTTGCCTCTGAGGGTATCGACTACAAGGGATTCATATTCTTCGGACTTATCAACGTGGATGGCGAACCGATGGTCATCGAATACAACTGCCGCATGGGCGACCCAGAGACCGAGAGTGTGATGCTCCGACTCAAGAGCGACATTGTGGATCTCTTCGAGGGTGTTGCCAATGGCGATCTCGACAAGCGTACCATCGAGTTTGACGAGCGTGCCGTGGTATGCGTGATGCTTGTCAGTGGCGGTTATCCGCAGGCCTACAAGAAGGGCTATCCCATCACCGGCATTGAGAATGTAGAGGGCAGCATCGTCTTCCATGCAGGCACAACGATGAATGACGGAGAGGTTGTCACCAATGGTGGACGAGTGATTGCCGTCAGTTCCTATGGCAACGACAAGGCGGAGGCTCTGAAGAAGAGTTTCGAGGAAGCTCAGAAAATCAACTTCACCGACAAGTATTTCCGTCGCGACATCGGGCAAGACGTTTAAAGAACTCAACTTTCAGAAGTAGTATTGTCCTTTATCTTCCTTAGCGACCATAGGGAGCGATAACTTCTTATAACTCCTTTTAACTCCAAAAGTTGAGACTTACGAAACTTAATTAATATACATAGATGTTACTACAGAATAGGATTTCGCGAAGCAGGTTGCTATTGCCGACAATGGTTGTATATGCCATTGCCGTATGGGTGGCATGCGGTCTTGTGTCAGACGGACTGTGGCTGCAATTTGCCTGTTTCGCTATTTCCTCATTCCTGATGGTAGAGCTCAACAACAGCAATGCGCTTATCAGAATATACAGTCGCATGGTGTCGTGCTCTTTCATCACGATGATATGCCTATCCACATTCCTCTCACATTCTACCAGTGCCATGCTTTTGTCGATATGCGTGGTGATGTCGTTCATTATGACATTCCTCACCTATCAGGACAAGAGTGCAACGGGACATACTTTCTATTCTTTCCTGTCGCTGGGATTAGCCACACTGATAGATGTCAAGATGTTGTTCTATGCTCCGGTGATGTGGATAGCGATGTATTTCTATCTGCGGTCGTTCACCCCACGAACATTCGTAGCATCAGTGTTAGGATTGATCTGCCCCTATTGGTTTGTTTCGGTATATTTCATCTACACCAACAACTTTACATTGGCGGCAGAGCACTTCTCCCAACTGGTGGAATACGGCATGGTGGCTGATTTCTCGGTAGTGCCCAATCCCGCGATAGTTGCAATCTGTTTTGTCTTGACACTCTCAATAACGGGTATCATCCATTATCTGCGCAACCGCATCAACGACAAGACGCGCACGAGAATGCTCTACAACACGTTCATACTGGTTGATCTTGCCTCCATCGTGTTCGTCATTCTACAACCGCAACACTACATTACTCTGCTCACCATACTGATAGTGACCACCTCGCCACTGATTGCGCATTTTATCGCACTCACCCACACGCGGATCACCAATATCTCATTCAAGGCGATTGTGATAGCGGCATTGGCACTTACCATCATCAATATACTTAAACTTATATAGAATGGATAACATAATAGCGTTTCTGATGAACTGGGGCTATATGGGCATGGCCGTCTCAGCCTTCCTTGCCGCCAGCATACTGCCTTTCAGTAGCGAGGCAGTGATGGTAGGACTACTTGCCGCTGGGCTCGACATGTGGGCTCTTGTGGCATGGGGCACAGTGGGAAATGTGCTTGGAAGCCTGTTCAACTACGGCATAGGCAGATTGGGCAAGATGGAATGGATAGAGAAATACCTGCACACCAAACCTGAGGACCTCGACCGTGCCCGCCGCTTTATGGGTGGACGAGGGGCATGGATGGGACTCTTCTCGTGCATACCCGTGATTGGAGATGTCATCACCATAGTCCTCGGACTGATGCGTGCCAATCTCACCATCTTCATCGTCAGCGTCACCATAAGCAAACTCGTGCGCTACGTTCTGCTGATGGTCACTGCGGGAACCTTGTTCTCCTGCTCGTCGCCCAAGTCGTCCAGCGACGCAAGGATAATCACAGTGAGCATCGAACCGCTCAGGTATTTCACCCAACAAATCGTGGGCGACAGCTATGAGGTGGTGACTATGGTGCCCAAGGGCAGCAGTCCTGAGACCTACGAACCAACGGCACGCCAGATGACAAAACTCTCTGAGAGTATATTATATATAAAGGTGGGAAACTTGGGGTTTGAGCGCACATGGATGCCCCGCCTTGAGGCCAACGCTCCCCACACCACAATAGTGGATGCCTCGCAGGGTATTGGCAATAATGAGGATGACGACCCTCACACGTGGATGTCAACCAACAACGCGTTAGTGATTGCACGGAATATATATCATGCCGTAAAGCATATCAATGCCAAGGACTCCACCGTCTATAAGCGACGTCTCGACAGTCTGTGCAACGTTATCAAGGCTACCAACGAATATGCCATGTCGCTAACCTCGCAAGCTCATTGCAAGGCGTTTGTCATCTATCATCCTGCCCTCACCTACTTCGCCTCAGACTATGGCCTGGAACAGATTGCGGTGGAGGAGCACGGCAGGGAGCCCACGGCAGCCGACCTCCAGCGAATCATCTCCACGGCTCGCTCAAAGGGCGTGAAAACCATGTTCATCCAGAAGGAGTTTGCCAACCGCAATGTGGATGTCATTGCCAATGCTATAGGAGCCACGAAGGTGGAGATCAATCCCTTGGGATATGACTGGGAGAAAGAGATGAAACATATCGCAGACGCAATTAACTCGACGTTCGCAAGTAGTAAAAAGGAGATAAATGAAGATAAAAGTAGATAAATGACATATGTTTAAGCCCGACTTTTACTATTGTCCTTTATCTTCCTTAGCGACCATAGGGAGCAATAACTTCTTGTAACTCCTTTTAACTCTATAAGTTGAGTACATACGAAACTTAAAATTAAAAAGAAGTGGCAGTAATATTAAAAGACATAAATGCTGGATATAACGGCAGGATACAACTGCGGGATGCTAACATCGACATCGACGACAGGGACTTTGTAGGGATTGTCGGACCCAACGGGGGCGGCAAGACCACACTGCTCCGTGTCATCCTCGGACTGCTCAAGCCTTATTCAGGGTCAATAGAATACCTGCGCAATGGCGAGAGGGTGGATTCCCTCTCCGTGGGCTATCTGCCACAGACAAGGGATATCGACACCGATTTCCCAATCTCCGTGGGCGACATAGTGACTTCGGGACTGAACTCACCCCGACACCTTTTCAGCGGATATACCCGGGAGCAGCGCAGAACGGCGGAAGAGACCATGCGCACCATAGGCATAGCTGATATGGCACGCCGCCCCGTCAAGGCCCTGAGCGGAGGCGAACTCCAGCGGGTACTCTTTGCCCGCGCATTAGTGTCGCGTCCCGAGCTACTAATTCTCGACGAACCCGACAATTTTGTTGACGACAATTTCGAGTCGTTCATGTATGACACCATACGTAATGTCAACAACGAGGCAGCCATTGTGATGGTGAGTCACGACCGCCAATTCGTTGAGTCTTATGCCAAAAAGATTATTGAAGTGAACGAAAGAATAAAGATTTTGCGTTAAAAAGACTGAAATCAACACATTATCGATGTTATTTTTGTAACTTTGCGCCCGAAATTAAATAGTAACAGTTAAATAAAGAAGATGAAACAATTCAAAATTGTGGATAATGCGCTCGGTTGGCTGTCATTTCTGATAGCCGCCTTCGTGTATTGTTCTACCATCGAACCGACAGCCAGCTTCTGGGACTGTCCGGAATTTATCTCAACAGGTTACAAACTGGAGATCGGTCACCCGCCCGGCGCACCGTTCTTCATGCTTACTGCCAACCTGTTCTCCCAGTTTGTGAGCGACCCGTCCGAAGTGGCACGTATGGTCAACACCATGAGCGCCTTGCTCTCTGCAGCCACCATCTTGTTCCTGTTCTGGAGCATCACACATCTTGTGCGCCGTCTGTTGCTGCGCAATGACAGTGAGATGACTCTCGGCAAGATGATCAGCATCGAGGCGTCAGGACTTGTTGGAGCACTCATCTACACCTTCAGCGACACCTTCTGGTTTAGTGCCGTTGAGGGCGAGGTGTATGCCTATTCATCGGCATTCACCGCTGTGGTGTTCTGGCTGATACTCAAGTGGGAAGAGCATGCCGACGAGCCTCATAGCGACCGCTGGCTTGTGCTCATCATGTATATGACGGGCCTCTCCATAGGTGTCCATCTGCTCAACCTGCTTTGTCTGCCTGCCATCGTGCTTGTGTATTACTATCGCAAGTACCCCAACCTTCAGGGCAATGCCGACCTCAAGGGTTCACTCATCGCCCTCGGCATCTCGGTGGTCATCCTGGCGGCAGTGCTCTATGGTGTCGTTCCCGGCATCGTGCGCGTGGGCGGTTGGTTTGAGTTGTTCTTCGTCAACACCCTCGGTTGCCCGTTCAACACCGGCGAGATTATCTACATCGCCCTGCTTGTTGGCATCATCATCTGGGCAATATGGGAGACATACAACGACCGCAGCGAGAAGCGCGAGAACATCGCCTTCCTTGCCTCAATCGGCATGCTCGGCATACCGTTCTACGGATTCGGTTGGAGCTCGGTGGTCATCGGCATCATCGTCCTCGTCATCCTTTGGTTTGTGGTCAACTACAAGCGCAAGGGCGTTGCTCTTGTCAACTCACGCATCAAGAACACGTCGCTCCTCTGCATGCTCATGCTGATGATTGGCTATTCGAGCTATGCGCTCATTGTCATCCGTTCGTCAGCCAATCCCCCGATGGACCAGAACTCTCCCGAGGACATCTTCACTCTCGGCGAGTATCTAAGTCGAGAGCAGTATGGCTCTCGCCCCCTGCTCTATGGACAGGCATATACCTCACAGGTTGAACTTCAGCGGGATGGTGAAGTATGCCGCCCCGTATCCACCAAGGGTGCCCCGGTATATCAGCGCAAGGAGAAGGCTTCGGCCGACGAGAAGGACTCCTACTTCGTGGTGCGCACCAAGGACGACTACAAGTATGCACAAAACATGCTGTTCCCGCGTATGTACAGTTCTGCCCATACCGTCAACTACGAGAGTTGGATGGGCGGTGTCGAAGGCACCCAAGTGTCATACGACCGTTGTGGCGAGATGATCAGCGTCAAGGTGCCCTCGCAGTTGGAAAACATCCGCTTCTTCCTCTCCTATCAGTGCAACTTCATGTATTGGCGATATTTCATGTGGAACTTTGCCGGTCGTCAGAACGACCTTCAGGGCAATGGCGAACTTGAGCACGGCAACTGGATAACCGGTTTCGACTGGTTTGACAACTGGCGTCTCGGCGACCAAGACCTGCTTCCCGACGAGCTAAAGAACAACAAGGGCCACAACGTCTTCTATTGTCTGCCTCTGCTGCTTGGTCTCATCGGACTCTTCTGGCAGTCGCTACGCAAAGGTCAGAACGGCATCCGCCAGTTCTGGGTGGTGTTCTTCCTCTTCTTCATGACTGGTCTTGCCATTGTCATCTACCTCAACCAGACACCCGGTCAGCCGCGTGAGCGCGACTATGCCTATGCCGGTTCGTTCTATGCCTTCGCTATATGGTGCGGTATGGGTGTGGCTGCCATCATCGACGAGCTTACCCGCCGTCTCAAGGGCAAGGAGACTGCCGTGGCTGCAATCGTTGGAATTGTCTGTCTGCTTGTGCCTATACAGATGGCATCGCAGACTTGGGACGACCACGACCGCAGCGGACGCTACACCTGCCGCGACTTCGGACGCAACTATCTCATGTCGCTCGAAGAGAAGGGTAACCCCATCATCTTCACCAATGGCGACAACGACACCTTCCCTCTTTGGTATAATCAGGATGTAGAGGGCGAGCGCACCGACGCACGCGTATGCAACCTCAGCTATCTGCAGACCGACTGGTATATCGACCAGATGAAGCGTCCTGCCTACGACTCCCCGTCACTCCCTATCAACTGGAGCCGACTCGAGTATTGCGCGGGCACTAATGAGTATGTTCAGGTAGAACCCGCCCTCAAGGAAAGCGTCAAGGCTCTCTACGACACCTATCCCGAGGAGGCACGCAAGATGTTTGGCGACAACCCTTACGAGCTCAAGAACGTGCTCAAGTATTGGGTGCGCAATGATATCACCAAGGAGCAGAAGGAAGTGATGAAGTTACTGCTTGGCGACAATGACACCCACGTCATTCCCACCGACACGGTATATGTCACCATAGACAAGGAGGCTGTTAAGAAGAGTGGAATGCTCATGGCTGCCGACTCCATCCCCGACCGCATGGTTATCTCGCTCCAGGGCAAACGCGCTCTCTACAAGGGCGACCTCATGATGCTCGAGCTGATAGCCAATTGCAACTGGACACGCCCCATCTATGTGGCTCTCACCGTGGGTGAGGACAACTATATGAATCTCGGCGACAACTTCGTGCAGGAGGGACTTGTCAACCGCATCACTCCGTTCACTACCAACGTGCGCGGAACAAAGAACTTCGACACCAAGCGCACCTACGACCGACTGATGCACAAGTTCCGCTTCGGCGGTCTTGAGACTCCGGGCATCTATCTCGACGAGACTGTGATGCGAATGTGCTGGACCCACCGCAAGACCTTCGTAGAGCTTGCCATGAACCTCGTCAACGAGGGCGACGACAAGAAGGCGGCTGAGGTGCTCGCTTATCTCGACAAGCACATCCCTGAATATAACGTCCCAGTCAACTTCTGGTCGGGCTCACTCGACGAGGCGCGCGTATATGCCCACCTCGGTCAGAAGCAGAAGGCTATGTCAATATTCAAGCAACTCTTCGAAAAGTCCTATCAGTATGCCCGTTGGTATTGCAACCTCGAGGACTTCCGCTTTGCAAGTGCGCAGCGAGAGATTCTGCAAAACTTCTATATCATGCAGCAGTCACTCGTGGAAACTGAGGATATTGACAGCAAGTGGGCACGCCAGCAACAGCTGAAGATGAACACATTGCTACAACTCTACCGCTCAAGAGGCGGAAGCTTTGGAGATGAAGAGAATTAGGAATTAGAAATTAGGAATTAGGGATGATTATCGAGCAACCCGCATTATTCTTGCGCTGGCTATATCCCAGGGCAACTTGGAGAATGAACCGTCATGAGAAGGCAGTATATCTCACCTTCGACGACGGTCCAATCCCCGAGGCCACCCCATTCATCCTTGATGTTCTTGCCAAATATGGCATCAAGGCCACATTCTTCATGGTGGGCGACAATGTGCGCAAGCATCCCGATGTGTTCCGTCAGGTGGTGGAGGCAGGCCATCGCATAGGCAACCACACCTTCAACCACATTGGCGGATTCCGACACTCTATCTCGTCATACAGCGGCAATGCCGAACTTGCCAACGAATATCTTCACACCAATCTCTTCCGTCCTCCCCATGGATGGATGCGTTGGGACCAATATGCCTGGCTCGGTCGCAAATACCGCATTGTGATGTGGGACCTCGTCACCCGCGACTATTCCAAATGGATGACAGCCGAGGGTGTGGTAAATAATGTGAAGCGTTATGCCCGCAATGGTTCGATAATCACCTTCCACGACTCTCTCAAGAGCATCGACAAACTGCGCACGGCATTGCCGGAATCTATTGAATGGTTGAAATCCCAAGGATATGAATTCAAGGTATTTGACTGAAAAGATAAAAGCCGAGGCCAAGGGTCTCGGCTTTTTCGCCTGCGGCATAGCCAAGGCCGAAGCCGTTGACAGCGACACTGCCGACGGCTATCGCCGTTGGATAGCCGATGGCGGTCATGCCTCGATGCACTATCTTGCCGACAACATCGACAAGCGTCTCGACCCTCGACTTCTCATGCTGGGAGTCAAGAGCATCGTCTGCGTGGCACTCTCTTATGCCCCAGCCAAGAAGATACCCTCCGACCAATATCAGATAGCCTATTATGCCTATGGCAAGGACTATCACGACGTGATGAAGCAGAAGCTCCATACCCTTGCCTCCGCCTGCGGCATAACCACCTATCGTGCCTTCTGCGACACTGCCCCCGTGCTTGAGCGCTATTGGGCACAGCGTGCCGGATTGGGTTGGATTGGTCGCAACCACCAGCTCATCATTCCCCATGCAGGTAGTATGTTCTTCCTTGGCGAACTCTTCGTCACCGACGCCTTGGAATACGACTCCCCCGTGCGCAACCGCTGCGGCCGTTGCCACGCCTGCCTCGATGCCTGTCCCACATCATCAATCATCAATCATCAATCATCAGTCGTCAATCATCAATCATCATTCATCAGCAATCGTTGTCTCAGCTACCTCACGATAGAGCATCGTGGCCCCATTCCTCCCCTCTCATCAATAATCAATAATAAGTCATCAATAACCAATAATCACTCATCCATCTACGGTTGCGACATCTGCCAACTCGCCTGTCCGTGGAATCGATTTGCCGTTCCCACCACCGAGCCCGCCTTCCAGCCCTCCGATGCTCTCTTGTCGATGACAAAAGAAAAATGGCACCACCTCACTGAAGAGCAGTATCGCCTACTCTTCAAGGGCAGTGCCGTGAAACGCGCAAAATACGAAGGACTTATGCGCAATATCAATAATCAGCAATCAATAATCAATAATCAGTAATCAATTATGAATTTATTTAAAAAGAAAATAGAAAACACCGACATCTTCTCCGATTACACTGACTTTCACAGCCATCTTCTCCCTGGAGTCGATGATGGAATCAAGACCTTCGACGACTCGCTCGCAATACTCTCACGCTATGAGTCGTTGGGAGTGAAGCGAGTGTGGCTCACCCCCCATATCATGGAGGATATCCCCAACACCACCGAGTCGCTTCGTCAGCGTTTCGAGGAGTTGAAGTCAAGATATTCCGGCTCCATCCAATTGTCACTTGCTGCCGAGAACATGCTCGACAATCTCTTCGAGGATCGTCTTGAGCGTGGCGACCTCCTGCCCATTGGCGACAATGCCGACCAACTGCTTGTCGAGACAAGCTATTACAACTCCCCCGTCAATTTCTGGGACATTCTCTCGCGCATACAACACAAAGGCTACCACGTTCTCCTTGCCCATCCCGAGCGTTATCGCTATATGGACAATGGTGACTACGAGCGTCTCCGCGAAATGCACATCCGCCTGCAGCTCAACATTCCCTCGCTCATCGGCTTCTATGGCCATGAGGCAAAGAAAAAGGCGGAATGGCTGATCAATCGTGGCTATTACGACACCACAGGATATGATCTCCACTCCGCCCGTGCCTTGGAGTTTATACTCAAGGGCGAAATAAGCAAGAAGTCGCTAAAGCAACTTCAATCTTTAATTCTTTAATTTTTTAATATTTTAATTTCAAGAATTGACGTGTCAATTCTTGACCTCATCCCATCCGAACGGATGCGGACTGAGAGGCATTTTGGCAAGCGGATGATAGTCACCAACAAACCCTATTGGATTGGCATGACGTATGTCACTCACAATCTCGATGCATGGTCTTGTTTCACTGATACGGAATCCCTCGCCAGCCATTATCTTCTGATAGCTCTTGGTATGCAGTTCGGTGAATCCCACACTGAACTCAAACTCATTTCCGTCGATATTTATAGTGCGGTAGGTCTTTTTCTCCCCCTGCACGGCGTTCTCGGGTAGGCAGTCGGCGTTGATACAGAGGAAATACCTCACCCTTGCCTTTTTCAGTTCGAGGAAACCGGCCACTCGGTCGAAACTCATCACATGCACGATATTTCTCTGCACCGGACCGAACACCCACTGCAGCATGTCGTAGAAGTGCACGCCAATGTTGGTGGCAATACCTCCGCTCTTGTGCACATCGCCTTTCCACGAAGCATAATACCACTTTCCTCTCGACGTGATATACGTTAGGTCAACGTCATACACCTTGTCCGCGGGGCCTTCATCCACCTTCTTCTTCAGTGCCACGATGGAGTCGTGCAGACGCAGTTGCAGAAATATGCGTTGAGCACAAGTGGTTTCTCGCATATCACGTCCGTACCCAGTCTCAATCTATACCTAATAAACGCGTCGTGCGTATAGTTAGGCGTACAGATAGTGGTCCAGTCGAGTTTGTCATCCGTGTGCATCTGCTTCGAGCAGAACCTGTTAAACTGCTCCTGTTCTGTAAAGAACGAGCAATCAGGGAACGAGCTGTCTAATCGTCCCACACTGTCAAATTTGTCATAAGCCACCATCAGGTTATTGCCCGTATCGGCAATAGCCTTAATGTGTCGCGGAGCTATATAGCCCGCAGCACCAATCAATGCAAAATTCTTCATAATAATATCTTTAATAATTCAATTTTTCAATCTTTCAATAGTCCTCAGGACCTCAATCGGATGCTTCGCCTCGACATTGCAGAAATGCCTTATCTGCTCTCTGCACGAAGTGCCCGGGGCAAGCACCACCCCCTCAGCCTTTCTGACTGCCGGAAACAACACCTCCTCACCTATTCGTCCCGACATTGCATAATGCGACTTGTCATATCCGTATGCGCCCGCCATACCGCAGCAACCGCTCGGTATAACATTCAAAGTGGATTTCGGCAATAATCCTCTTATCATTTGTGCAGTCTTCTCAATGCCCACAAGAGCCTTCTGATGACAATGGCCATGCAGCCATATCTTCCCCCCGTTATCTTCAAATTGGTCAGAAGAAATGCGTCCAGCCTCCATCTCTCTCACCATAAACTCGTCGTATAGCAGACAGTTTTTGGCGAGCCTCTCAGCCTCCGCTTTCATTCCCTCATCCACAAGTTTGGGGATATTCATCCCTGAACGACAGTATGCACGACGGTTCGATGTCCACGAGTGATGCCTCCTCTATGATGATATCCTTTAGCATATCGACATTCTTCACGGCAATCTTAGCTGCATACTTTCGCCCTTGGATATGGCAGCCCTGCCGCTCTCCACATGCTCAGGTATCACCACCTTATATCCCAAATCCGCCAGCAATTGTGCGAATTTCAGTCCGAGCTCCGCATCCTGATAGTTGGTAAACTCGTCTGCAAAGAGATACACCCTTCTTCCATCAGCGTTACCTTTACATTCCCTTGCCACCAACTGTCTCATGGTACGTCTCGACAGTCGGGGCAGTTTTCTTTCTGTGGCAAACATCAACACACCTTTTATAATATATGCTGTAGGATTAAACGACACGCAGAAGTTATATAGCGGAGCCACCTTATGCCCCATGCGCTCTATCGTTGCCATTCGTGCCACGAGCCAAGTCCTCATCTTCATGCCATGACGCTCGTGCATGTTGTTCAGCGTTCTTGCTCTTATCCATGTCATACCCACATTCGACGGGCACTCCCTTTTGCAAGCCTTGCACGCCAAGCACGAGTCCATCACCTCCTCTATCAGTTTCTCGTCGCCGCCACGAGTCATCACCTCTCTCAGCACATTGACCCTTGCCCTGGTAGTGATAGCCCACACTGCTCTTCAAACTGACCGAATAGGGCGATGTGCCATAAAGCTCGATGCGCTTGAGACCCTCGCGCACACTATACACCTCGTCGAGATGGAGACGGCGCACTACCTCTATCATGAGAGTGCGCGACTGAAGGGTGGTTATCTCGTTGTTGATGTTGGTGTTGTTGCGGAATATGCCAAGGTCGGAGAAATCACTCGCAGAAGGACCCGAAGAGCCTTTCTTGGAGTCTTCCTTGACCAATAACGACGCTGTGCGGGTGTAGCTCGAAGGGGTGCTCATCAGATAGAGCACTGCCACACCTATGCACAAGAGCAAACTGACGGCAAACCAATGCCAACGGGGACGGAAAAGACCCCATAAATCCGTGATACGGATGTAATCGTCGGTGGTTTTGGACACCGATCTTTTCTATCATAAATAAGGTTAGAATGTATTAAATAATCACAATAATTCGATATATTCGTCTTTCACATACACACTTATGGCCAAGAAATGAGGTAATTCGATTATCAATTGCTTACGGGTGGTGCCACGGGGGCGAAGGAGAAGGCCTTCAAGCCCAGTGAGCGGACCACCAATGATGCGGATAGGACAATTGCGCGCCGACTGAGGGATAGAAGAAATACTTTTCGCGCAAACAAAAAAAATAGAAAATTTGTTAAATGCGGGCAGAAATTAATATATGATTACTAATTTAAGTTTCGCATTTGCTCAACTTTAGGAGTTAAAGAAGTTGAGGAAGTTAAAGACAATAGTAAAAGTTGATGATTGATTGCTGCGCAGCCCATAGCCCTAAAAGGGCGACATAACACAGCAGAGGGTGTAAACCCTGTGGATTGATTTCCTCCCCCTCCCCGCACGCCTCTGGCGTGCGGGGAGGGGGGGGGAGACATATAATAGATAGGGCTCACGCCCTATCCTAAGTTATGTCGCCCCCTCGGGGCTAACAATCAACAATCAATAATCATAAAACGGTGATTTCGCCCGAACCATAGCAACGGTGGTGACGCTCGTCATAGACGACACAGAACTGGCCGGGGGCCACTCCGTGGATCTTCTCCTTGCTATGGATGATGTAGGAATTATCTCCTGTCGGCTCCACTGTGGCTTCATGCCACTCTGGAGTATGGCGTATCTTGAAGGTGATGCGCTCTGGAAGGGAGGGGACGGTGAGATAATGGAAATCGTGAATGGGGAACGACTGCTTATAGGCTGATTGAGTGTCATAGCCATGGGAAACATAAAGGATATTGCTCTCTACATCCTTCTTGACCACAAACCACGGACCACCACCGAAGCCAAGTCCCTTGCGCTGACCGATGGTGTGGAACCACAAACCCTTGTGGCTGCCTATGCGGCGACCTGTGTCGAGCTCGATAACATCACCGGGATTGTCGCCGAGATAGCGCTCGATGTAGTCGTTATAGTTGATCTTGCCAAGGAAGCAAATGCCCTGCGAATCTTTGCGGCGGGCATTAATGAGATGTTCGCGCTCTGCAATGGCACGCACCTCGTCTTTCATATAATGACCGATGGGGAAAAGGGCTTTCTCCAACTGCCAGTCGTAGATCTGGGCAAGGAAGTCGGTCTGGTCCTTCACGGGGTCGGGACTGGTGGTGAGCCATTTCTTGCCTTCGATAATCTCGGTCTGGGCATAATGGCCCGTAGCTATAAGGTCGTATTCGTGACCTCGCTTCTCGTGGAAGGCACCAAACTTGATGAGACGATTGCACATGACGTCGGGATTGGGAGTGAAGCCAGCCTTCACCTTCTCCATGGTATAACGGGTAACATTGTCCCAATACTCGCGATGGCAATCCACCACTTCGAGACGGCAACCATAGCGATGGGCCACGGCTGTCGCCATCTCGAGGTCTTCCTCGGAGGAGCAGTCCCACACCTCCTTCTCCTCGGGACCAATCTTGATATAGAAACAATCGGGATGCAGTCCCTGGCGTGCCAATTCATAGACTACAACGGAACTGTCAACACCTCCCGACAATAATACTGCAATCTTCTTCAATCCGTTAATATTTTAATTTTATAATTTTTTAATTTAGTAAGAACCTCAGTCCTTACGATACTTCCCCTCCTCCTTGTCGTCGAGCATGCTGAGATACGACTGATAGCGACTAGCGGCAATATAGTGATCCTCGACAGCCTTGAGTACGGCGCAACCGGGCTCGTGGGTGTGAGTGCAATTGCTGAAACGACAGTCGCGCGAGAAGCGGAATATCTCCTTGAAATAACCGGAGAGTTCCTCCGGCTCGATATTGAATGTGCCGAATCCCTTGATGCCGGGGGTGTCGATGATGTAGCCGCCAGAGGGCAGAGGCAGCATCTCACTGAATGTGGTGGTGTGCATACCCGTGTTGTGGGCATCGGAAATCTCTGCCGTGCGGAGATTGGCATCGGGCAGGAGGCGGTTGATGAGGGTGGATTTCCCCACCCCACTATTGCCACTGAGCACAGTGACCTTGCCCGCAAGCAACTGCATCACCGACTCCACACCGTCGCCCCGCTCGGCAGAGATGGAGCGACATTCATAGCCTACCGTCTCATAGAGATTAATCATCATGTCGAGATAGCGCAGTTCGTCGTCATCGAGGATATCCACCTTATTAAATATAAGGATGACCGGTATGCGATATGCCTCTGCCGAGGCGAGGAAGCGGTCGATGAATGTAGTGGAGGTCTGGGGATAATTGACCGTGACCACCAGTATAGCCTGATCGACATTGGCTGCGATGATATGACTCTGCTTGGAGAGATTTGACGCCTTGCGGATGATATAGTTTCGGCGGTCGGAAATATCGGTGATAAAGGCAGTACCCTCGTTGTTGGGCACAATAGTGACATGGTCACCCACAGCCACGGGATTGGTGCTGCGGATGCCCTTGAGGCGGAAGTTGCCCTTTATCTTACAATCGATAAGCTGGCCACCGTCGTCGGTCTTGACGGTGTACCAGCTTCCTGTATTTCGAATTACTAATCCTGTTTGCAAAGAATTTAATTCTTTAATATTTTATTTTTTAATCACACCGTCATAATCTCCTTCTCCTTGGCAACGAGGAGGTTATCGACGTTCTTAATCATCTTGTCGTGAATCTTCTGAAGGTCGGCCTCGGCATCCTTCTCAAGGTCCTCGGAGAGTCCGTCCTTGATGGCTTTCTTGAGCTTGTCCTTGACATCGGCACGCACATTGCGTATCTGCACCTTCACACCCTCACCAATCTTGTTGCACT
>CALZYS010000024.1 GCA_945830345.1 uncultured Prevotella sp.
GAGGCTCTAAAAAGTTACCCAATTCACCAGTCTAAGAAGGGATGATTCCTCAATCTAATGAGGTTTCATCCCTTATGTTTTTAGTGCAATCGATTGCACAATATTTTTTCGCATTTTTCGTCTTTTTCTCATACACCTTATTATGTATAATATTATCTTGTGCACCACAAAATCATTTATTATTAATAACAATTTAAAACTTAAGCGTATGAAAAAACTTTTTACTTTAATGCTTATGTCAATATGTATGGTATTGACGGCGAATGCACAGGACACTTATGTTGTTGCAGGTGTTAAAGCTATGATGGGTACTGAATGGAATGGAACTGACACCAACAATCAGATGACAAGTAGCGATGGTGTGAACTACACTCTTGTAAAAGAGGGCGTAACCTTGGAAACAGGTATTGCGTATGATTACAAGATTGTTAAGAATGGAACGGATTGGTATCCTGACCAAAACCAGCAAGTGACCGTTGAGGCAACTGGAATCTATACCATTACATTCACATACAACGTAAATGATGGTATGCCAACTGCAACTGCAACAAAGACCGGTGATGCTGAAGCTACAAAGCATACATACTCAGTTATCGGTTCTTTTATTGATAATTGGGTAACTGACTTCGATATGACAGAGTCTCCAGAAGGCACATGGACTGTGGAAATCACAGGATTGGCAGCAGGTAATTATCAATTCAAGGTTAGAGCTGATAAAGAATGGAGTATTTCATATCCATCAAGTAATTCACAAGTGACTGTTGCTGAAGACAACACTACTGTAACCATCGTATTTGTTGAGAGCACAAAGAATATCACTGTTACTCAGACCGTTGCAACTTCAATCGACAGAGTAAATGCCGAAGCAGAGAATGCTCCTGCATACAATCTCGCAGGCGTGAAGGCAAGCAAGGGCTTGGTAATAAAGAACAACAAGAAGTATATTCTGAGATAAAAACACACTTTCAAGCTATTGGAAAAGCCTGGAAGGGCGATATGAATAAAGGACAGGGCGCAAACCCTGTCCTTTTTGTTATATAGACTTTTAATACACAACTACAAGACTGTCGGCCTTGATTCTCGCTTGCAACCAATCGTGGAGCTTCACCTTGTCGGCGGGAGACATACGAGCCTTATCATCCAGGGAGATGATGGCTGCCACGAAACGCTTCACCGCTGTGGTGTCGCGACTCGACTGAGCCACACGCGAAATACTTATAGTCTTGACTTGAGGATAAAGAGCCTTAAGCTCTCCTGATACTTCATGAGTAAGATCCTCGTATCTCGTATAAGAGTTGAGCATCTTATTCAGCTCACCGATCTCTGCCGACATCGCTACGAGTTTCTTTTGCTCGTCGTCACGACTGTTGTTAATCTGCGTCAGTTTGTTGCTGAGCGAGAGAATACTGTCGGAACCCTCGCCCTGAATGATATTGAGTGTATATTTGCCCAAACCATATTGCTCCATACGCTTCTTGGCAGCAGCCTCTGCAGAATCGGAAATCTCCTTTCCCACGGCAACAACATTAAGCATACCATGCTCTTCGTCAATAGTGCTCGAAAGCACCTGAGTGCCTGGTTGTGAGAGCTCGACTTTGACAAACGACCTGACCTTGTTGTCGAATATACTGCGCCTAACGATACCTGCAGTCATGATTGTAGCTGGAATCATCGTAACAATTGCTATACCTGCAACAACACGCTGAGCCTTCTTTGCCAATGCCGGATTCTGGAATTCGAGACGATGGAAATGCATCAGGCGAACACCGAAATATGTGGCAAGACTGATGAAGACGGTGTTGATGAAGAAGAGATAGAAGGCACCGAGGAAATAGAGGAAATGACCTGTGGCAAGTCCGTAGCCAGCAGTGCACAAGGGTGGCATGAGGGCTGTGGCAATGGCAACGCCAGGAATGACATTTCCCTTGCCCTTGGTGCAGAGAGCAAGTATGCCGGCAGCTCCACCAAATGTCGCAATGAGTACGTCGTAGATAGTAGGCGACGTGCGTGCAAGCAATTCCGACTGCGCCTCACCCAACGGAGTGATGAGGAAATACACCATCGCCGTGAGCACACTGATGAGGGTGGCAACACCGAAGTTCTTCACCGCTCGACGCATCAAATTGAGATCATTGATACCCATCGCCAATCCCATACCAATAATTGGTCCCATCAGCGGAGATATCAACATGGCACCAATAATCACTGCCGTGGAATTGACATTCAATCCAAGAGAAGCAATGAAGATGGCAAAAATGAGTACCCACAGATTGGCACCACGAAAGCTAATGCCACTGGTGATCTGCTTTACTATTTCCTGTTCGTCCTCCATGTCCTGCATGATGACGAAATGCGCCTTGATTTTTCCTAATAATCTTTCCATAATGATATACTTAATTATTTGATAATCTTATATCCTTTACCAAGCAATATGCCATGACTGCGAGTTGAAGCGGCTCTTCTGCCGTATATCGTATATTTTACAGATGGCAAGTTATTATCAATCCTCACAGAGGAGATAGACGAGAGGTTGTCAACAGTGTGATCATAACGGCTACCAACGTAATATCCATTGTTGACATAGACGAGGTCGGCAGTCTGACTGCCACCATACTCCTGGAATATCAGTCCCGTAGGCATAGACGCTTCCCCACCCTCATATGTCCACTTGGATATCTTGCGCATGCCGTCGGATGTCTTGCCCATCAACTGCATCGACGGTCGAGCGTCCCAACTGCTGCCTGTGAATCCGAAAGAACTGTTCCACACCCATATCCGAACTCCTGAGAATTCGGCAGATGCCTCGTAGAATATACTGCGCTCATCAACAGAGGATATGGAAGGGACATACACTTCGAGGTCGTCAACTCCATCGGATGGTGTAGTGCCTTCGGCAGAACCATTATTGGATGACTTCTCCTCCTCGGTACCGTCGTATGCAAGTGTTGGCAACGAGGCAGGAGTGGTATCAAAGAGATACGGACCGTCGTTACCAATCTTGCCCTCGCCATTGAGCACATACACTGCCATCTGTCCCTTGCCAGAGAATGAGCGGGTAATCAACTTTCCGTCGGTCACCTCCTTCACGTCACCACTTATGACATCCACATACGTGCCATTGAGGACATTGGTGAAGGTGGCTCCTGCGGAGATGGTGACAAGGGCATAACTGTCGATGCCGTCGGCCACATAACGGCGCTTGAAGGCATAACCTCCTTGCGAAGAGCAACCTTTCTTGCTATATTGTCCCTTGCGCAATGCAGGTATCTGCTGGCGTATCTGAGACAGACGGGCGATATGCATTGAAAGCGGACGACTCAATGTTGTAGCGATATTGCCAGTGGCATCAGTAAATTGTCCGAATCCTACGGGAGTGACACTTCCCTTAATATATCCCCCAAAATATGCACGACCAGTGTCTTTCAAAGGGCCGTTGGCTCCATTGTCAATCTTCACACCCTTGCGGAATTCCACCTCACTGCCGTAATAAAGACAAGGAATACCACGGAAGGTGAACATAAGATCGAGGTTTTCCGCCCATTGGTCGGTGCCGCCATTGAATCGTATGCCATCATTGGGCCCCGGTGAATCATTGTTCTTCATCTCATGGAGTCGAGCCTGATACTGCTCACCGCCGGGAAGTTGCAGATAATTGGTGGGCAACTTACCTGCATTTCCCCAGTCGTCTTCCATATCGGTTGTCACTGGAATCATACATTTGTCGATTGTTGCCTGATTAGCTTCCGTATCGCGACGAAAGAGCTGGCAAAGGCGATTCTCGCCGAAGTTGCCTGTATGATTGAGCACTATGTCGAGAATGATCTTCATTCCCCTTGCATGAGCCTCGTCGATAAGCTTCTGGAAATCAACATCCTCCGAGATGTCGTTGTCTTCGCAAGGGTGAGACATAAGTCGGTCATCTACCCTCGACATATCCATGGCATGATAACCATGATAGTCATAGCCCGAAGCATTCTGAACGATTGGGGTAATCCATACTGCCGTAAAGCCCAAGGCCTTGATATAATCAAGCTTGTCAATGAGCCCCTTAAAATCTCCACGCCATGCGGGATCTCCCTCATTGGCTTCCTGATTGTCCCAACACTGCCAGTTGTTGCTTGGGTCGCCATCATAAAAACGGGTGGTTATAACAAAATAAATGCTCTCATCGCGGAAGTCTGTCCTGCCTCCCACGAAGCTGTCAGCCGAATTGTTTGCCATGCAAGGCAGAATGCCACATATTACAAACACAAAAAATAATAGTCTTCTCATCATACTCTATGAATACCTTTAAAATTAAAAAAATAGGGGCAGCCAAACAGCCACCCCTAACCAACACAAAAACTAAACTAGACTTAACTAAATTCTACTTGGGACTTTCACAAGCCCCATGATAGCTTTATTCATGTGCAAAGATAGCAAGTTTTTTTGTTCTGTGCAAACATTTGCCATTCATTTTTGCTAAATTATTTAAAAATTAAGAATATCATTCGATATTTAAACTTTATTTACTGTATATAGCTACCGAGACGATGTATTTCTTACATTCTTACTGTCTTTGAAAGCAGATAATAATCCAGTATTGTCATGGCTGCCATTGCCTCGACAATAGGCACTGCACGAGGCAATACACAGGGGTCATGACGTCCACGGGCTGTGAGCGTGGTGGGATTGCCATCCTTATCCACTGTCGGCTGTTCCATTAGCAAGGTTGCCACTGGTTTGAACGCTACCCGGAAATATATATCCTCGCCATTGCTGATTCCGCCTTGTATGCCTCCGCTATTATTTGTAGAGGTGTGGAATCCCTCAGTGAAGACATCATTGAGTTCGGAACCACGACGGTTGACACAGGCAAAGCCAGCTCCATACTCAAATCCCTTGACGGCATTTATGCCAAGCATGGCTGAACCGAGTGCAGCATGAAGTTTGTCGAATTCGGGTTCGCCAAGTCCCACGGGACAACCTTTCACCACACAGGTGATGATGCCACCTATGGTGTCACCCTGCCCTTTCACTTCGGCAATGAGTTGTTCCATCTTGGCGGCTGCCTCAACATCGGGACAACGCACTGCATTGGTCTCTATCTTGGAGAAGTCGTGATGGCGATAGTCGAGGTCGATGGCAATGTCGCCCACCTGGGATGTGTAGGCAGTAATGCTCACTCCTATCTGGCGCAACGCCAACTTAGCCAAGGCACCAGCCACGCAGCGTGAGATAGTGATGCGAGCTGACGAACGTCCACCTCCCCTATGATCACGCTCTCCGTATTTGGTAGTGTAGGTATAGTCGGCATGCGAGGGGCGGAACACATTGCGCATGTTCTCATAATCCTGAGAATGTTGGCTGGTATTGCGCACGACAAAACCTATGGGACAGCCTGTGGACTTGCCTTCAAACACACCACTGAGCAGTTCCACCTTGTCGGCTTCCTTCCTGCTTGTCGTAATTGCACTCTGCCCAGGGCGACGGCGGTCGAGTTCTGACTGAATGAAGTCGAGGTCGATGTCTATGCCTGCTGGCATACCATCAACCACTCCTCCTACTGCCTCACCATGACTCTCACCAAAGGACGTGAGCGTAAAGATATTACCGTAAGTATTACGCATAATATACCTTTATATTATAACCTTTTAATTACTTTAATTCTTTAATCCTTTAATCTTTCATTAGTGGCATCCGCATCCACAGTGATGGTCGTGATGATGTTCGCCTCCGCAGTCGCAGTGGTCATCGCCACAGTCGCAACCGCCACCACAGTCACCACATCCGCAACCGCAGCCCTCACCGCTCAGGCGATTGATGAAGCCTTGTATCTCATCCTTTGTGGCCTCACGGCTCTCGATAACCTTGCCCGAGAAACAGAGGGTCTTGCCTGAAAGGGGATGATTGAGATCCATCTTCACCTTGTCGTCAGTGATTTCGAGCACACGACCATAGAATCTGTTGCCATCCTCGTTCTGCAGGGGCACGATGGCATCCACGAAGATATTCTCATGGTCGAAATGTCCGTTGATGCAGAACATCTCGCGATCGAGGTCGAGTATGCGCGAAGGCTCACGATCTCCATAAGCCTTGTCCTTGTCGAGCTCAAACTCAAAATCGGCTCCTGCCTCAAGGTCGGCTATCTGCTTCTCAAACTCCTCAAGAGTCACACCAAAACCACTCAAAAACTGGAAAGGACGCTCTGCTGTAGCTTCCTCTACAAATTCTCTCTCTCCATTCTCTACCGTATAGAGCTTGTAGCTCACGGCGATGTACTTGTTGCTCATAATAATTATATAATGTATTTAATTCTTATTTAATAATCCGCATTGCACCGTTGCAGCGCTCATTCTTCACTCTTCATTCTTCATTTAAATCACTCTGCCACTCCAATGATTTCCTCCACCGACTTACAGCCGTGGGCATCGAGCCATGCGTTGATACCGTCGCGCACCTTGATTGTCACTGTGGGGTCGATGAAGTTGGCTGTTCCAATCTCAATGGCAGAGGCTCCAGCCATCATAAACTCGATGGCATCCTCGGCAGTCATAATACCACCAAGACCGATAACAGGTATCTTCACAGCTCTCGACACCTGCCACACCATTCTCACCGCAACCGGTTTGACGGCAGGACCACTCAATCCTCCTGTTCCGATGCTCAGTCGGCGGCAGCGCTTCTCGATATCGATAGATGTTCCCAT
Source organism: uncultured Prevotella sp. (assembly GCA_945830345.1). Taxonomy (GTDB): domain Bacteria; phylum Bacteroidota; class Bacteroidia; order Bacteroidales; family Bacteroidaceae; genus Prevotella. Next base: position 6,689 of record CALZYS010000024.1, read on the forward strand.
CAATGTGTTGATGAGCGACACACTATCTGCTCCCTCCGCCTCCACAGCACGGGCTATCTCAGTGATATCTGTGATGTTTGGCGACAATTTCACAATGAGCGTCTTGTGATAACGCTCGCGCACTGCCTTCACCACACTGGCAGCTCCGGCACATGTCACACCGAAGGCCATACCGCCATCCTTCACATTGGGACAGGATATATTGAGCTCTATCGCCGGAATCTTGTCCAACGCATCTATGCGAGCTGCACATTCGGCATAGTCCTCAGGCGATGAACCACTGACATTCACTATCATATTGGTGTCTATGTCCTTAATCTCGGGATAAATATGTTCACAGAAATAGTCAACGCCCTTGTTCTGCAATCCCACACAATTGAGCATTCCCATTGGAGTTTCTGCCATGCGAGGATAATCGTTACCCTCACGAGGCTTTAATGTCGTTCCCTTAACAATGATACCACCGATACCATCAAGGGGAACGAAATCGGCAAATTCCAATCCATATCCAAATGTACCCGATGCTGTCATCACCGGATTCTTCAGATGCAAATCATTTATCTTTACGTTTAGAGATGCCATAACAGTTTCTTAATATTAAACACAGGTCCTTCCTTACATACACACAGATTGCCCTCGGTGGTCTTCTCCACACAGCACAGGCAAGCTCCCACGCCACAGGCCATCATATTTTCGAGCGAGGCCTCGCACTCTACTCCTGCCTTGGCGGCATACTTGGCTACATTCACCATCATCGGTTTAGGACCGCAAGTGGCTATCATGTCGAAATGCTCACCGAGTACGGAGTGATTGGTGACGAAGCCCTTCTCGCCTTCGGAACCATCCTCTGTTGTTACGCAAACGCGCCCGTACTTTTTAAATAAGTCCATCTCAAGCAGGTCGGCTGCTTTGCGGGCTCCCAAGAGGAATGTAGGCTCAATGCCTTGGCGCTTCATCTCGGCACCCATATACAACAGCGGAGCTACTCCGACGCCACCACCTACAAGCAGCACCTTGTCAGTAGGCTTCTGAGGCATGGTGAATCCTCGGCCAAGGGGCAACACGCAATTAAGCTTGTCACCCTTCTGCACACTAACGATATGGCGAGTGCCGTCACCGATGGCTGCTACTAAAAGCCACAGTTCGTTGGCTTCTCTATCTACAAAGTTTATCGAGATGGGACGGCGCAGGAATGTAGATTGTGAGCCATCAACTCTCACCTCCACAAACTGTCCTGGCACCATCTCAGGAAGAATATCTTTGTGGGTAAGGCGCAACAACGAGTATTTTTCGTTGATGCACTCCACACTTTTCACTTCCAAATCGAGCACGTATTTCTTCATTTTATATATACTTTATTTCGTTTTCAGCTGCAAAGTTACTTTAAATTACAGACAATACCAAACGAAATTGCACTTTTTATCACTTTTGCACCAAATTATTTCTTTGGGGCAGGATAAAAGCTCTCATAGGTGAAGTCGTCATAATACACCTTAATCTCTACGACATGACGTTGTGGCTTGTCAACAAATTTTATCTCGGTTTTTACAGTTTCGCAAGGTGTATTTCTTACACTATTAGTTTCTTGCACTCTCGAAGGCTCAATTTTCTTATCATCTGCAACAACGACATTATCGTCATATCCAAAATCCAACATTCCTTCCTCTATACCTGGAGTGGGTGAGGTGGCTTCTGATTGCTGATCTTTTGCGGCGGAGAACATACTTCCCGAACCAAACATCAGCCAATCTGTATTGATGTTAGGAATTTTCTTTTTGACTGCCTCGATGATCGAGATGGTTGGTTTAGTCCTGCCATTAAAGATACTACTGAGTGTAGCAGGGGAGATGTCGATGAAGGAGGCAAACGCCTGCTGACTCATCTGTTGGGCATCCATGATTTGCTTAATTCTATCTTTCATTGTCTTCTGATGTTATAATGAGTGGCTTTTCGCCAATTTTCTAATGCGTTTACAAAGGTAAACAAAAAATTTGGAATAAACAAATATTCTAAAAAGAATTTAGATTTTTAAACTTTTGATTTTAATTTTTGAATTTACAACAATGAAGTGGTTAGATAGAGAATTGGGGACTTTAGATTTACAAACATGAATTTACTTATATGAATCATTACAATCTCTTACTTTATGGTTTTAGACTAAAACACTGGGGCACAACGCACTAAATCCCGATATATGGCATTATATAACCATGATATGCATATTTCGGAATGTAAAAACTCGTATTTGGGTGTGTTTTTTAGAGAAAATAAAATTTAATTCATTGGGTTTTAGAGATTTATAAGATTATAAAGCTATATGCATACTCATACATTTGTAATTCCATAGCTGTAAATTGCAGTTTTCAAACCCATATTTACAAAGCCAAACACCATGTATCGGTTTGTAAATTTACTTAATTAAACTGCGACAAGTCTAATCGTTAGTTCGGGTTTTGAAATCCGAATATGGAAATCAAAATGCTAACAAGCCTTAACTCTAAATTCAGGCAAACTGAAACGAGGCGAAAAAGAGGGAGAAAATGCGTTTTTCGCTTATTTCAAACAAGACTCCGAGAATCCAAAAATACGCGAGTTTTGAGAGGGTAAAATCGATGCTAACGTACTGATAATTACAGAAAAGAGCCCAAAAAAAGTGCTCTAGTGGAGCACTTGTTCTAGATAAAAACAGAGCTAAAAAGGGGCTTTTTTCAATGAAGAATAAAGAAAATTAACTCCTTCATGAGCTCTCCAGTAGGGGTATTTGGGTTATCTAAGCCCTTACTTTTGGCATCTATTTCTCTAATTTTATAAATTATCTGCATAACTTTCAATCCTGAGTAATTTCTCATACCTGTCATATAATCCTTGGCAGCCCATGGACTTTTCAAATCGAGCCATTTTGCGACAGCCTCCTGACTCGTCTTTTGTGGACAATAAAAGGCGATCATCAGATTTTGGAAGTAATTAAAGAGCATTGGGAGAATTTGGAAGAAACTGCCAGCCTTTGGATTGTTGTCAAAATAAATTGAAATCTGATTTGCCTTATACACATTGCGGTTTACTATGGCATCACGAAATTCGAAGGCATTAAAGTCCTTGCTCACTCCTATTTGCTTTTCAACGACTTCGGGAGTCACTCGCTTGTCATTCTCGGGCAAAGCCACCAGCACCTTGTCGAGCTCACTGGTCAGTCGGTGAAGGTCGGCACCTATTGAGTCGGCAATCATCTGTTCCGACTTCGGGTCGATGCTCGCTCCCCTTGCCTGGAGATACTTGTCGATGAAAGGCACGAGATCGCGGTCGCGGAGTTTCTTGCTCTCAAAGACAACTCCCACCTTAGCCATATCCGCAAATACCTTTTTCCTTCTGTCAGCAGTACCGTATTTGTGACAGAAAACCAGGATTGTGGAAGCCAACGGTTTTTCCACATATTTCTCCAAGGGTTCCAACCCACTCAACTTTTGCGCCTCCTTTACTATCACAACCTGATGCTCTGCCATCATCGGATAGCGCCTTGCCACCTCGACAACATCCTTGCCGGTGACATCGGCTCCATACATCACAGTCTGATTGAAGTCGCGCTCCTCTGGAGTGAGCACATTCTCAGCTATATAGTCGGAAATCTTGTCGATATAGAATGATTCATCACCCATCAAATAGTAGATAGGCTTGTATTCACGGGCCTTAAGGTCGTGCATTATACTGTCGAAAGTAACATTTTTCGTCTCTGCCATTGATTTTCTGCGAATTATTTATTATCTTTGCAGGCGAAAACAAGCCGTCAATCAGCTTACGCCTGCCATTTTCGTGCAAAGTTAGCTAAAACGGACGAATTATCAAAATAAAAAAGAAGAAAAATCAAGTTGGAATACATTATTTACACCTTATTATATATATGTACGAACTTAATCTGCCTAAATATGGCATAAAGATAGCAAACGAGAACGGTCATCAGACGATATTCGACGTACTGAGACGCAAATACGTGGCACTCACTCCCGAGGAATGGGTGCGCCAGCATTTTGTGCATTATCTGATAGATCATAAAGGCTATCCGCAAGCTCTCATGGCTAATGAGATTCAGCTTGCGATAGGCAACAAGAAACTGCGTTGCGACAGTGTGCTTTACGATCGCTTGCTAAAACCTCGCATGATTATTGAATACAAGGCGCCAACGGTGAGCATCACGCAGAAGGTGTTCGACCAGATAACCATATATAATATGCTTCTACACGTGGATTATTTAGTGGTGAGCAACGGTATCAAGCACTACTGTTGCCGAATGGATTATGAGAATCAAAAATATTTATTTCTTGAGGATATTCCCGACTATCAAGAAATAATTACATAAACAACTTTGGGTGCGGACATTCAGTCCACACCCAAAGTATAATATTCTATTCGTCTTCTGTCTTTTTGCGACGAATTGAGCGCTTGCGAGGCTTCTTCTCCTCTATTCCTGTCTTGTCAAGCTTAACACCTGCCAATTCTGGGTCGATCATGATACGGCCACAATATTCGCAAACGATGATTTTCTTGTGCATCTTGATATCCAACTGGCGCTGTGGAGGAATCTTGTTGAAGCAACCGCCACAAGCGTCACGCTGCACATAAACGATTCCGAGACCATTGCGTGCGTTCTTGCGTATGCGCTGGAACGAAAGGAGCAAACGTGGCTCTATTTTAGCCTCAAGTTCGATAGTCTTGAGCTTCAGACGCTCTTCCTCTGCACGTGTCTCAGCCATAATGTCGTCGAGCTCGCTCTTCTTCAGTTCGAGTTCCTTCTGGCGGTCCTCAAGCAGTTCTGTGCTCTGGTTCTTTTCGAGGTTCTTCTCGTTGATACGGTTCTGAGCTTCGCGAATCTTCTTGTTGCAAAGCTCAATTTCGAGTGTCTGGAACTCGATTTCCTTGCTCAAGGTGTCATACTCGCGATTGTTCTTCACTTCGTCGAGCTGAGCCTTGTAGCGAGCCAAACTGGTCTGTGCCTCAAGGATTTCCGCCTTCTTCGACACAACAGCATGCTGAAACTCGTCAATCTCGTTCTGAATCTTCTCAATACGCGTTGTCAGACCTTCAATCTCGTCTTCAAGGTCTTCCACTTCCAGTGGCAACTCACCTCTGAGTGCCCTTTTCTCGTCGATAGCCGACAAGGTGGTCTGCAGCTGATAGAGAGTCTTCAGCTTGTCTTCCACCGACAAATCCGTAGGATCTTTTTTTGCCATATTATTTTTTACAGATAAATTATTGGATTTGTGTTCGTCTCCGCCTGATATACAGGCAGTTCACCACACGCCTCACTGATTATTGACTTAAATATTTCCGAAGTAAACTGTTCGCTTTGGTAGTGTCCGATGACACATATCTGTATCTTCTGCTCATTGCCGAAGTATATGTGATAGTGCATCTCGCCTGTGATGAAGGCATCCGCCCCCTCGCCTATGGCATTATGCAAGAGGAAATCCCCTGCCCCTCCACAGATGGCGACACGACTTACGGGACGCTTGAGCAACTCGTTGCACATGGCACACTCAACGTGGAATGTCTTCTTGACAAATGCCACGAAGTCAATTGCTGACATCGGAGATGGCAATTCTCCCACCACTCCACTGCCGGCATCCGCACCTGCTTTCTCTGCGAAGAACCTCACGTTGGCAAGCCCTAATTTCTCTGCCATCTTGAAGTTCACACCATCGCGGGCATTATCCATATTGGTATGCATCGAAACTACACAAATATCATGCTTAATCGCCTTTATTACAGAGCGTTGCACATAGTCGGCACCGCTGATACACTTGAGTCCGCGAAACAACAAGGGATGATGGGACACAATGATGTTGCACCCCTTGGCAATAGCCTCATCGACAATCTGCTCGTTGACGTCAAGACACAATAAAGCCCCTGATGCTTCCGCCTCTGTTAATCCGATTTGCAGGCCGGCATTGTCCCAGTCTTCCTGCAATGGCAGAGGCGCGAACCGTTCAAGGGCGCTCAACACTTCCTTTATTTTCACGCTGCAAAGTTACACTTTTCTTATGAAAACTCCAAAAAACGAGTCTCTTTTTTATGTTATTTTATCATTTTTGCAATCAAATGCCCCAGTCATTGATATTTGCCTCGGCTTCCACCTTATTTTCCACGTCATCAGGCAACGAGGGGAAGAAGTCTATTCCCGTGATTCTCTCCACCTGATCTACAGTGTTCACATAATCTCCCTTGGGGCGATTGCCCGACTGATTCTTATAGATAAATCCTATGGCTTTGGGCTCGCCCTTCATCGACAGCACCACCTTGAAGAAGGCCTCAGGCACTGGTATTTTGTTCCTTCCAATCTTCTTGTGGGTTGCACTGCTATAGAATATCGGACCGCAGACAATGTATATCTCGCCCTCCTTCTCTGCCCATTTGCGGCATTGCTGCTCCATCTCGTTCCAGTCACCGGCATTCAGTCCATGAGACTGCGGACAGATGTTAGTAAACAGGAATGACTGCTCCTGCGCCTTCTGGCTCCACTTGTTGTCGCCCGATGGACACATGTGGCCACGGTCATATCCCGAACTGCGATAATCGGCATCCGTAGCACGAGGCTCTGGCACTTCCTCATCTTCATGAAACTTGATTCCCTTCCTGAGGTAAGGCCCTGAGACATGGTTGGCAGTCAGTCGCCATCCCACCCAATTAGGTTGCTTGTTGAGTGTATTATATGAGGCGACATACCCCACCCTGGTCAGCATGATTTCACCCTTATTGTCAGTGCATTGTGCCAGCACTTCGACATCAAGCTTCCCTACTGCATCTGAGGCATCCACCTTTGTCACTACCACGGCATTCTCAACGTCCGCAGCCTGTCCCTTGTCAGCCGACAGCCTCTGCACTGCCACTGCTGCCAATATACACATGGCGGCAAATCCATATACTAATACTTTACTTTTCATATAAACTCAACTTGTTTTCTGCAAAATTACAATTTTTTTTTCAAATATGCAAGAAAATGATGTATATATTTGGCTTTACCATATACATATCGCCCATAAGGGATTAATATTCCGTTAAAAATGTCAAAAAAACAAGAGGAATGTTGCACATAATACAAATAATCATTATCTTTGCCCTCAAAAAAACAAATTATGAAGAAAACTAATTTTATCCAATTCTTTCTATTATCAATTTTGTGCCTTTATGGCACACAGTATCTAAATGCAAAAAGTTCATGTCCCTTCAGTATGCCAGACGTTGAACTACCCGTGATACCTAACTATACCGTCAGCATAGTGGACTTCGGCGGTGTGGGTGACGGCGGCACTATGAACACCGAGGCGTTCTCCCAAGCTATGAAACACCTTGCCCAAAAGGGTGGAGGCAAACTCGTGGTGCCTGCGGGAATATGGCTTACAGGCCCCATACAGTTTGAGAACTGCACAGAACTGCATGTCGAGCAGGGAGCGTTGGTTCTTTTCACCACCGACTTTGACGCTTATCCCCTTGTAACTTCAGTTTATGAGGGCAATTCCGCCCAAAAGAAGATGTCTCCCCTTTGGGCGTATGAGAAGCATGATGTGGCAATAACCGGCACGGGGGCTTTTGACGCTCAGGGACAAGCATGGAGACCATCGAAGAAAGGCAAGTTCACCGAATCACAATGGAAGGAGCTGACCTCGGGCAAGGGTATTGAGATGAAAAACGTATGGTATCCCGACGCCAAGGATGACGAGCTTGCCGGAAAGCCCGGTAAACCAGATATGCGCAGGGTAACACAGCGCCCAGTGCTGCTGGAGTTCACCTCTTGCCAGCGAGTGCTTCTAAAAGACGCCACTTTCAGCAACTCCCCCGCATGGAACACCCATCCGCTGAAGTGCGAGGATGTCACGATAGACCATGTGACGATACGCAATCCATGGTATGCACAAAATGGTGACGGACTTGACTTGGAGTCCTGCAACCGTGTGATAATCAAGAACTCCACATTCGACGTGGGCGATGATGCCATCTGCATCAAAAGCGGCAAGAACAAGGAGGGACGCGATTGGAAGATGCCATGCCAGAACGTGCTTATTGAGGGATGCACCGTACTTCACGGACATGGAGGCTTCGTAATCGGCTCTGAGATGTCGAGCGGAGCAAGAAACATATACGTCAACAACTGCCTCTTCAACGGCACTGACACTGGACTTCGCCTCAAGTCCACCCGAGGCAGAGGAGGCGTTGTTGAGAACATCTACGTGGATAACATCAACATGGTGGATATAAAAGGCGACGCTTTCACCTTCGACCTGTATTATGCCAACAAGCCAGTGGCAGGCAAGGCTGACAATACGACGTCTGAGGCTGACGCCGTGCCTCCAGTGACTGAGGAGACACCATGCTTCCGCAACCTTTACATCTCGAATATCACATGCCAAGGAGCCAAGCGTGCCATCTATTTCAATGGTTTGCCCGAGATGCCTCTTGACAATCTGCAATTGAGGAATTCCCTGTTCGTATGCGAGAAAGGCGCAGAGCTGCAATATGCCAAGAACATCCTCTTTGACAACGTGAAGATTGTCAACAGCCAGGGCGAACGCCTTGTGAAGAACAATGTGGAGAACTTGATTGAGAAATAAGCGCCCCTACAGCGGCGGATACTCCGCAGTTTTCAAAAAAGAGAGACCGAATGAGGCTTTTCAACCTACATTCAGTCTCTCTCTCTTATGTTTCTTATACTCTCTGCCGGAGTGATTAAACCGGCAAGTTTACTCTACCATAGTTGTACATTTTCAGTACGTTGACGCAATACTTGTTAAACTTCTTGCTGTCTGCGATTTTGTTAATCATACGTCTCATAATGTTACCCTTTCATTCTTTAATTAAACAATCTTTTTCTAATCACTTCTGGGCGTTCCTTTATTCGCCCTCTTCAAATTAATCACTTGTGTTATCCTGATGTCTTTTGACGCTGCAATGACAGTGAAAATGGGAGCAATGATACTTGTATCAATTGCCGAGCGCAGCCTGTCATCGCTCTTTTCGAGTGCAAAGGTACGACTATTTTTCCAATCCCGCAATACTTTTCCCCCTCTTTTTCCTCCAAAACCCCCATTTGTTGACATTCGTCATTCCATCCCCCCAGTTGTTGACATTGGTCAATTTGCCGCTCGTTGGCATCTGTTGGTGTGGGTGAAGAGGAGGGGGGAATATTGCCCCGCAGCAAAACTGCGGGGAACGGTGGCTTTTTCTTTTGAGGATTTATTCACCAGCGAAATCTATGCCTTTTCTTTGGCGATGAATATATTGCGCAGATTGCCGTATTTGTTGAACGAGCGGCGGTCGGCAAGATAGAGGGTGATGCCGAGCGAGAGCATCGAGGCGGCAAAGGTGATGATGATTATCATTATCTGATACTTGATAGCCACTCCGGGGAGCGAGCCGCCGAGCAACTGACCTATCATCGTGCCGGGGAGCGACACAAGACCCATCACTGCCATATTGGCGACACAGGGGGCAAAGGCCTTCTCCACCGCCTTGCGCACGAAGGGAGTGATGGCTTCGAGATGAGAGGCTCCGTTGCCGAGCAGATACTGGTAGAGCTGGTGCTCACGCTGCAGTCCGTCGTAATAGCTGTTGAGGGCTATCACTGCCACACTCAACATATTACCCATCAAGATGCCCATGATGGGGATGAAATAGCGTGCGTCGAAAGGATGCCCAAGACGGAGCACAAACACGAGGAAATACATGCCGACAACAAGGGCGGAAGCGAAGAATCCCACCGACACTGGCATGAGGAAGAGCGACTTCTTGAGATGAGTGCGGTTGGTGGCAGTGAACGATGCCACGCCCACCATAACGGCGACCCACAAGAGATTAATCCACGCACTGTTCCATATAAACAGATACTTGAGATACAAACCGATGAGAAACAGCTGCACCACCATTCTCACCGTTGCCACTACCGTCGAATTGACGAGTTTCACGCCGAAGCGCCAGAATATATAAAGGGGAATCCCTATCAGCAGTAGTCCCACTGCCATGCTGAACCATGAAATGTCCATTGTCATATAAATGAAGAATTAAGAATGAAGAATTAAGAATTAAGAATGAAGAATTTCTTGTCGCAACCGTCGGCGAAGGCAGGGTCGTGGCTCACTGTTATCACCGTGGCACCGGCGGCAGCCAAGGCCTTGAAATAGGCAAGCACGAGAGCCGTGGTGTGTGCATCGAGAGCCGATGTCGGTTCGTCGGCAAGCACAATCGTCTTCTTCAGCAGCCCAAGGGTTGATATGATGATTCTCTGTCGCTGTCCTCCGCTCAGTTCGCTCACCTTCTTGTCGTATAGTTCGGGGGCGAGGTCGAGCTTCTGCCACTCCTCCATCAGCCTTGCCTTGGAGAACGGAGTCGCGAGATTAGCCTTCAGCGCGAAGGGCATCTTCACCATCTCCCCAACCGTATCGATAGGCATCGACAGATCTTGGGGCACATAGGCTATATACTTGCGAAATTCCCCCGCAGCGGCAGGAGTGAGCAGTTCGCCATCCACACTGATATGCCCCTCCGCTAAGGGAACGAATCCGAGGATAGCCCTGAGTAGCGATGTCTTGCCGCATCCCGAGTCGCCCGTGATGCACACCACCTGCCCGTCCTCGGCACTGAACGAGAGTCCGCCAAGCAGCAGTTGTTCGCCCATTTTTATCTTCACATTCTTTATTTCCAACATCGTTTTTTTCGTTTTTTATATGTTTCGAGGCGCAAATTTAGCCTTTTAATTCCATTTATGCAAACAATTTGGGATGAAAGTGCACGAAAATAGAAAAAAATGTGTAATTTTGCACCATTATTATATATATTAATGTAAGGATATGGAACGACAGGACACAAGCAGGAAGGTGCTTCCGGCAGAATGGGCACCCCAAAGTGCAGTGATGCTCACATGGCCTCACTCCAACACGGATTGGCAACCTATCCTGCCGCAAATCACCGAGACATACGTCAGGATGGCAAGGGAGATTGTCAAGCGCGAGCGACTCATCATCGTCACTCCCGAGCCCAACAAGGTGAGGCAACTACTGCCCCACTCTACGCGCATCACCTACGTCAAGTGCGACACCAACGACACATGGGCGCGCGACCACGGATTCATCACGCTCGTAGATCGCGAGCCCAAGAGTCCGTTCACGGGTCATCGTCTGCTCGACTTCCAGTTTAATGGATGGGGCAGCAAATTCGAGGCCTCGCTCGACAACCGCATCAACCGCTCGCTATTCGATGCGGGAGTGGTAAACGGCGAATATATCGACCAAAATGACTTCGTGCTCGAAGGCGGTTCGATAGAGAGCGACGGCGAGGGCACCGTGTTCACGACGACGGGCTGCCTGATGGCTCCCAACCGCAACCAACCCCTCACGCAGGACGAGATAGAAGAACAGTTGAAGGCGCGACTCGATGCCGACCGCATCCTGTGGATAGACCACGGCGACCTCGTGGGCGACGACACCGACGGACATATCGACACTCTCGTCAGGGTGGCTCCTGCCGACACCTTATTATATATGGGGTGCGACAACGAGAACGACGAGCAATATGCCCCTTTGCAGAAAATGGAGGAAGACCTGCGCCAACTGCAGACTAAGAGCGGCAGGGGCTATCGTCTGCTCCGACTGCCCTCTCCCCGTCCGATATACTATGATGGCAAGGACTTCCTCGACCATCCCGAGGAGGGAGCCGAGCGTCTGCCTGCCACCTATGCCAATTTCCTCGTCATCAACGGGGCAGTGCTCTATCCCACCTACGCGCAACCCGACCTCGATGCCGAGGCTGCTGCTGTAATCGCCGACGCATTCCCCAACCGCGAGATAATCGGCATCGACTGTCGCCCGATAATCATCCAGCACGGCTCCCTCCACTGCTGCACCATGCAGTTTCCAGCGGGAGTCGTGGTGAAGGCGAAGACCACTGATTGATTTTTGTTATAGGCACGGATGGACACGGCTTATTTTATAAGACACGGTTGCTTCGCATTGATTATTGGCTTTGAATAGTAGTTGGCTTTACTAAAGTATAGACACGGCTCATTAGCAAACAAAGCCGTGAACTTGCGTAAGCAAGCCAGTAATACGAAGTGCCGTGGATTAATCAGTGCGCAGCAAAAAGCAGTGTCTTTGAAAAAGCAGTGTTTGTCTGTGCCAAATAAAAAAAAGAAATATGAGAAAGATTAAAATAGGATTCCTCCAGCAGCATAATGTGGCTGACAGGAGGACAAACATTCTGAGATTGGCAGAAGGCATTGCCGACTTGGCCAAGCGAGGAGCCCAGCTTGTGGTGCTCCAAGAACTTCACAACTCCCTCTACTTCTGTCAGGAGGAGAAAGTTGATAACTTCGAACTCGCCGAACCTATCCCCGGCCCATCCACCCAGATGTTCGGCGAGATAGCCAAGCAGTGCGGTGTGGTGATTGTGTTGTCGCTCTTTGAGCGTCGAGCCGCGGGACTCTATCACAACACAGCCGTAGTGATAGAGAAAGACGGAAGCATCGCGGGCAAATACCGCAAGATGCATATCCCCGACGACCCTGCCTACTACGAGAAATTCTACTTCACCCCTGGCGACCTCGGATTCCATCCCATAGACACCTCCGTAGGCCGACTTGGCGTGATGGTATGCTGGGACCAGTGGTATCCCGAGGCAGCCCGACTGATGGCTCTGCAGGGAGCCGAACTGCTCATCTATCCCACTGCCATAGGCTATGAGTCGAGCGACAGCGAGCAGGAGCAGGAACGCCAGCGCAGGGCATGGCAGACGGTGCAGCGAGGGCATGCCGTAGCAAACGGACTGCCTGTTGTGGCAGTAAACCGTGTGGGCTACGAGCCCGACCCATCAGGACGCACCAAGGGCATACAGTTCTGGGGCACCTCGTTCGTCGCCGGTCCGCAGGGCGAGATCTACTACGAGGCATCAAATGAGGAAGAGGAAAGCGTCATCGTGGGCGTGGACCTCGATCACAGCGAGGATGTGCGCCGATGGTGGCCCTTCCTTCGCGACAGGCGCATAGAGGAATACAGCGGTATCACTCGCCGATTCATCGACTGACATACAAGCAAAGCAAACTTCAAACAACAAAAAAGAGAAATAGAAAATGTCTGAGAATTTAAGATTCCAAGTGGTGGAAGAGGCATTCAAGAAAAGAGCCCTTGATGTCCCGACACCCGCAGAAAGACCGTCGGAATACTTCGGCAAATACGTCTTCACACGTCAGAAGATGTACAAGTATCTGCCAGCCGACGTTTATGAGAAACTCATCGACGTGATTGACAATGGGGCACGCCTCGACCGCTCCATTGCTGATGCAGTGGCTGAGGGAATGAAGCGCTGGGCGATGGAGCACGGCGTAACCCACTACACCCACTGGTTTCAGCCCCTCACCGAAGGCACCGCCGAGAAGCACGACGCCTTCGTGGAGCACGACGGCAAGGGCGGTATGGTGGAGAACTTCAGCGGCAAACTGCTTGTGCAGCAGGAGCCCGACGCATCGTCATTCCCCAACGGCGGCATACGCAACACCTTCGAGGCACGAGGCTACTCGGCATGGGACCCCACGTCGCCCGTATTCATCATCGACGACACTCTATGTATCCCCACCATCTTCATATCCTACACCGGTGAAGCCCTCGACTACAAGGCTCCCCTGCTTCGCGCCTTGCATGCCGTGGATCGTGCCGCCACCGACGTATGCCAACTCTTCTACGACAACGTGCAGAAGGTGACATGCAATCTCGGATGGGAACAGGAATACTTCCTCGTTGACGAGGGACTCTACTCCGCCCGCCCCGACCTCATGCTCACGGGACGCACACTCATGGGACACGAGAGTGCAAAGAATCAGCAGATGGACGACCACTACTTCGGCACTATCCCCGACCGCGTGCAGGCCTTCATGAAGGACCTTGAGATACAGGCACTCGAACTTGCCATCCCCTGCAAGACGCGCCACAACGAGGTAGCCCCCAACCAGTTTGAGTTGGCACCGATATACGAGGAATGTAACCTCGCCGTCGATCACAACATGCTCCTCATGTCGCTGATGAAGAAGGTGGCACGCAAGCACGGATTCCGCATCTTGCTTCACGAAAAACCATTCGACGGCATCAACGGTTCGGGCAAGCACAACAACTGGAGTCTCCTTGCCGACAATGGAGTGCTGCTCCATGCCCCGGGCAAGACTCCCGAGGAGAACCTGCGCTTCGTCACGTTCATCGTCGAGACCCTCATGGCTGTATATCGCCACAACGGACTCCTCAAAGCCTCAATCATGAGTGCCACAAACGCCCATCGCTTGGGCGGCAACGAGGCACCTCCTGCCATCATATCGTCGTTCCTCGGACAGCAACTCAACGAGGTGCTCAACCACATCGAGCAGTCGGACAAGGACGACCTCTTCAACATCAAGGGCAAGCAAGGAATGGAAATCGACATACCGCAGATACCCGACCTCATCATCGACAATACCGACCGCAACCGCACCTCACCCTTTGCCTTCACCGGCAACCGCTTTGAGTTCCGCGCCATCGGCTCTGAGGCCAACTGCGCCTCGGCGATGATAGCCCTCAATGCCGCTATGGCAGAGGCTCTCGTCAGCTTCAAGCAGCGCGTGGATGCCCTTATCGCCAAGGGCGAGGACAAGCTCAGCGCCATCATCGACGTGCTGCGCGATGACATCAAGACCTGCAAACCCATACGCTTCGACGGCAACGGATATAGCGAGGAATGGGTGGAAGAGGCACGCCGCCGCGGTCTCGACGTGGAGCACAGTTGTCCCGTGGTGTTCGAGCGTTATCTCGACGAGGATAGTATCCGCATGTTCGAGTCAGCCAAGGTGATGTCGCGCAAGGAACTTGAGGCGCGCAACGAGGTGAAATGGGAGACCTACGTCAAGCGTGTACAGATAGAGGCACGCGTGCTTGGCGACCTCTCGATGAATCATATCATCCCCGTTGCCACCCACTATCAGAGCAAGCTCATCCGCAATGTGCAGGCGATGAAGTCGGTGTTCCCCGCCGAAAAGGCGGAACGCCTGAGCACCCGCAACCTCAAACTAATCGAGGAGATTGCCGAGCGCACCGAGCGCATCGAGACCTATGTTGACGAACTGGTGGAATGTCGCCGCATAGCCAATCGCATCGAGGACATCCATCAGCGCGCCATCGCCTATCACGACGAGGTGAACCCCAAGATGGACGCCATACGCAAGGAGATAGACAATCTCGAACTGATAGTGGAGGACGGACTATGGACTCTGCCAAAATACCGCGAGATGCTGTTTATAAGATAAACGAATATTACTATTTCATTTACATAATTACAAGAAAAACCGCATAATTCACAAAAAAATGCGGTTTTTCTTGTTTATTCTCTTTTAAATGCCTATATTTGCATTGAATTTTCATTAATCAAAAAAACAATTCGGATGAAAAAAATCATTTATATCATACTGCCGCTTGTCCTTGCCTTCACAAACACGGCTGCGTATGCACAAAGCATTGAAAAGGGTAAGGTGGTGCAGTATAATGGCAGAGAGGCTAAAACAGCACTTGGCGGAGTGGAAATCCAGGCCGCCAACGCTGGCAGTACCGTCTCGGGAGCAAAGGGAAATTTCACCCTCAACTTCAAGAAGATGAAACCTGGCGACAAAATCATGGTGACGAGATTGGAGAAAACGGGTTACATCCTCTTCAACAAAGAGGCTGTCGAACAGTGGCACATATCACGCACAGGCAAACCGTTCTCGATTGTGATGTGCAAGGAGGAGAAATACCATGAAATACGCAACAACTACGAGCGTATATCATCCGATAGTTATGCCAAGCAGATGAAGATAGACGCCAATCGTTTGGACTCATTGAGACGGCAGAACAAAATTACTGAAAGCTACTATAAGAAACGCTTAAATCAACTACAAAACAAATATGAAACTCAACTTGAGAATCTCGACACCTACATCGACCGGGTGTCAAGAATCGACCTCAGCGAACTCTCAGCGAAAGAAAACGCCATCATCACCCTCATGCAGCAAGGCAAGGTGGACGAAGCATTGAAGGCATACGAGGAGATGGACCTCGAAGGCAAGTTGAAACAGGAGATAAAGACTATCGGTTCGCTCAGCGTAGCCGAGGAAAAGCTAAATCTCACAGCCCAGGAAAACCGACAGACGGCACTGCATACATACGAGGCCATTTGCCGAAAAAACGACCTCTTGTATCTTGCCGGAGGATTGGAGAATATCAGGAAAATCAAGAGATCGCTAAAGCAAGTGGCATTTGCCGACACCACATTCTCCAAGGCCATGATAGGCTATATCACTTTTCTGACTTCACAACGTGAATATACCGCATTAAAGAGTATTATCCCAATAGCAGAAAGGAATGCCACAAGCGTTGAGGAACTAATGAATATCAAGATGGAAAAATATGCGATGCACTCTTCTCTTAATGAGAAAAGAGAAGCCTCAATCTGCATAATTGAAATGTGCGATATTATTGAAAAAAATCGATCTCAATTCAACGGATTGGTACATGCGGCATATATTGTCGGACAACTTATTGTTATTGGTTCCCATGAAATCCAAAAAGAACGATTTACAAATGCAATTCATTATTATAAGCAAGCCATAAATCTCAATGTATCCCTATGTAAAGACCTTCCAGAGGTTTTTGACTTAACTCTTGCACAATTGGCTATGGAACACCTATGCTATGCATATCTTTACACAGGCCAAGTGGAACTGCTTGAGAAGACTTTGGTAGAATGTGAGCAGACGCTTGAATCGCTGCCTTTTGACAAGAATGGCAAGGACTATCTCAGTCAATCAGCAACATTATATATGCTGAAAGGTTCGCATGCGATGAACATGGGGGATTACACCACAGCCCAAAGTATGCTCGACAAGACGATTGCCATCTACAAGGACTTGACCCAAAGAGAGCCAGGACACTACGACAACAGATTGGCAGACACTTATGGAATGAAGGGAGAGATTTATTGCTTCGAAGGCAAATATGAAGATGCACTCCGTGCCTCGAAAGAAATGCTTCACTACATCAAGGATATCGAGTCAAAGAACGAGAATACTCACATCGCTAATTACATATATGCCACTGCTGCCGAAATATTAGGCATGTATTCATTAAACAAAGGGGACTATGAGAATGCGAAAAAACACTTTGAGAATGCACTCTCCATTGCTAAAGCTGCCGACAAGAATATTTCCATCAGAACCACCTTGGGTTTAATCTACTACGGATTGTGCATGTATTATAAATCGGTTAATAAAAAAATACTTATGGCTTTATACAGAAAAAGAGCACTGGCTGCCATTGAGGAATTCCATCGCATTTATCCCAAACTCTTTGGCGGTATATATGACACACTCAAAAGTTTGGAATGATGAAAAACCTACGGTTATCTTTTGTTATCGTCTTCACTCTGCTATGCCACTGCATTGACTTGTCAGCTCAATGCATCCAGGATTGCATTGTGATGGAATACAACGAGAGTCAGAAAAAGACTCCCCTCGGCGGCGTGGAAGTGTTAGTGTTCAATGCCGGAAGTACAGTTTCTGACAATAACGGCAAAGCCGTATTGAAATTCAGGACAATGAAGCCTGGCGACAAGGTGACCGTCAGACGCATCGAAAAAATCGGATATGAGATATTCAACAAGGATGCCCTTTCACAATGGAACATAATGAAAAGCGGAACATTCAAAATTGTCATGTGCCGAAGCGATAAGTTTAAGCGTATTCGTGACAACTATTTCGCCATATCATCCGCCAGCTATGCAAAACAACGACAGGCTGAAGAAAGAAAACTGAAGAACCTGCGAAAGCAAGGCAAATTGAAGAAAGCTGAATACGAGAGCAAACTTGCAAAGATTAGCGAGGAATACGAGCAACGACTTGAACAAATTGACGCTTATATCGACCGGTTTGCAAGAATTGACCTAAGCGAGTTGTCGGATGCCGAACAATATGCCATCAACCTGTTCCAACAGGGCGACATCGATGGTGCCATCAAGGCATACGAAGACATGAAACTCGAGGAAAAGTATTTCCAGTCAGTAGAAAACTACAAAAAGGCAGAAAATGCTTCCGACTCAATTCGTGTAATCCGTAAAAAGCATGAGGAATTACGCGACAGCATCAATGCCGCCATCAAAAGAAGAGACGACATAAAGGAAAGACATAACAAATAATATGCAAAGATGAATACCGCAACAAAAAGATATGCCTTCATAAGCTATAATCACAAGGACAAGGATATGGCGAAATGGCTTCAGGCAAAACTGGAGTCATACAAGTTGCCCACAGAGATTCACAATGAGTTTGAAGACTCACGTTATCTGCGCCCCGTGTTCAGGGACAAGACCGACCTCAACACTGGCATACTCAGCGATGAACTCCGCAAGAATCTTCAGACCTCCAAGTATCTCGTCGTGCTCTGTTCGCCCAATTCAGCCCACTCGAAATGGGTGAACGACGAGGTGAAAGCCTTCATCGATATGGGCCGCACCGACAGGATTGTCCCCTTCATAATCGACGGCACACCTCATAGCACGGAGGATGAATGTCTGCCTCCCGCTCTAATGGAGATGCAAGGCGAGAACGAACTGCTCGGCATCAGCATCAAAGAGGTGGGCAAACAAAAAGCCTTCATCAAATTAGTGTCTAAGATGCTCGGGGTGGATTTCGACGTACTATGGCAAAGACATAAAAGACAACAACGCAACAAGAGAATTGCCGCAGCAATCTGCATTCCCATCGTTTCTTCACTTCTGTATTATGTTGCAATGCCTGTATCGTTCCAACTTGACATTGACGATGCAGCCCATCAACTGCCAATGCCCGAATCATCCATTGTCAGCATCGACGGAGTGGATTATGAAATATCCAAAATCGACACGTGCATCATCGTTGACAACATGCCAGGCTACTATCGTGGAAAGACACTGGACGTAACCTTCAAGTCAACCTACTACAAGGAATCAAAGCATACCTACCGATTAGGATTGGGAATGAACAATTCGGCTAATCTCACTGTGGAACGCGACTCCACCTTTGCCATATACGGAGGCACTGTATATGACGAGGATGGCAATAGCGTCGCAGGGGCAACTGTGGATATTGACGGCATCACCACCCAGACTGACGCCAACGGAAGATTCCGTATCGAACTGGAACTCAAAAGACAGTCAGAGACAAAAGTCATAAAGATATCCCGTCAGGGGATGACATCTATAGTCAGGGATGACGAATGTCCCGACTCCGACTTGAAATATATCATGAGACGATGATATTATATTTTATATAAGTGACTTTATCACAAACCAAATGACGGGGACTGCAAGGGCTGGAAGAAAATTCAGTGTCTTGCAGTCCTTTAGGTTTAGAAGGGCAAGTCCGCTGCCCGTAATCATCAGTCCGCCTACTATCAAGAGTTCCGACATGAGGGCATCGCTCACTGCCTGGCTCGACAGATGGGCTACAAGCCAGAACATTCCTTGCCAAAGGAAAAGCACCGGGGCTGCAAGAACCATACCAATGCCATAGGTGGATG
>CALZYS010000025.1 GCA_945830345.1 uncultured Prevotella sp.
CGTTATGTATGAACTCCACAGTATATGGGTCATCCACATCGGTGCGATGCACGAGAGTCACTCTGTGCTTGATGTTATTGCCCCAACGTGTGCGGAATCGGATGTTCATATATCCGTCCTCTGCCACTGTCTCCCAACTGTTGACAACCTCCACGGGGTCGTTGCCATATTCCTCGGCCATGTTCTCCACCATGGGGTCCATCTTCTTGGTGAGGATGGTGTCGATGGTGAGGATATTGGCTGAATATTCATACGGAAACTTGCTTGAAGCCATGTCCTTCTGAATATCGTTATAGCGGATATATGCCCTCAACTCCTTGTTTTCGTATGGATGAGAGGCGATGTTTTTCGCATAAATCACATTTGAGTCATCCAACTGCATAAACCACTTCGCACCCTCTGCCCGGGGAGCCTTCAACGTCACTGTGGCGAGATTGAAAGCGGGATAGCAATCGTCGTCATCATCACACGACTGCAATGACACTGCAGTCAAGGCAACTGCCATAAGCAGCATTAATGTCTTAATCTTTTTCATGATAAATTCCATTTCTTTTTGTTATACTTACACCCTGAAAATGCAGAAACAAAAGAAACCTTGCATCCTTTCGTCTTAAAAGAAGTTAAATTCTTCCTTCTTCGCTATATGAGTAATATCCGCCGTCTGTCACTATCACATGATCGAGGAAAAACAGGCGCATCAGCTTGCATGCTTCCTTTACCTTGTCGGTGAGTGAGTCGTCGGGACCGCTCGGACGGAGTCCGCCACTGGGATGATTGTGGCACAAGGCTACCACAGTGGCATTGCAAAGTATAGCCTGTTTCATGATTACCCTCACGTCGATTGCCGTTTCGGTGAGTCCGCCACGGGATATGCACATCTTCTTGATGAGCTTGAAATTTTGGTTCATCAGCAGCACCCAACCTTCCTCCACGTCGAGGTCTTGCATCACGGGATGCATCTCTTGGTAGATGGCAAATGCCGAATCGAGCCTCACTCTCTCCTCGGGCTTTTCCATCTGCCGGCGCTTACCTAATTCGCATGCTGCCAATATGGTTATTGCCTTGGCTGGTCCAACACCATTGTATTTCGTCAGATCGCTGATAGTCAACTTTCCCAGTGAATTAAGATTGTTGTTGCAGTCGCTCATCACTCGTTTCATCAGATCGACAGCACTCTCCTTGGTGGAACCCGAACCAATAAGGATTGCGAGCAGTTCAGCATTACTAAGTGCCTCTGCCCCAAGCCGCTCGAGTTTCTCCCTCGGCATGTCGGCCTCGTCCCAATCCTTGATTGATAGTTTCACTTGTAGAATGTTTTGTCAAAAGCATGAAACTCGTCATGCCCGAGTAGGCAACGCTTCCACCATGCCGAAATAAATCCGAACCCATATCCACACAACTGTACGAAGGCTGCTCCGATGGAAATGAATCCGATGGACAGACTCTTGTTCTTTGTTGACGAGTCGATAAAGATAATAAGCGAAAAGAGCAAAATCGGACTAAGCGCACCCACCACAAGGTAATACCATGAGTAGAAGTCGGCGGGATTACCATACACCATCATTATCCTTCCGAAGCAGGCTATGAGAAACAGCAGTATCACTCCCACCGTGAACACCATCGGAAGAAGGTGTACCAGTTTTAGCGACTCCGGATATAATTTATAAAGGTTCACGCGCGCGATACCACTATTATATACCTGACGGAAAAACTTGCGCATATCGGTGCGACGCTTGTGCCATACCCAAGCCTCGGGGAAGAGGCGGCAACGGCATCCAGCCTTGAATATGCGGATGGAGAAATCTATGTCCTCACCGAATCGCATTTTGGAAAATCCCCCAAGACGCATATAGACATCACGACGGATGCCCATGTTGAACGAACGGGGATAGAACTTGTCGAGTTTCTTCTTGCCTCCACGAATGCCTCCTGTGGTGAAGAAGCTCGTCATTGAATAGCTGATGGCTTTCTGTGTCTCGGTGAACGAGTCGTGGGCGCAATCCGGTCCGCCAAAGGCATCGGCTGGCTCTCGCTCCAACTCATCATCGATAGCCTTAAGATAGCCCTCGGGCAGAACCACATCCGAGTCGAGTACGATAAGATACTCGCCATTGGCACGTTCGGCACCATAGTTGCGGCTCTGCCCGGGACCTGAGTTATTCTTCTGGAAATATTTCACATCAAGTCGTCCGGCATATTTGTCGCACACGTCCTTGCACGGCTTCTGCGAGCCGTCCTCAACGATTACGACCTCAAAGTCCTTCAGTGTCTGACCTACAAGACTCTGCAACAGTTCATCCACCTCATCAGGGCGATTGAACACCGGAACGATGATCGAATACTTCATTACTCCTTCACACGGCTAAGATAGCTACCGTCACGAGTGTCAACCTGAATAAGGTCGCCCTCATTGATGAAGAGAGGCACGCGCACCTCAACTCCTGTCTCAAGAGTGGCGGGCTTTGTGGCGTTGGTGGCAGTATCGCCCTTAACACCCGGCTCGCTATGTGTAACGCGAAGATTTGTCTTCACTGGCATTTCTGCATAGAGGATAGTACCATCGGTAGTGTCGGTAACAACTTCAACGATATCACTTTCCTTCATATACTCAACACCGATAACGAGGTCGTTGGCGATAGGAATCTGCTCAAATGTCTCCTGATTCATGAAGATGCGTCCTGTAGGATCCTCATAGAGGTACTGATAGGGGCGACGCTCGATGCGCACGTCCTCAAGCTTGAATCCCACCTGGAATGTGCGGTCGAGCACACGTCCGTCGGTCACGTTCTTCAACTTTGTGTTCATTACTGTGTTTCCCTTTCCGGGCTTTCTGTGCTGGAAATCGATGCAGACCCAAATGCCTCCATCCATGCGGATGCATGTTCCTTTTTTAATGTCTTGTGAATTAATCATAAACCTTAAATATAATGTATTTTACGTGATTTCGGGTGCAAAGTTACTGCTTTTTCCGAAAAAAACATAAAAAAAATAGCTAAAATTCATTTATTTCTTGGTTATTTCGAAAATTATGTGTACTTTTGCACCCCAAAGTGAAGAAAACAACAATAAAAATAGTAATAAAGTAATGAAAAGAACATTTCAGCCGCACAACAGAAGAAGGGTCAACAAGCACGGTTTCCGTGAGAGAATGGCTACAAAGAACGGCCGCAAAGTGTTGGCATCTCGCCGCGCCAAGGGTCGCAAGAAGTTGACAGTATCAGACGAAAACCACGGAAAGTAATTGATCCGTAAGGCTTTTTAGTGATTATGAACAAGAGGGACATGACGAGAGTTATGGCCCTTTTTGTTTTTCTAATCATAGATATTTCTCAGCACGTCGAGCGACTTCATCTCAGGAAATCCCGGAATATGGAGGCGGTAGTACTGCACTATTACGTCGAGGAGACGGTTACGTTGCGCACGCGTAAATTTAAAAAGGTGCATCGTGGGATAGTTCATACGCATCATCAATGACATCTGAGAAGCCTCTACCGACGAAAGGCAATTGGAATGGAGTGGAGCTACCGACGAGAAACTACCATTGCGCAAGTCGAAGATACAACCGGGAACATAATCTTCAAGGTTGGGATAGAACCCGAGGAAGCGTGACAGGCGCATCATAAAGACAAGATGGAAATTGGCAGCCGAAGTGGGCGAACTGTCAAACCACTGCAGACTGTCGGAGATATAGTCGAACATCGGTTCGTTCTGCTGCTCGCCATAGAGGGAGTGATAAAGAAACTCAGCAATGAACATGCTCACCGTGAGCTTGTCGATGTCAAAAGGCAAGGATGAATAAGGATGAAGCATTGCTGCCTCCCTGATCTTCTGCAACTGCACCTTAGGACGGTAGTCATACTCAAGCGAAAGCATGGAAAGAGGCTGGAAGAGCTGTTTGCGCAACTTCGACTTTGCCGACTTTGGCATGGGGACTACAAACGACATCCGCCCGTGAGCACGGGTGAACATATCCACAATCATCTTAGAATCACCATATTTGATGTTGTGCAGAACTATTGCTGTTGTCTTTGTGAGCATTCCATAAAAGCCGATAGTTGGTGCAAAGTTAGGCATTTTTTTGCAAAAAACATGCGTAGAGAGGCCTTTTTTTCTAAAAAAACATCAAAAAGATGTATTTTTTCATAGAAATATTTTGTTAAATGAAATAAAAGATGTAACTTTGCACCCGCAAAATCGACGATTGGTCCCTTCGTCTATCGGTTAGGACGAGAGATTTTCATTCTCTAAAGAGGAGTTCGACTCTCCTAGGGACTACTAAAGTAAAAATAAAAGAAGAAGAAAAAGATGGCAAACCACAAATCATCACTTAAGAGAATCCGTCAGGACAAGAAGAAGGCGCTGCATAACAAGTACTATGCAAAGACAATGCGCAACGCCGTTCGCAAGCTGCGTGCCCTCACTGACAAGGAGGAGGCAGTTAAGTTGTATCCAACTGTACAGAAGATGCTGGACAAGTTGGCTAAGACCAACATTATCCACAAGAACAAGGCTGCAAACTTGAAGTCAAGCCTTGCACTTCATGTAAACAGCTTAGGATAATCATCACTTCTACGATATCATAAGCCACATTCTCATCGAGTATGTGGCTTATTTTATATCATTTTGTTTATTTTTAGCATCAATTATTTCGCTATTTGATTTTTTTTGTGTATCTTTGCAACCACTTAGAGATTAAAAGCAATATGGCAGAAGACATAAACAAGGAAAACAACTATTCCGCGAGCAATATACAGGTGCTTGAGGGATTGGAGGCCGTGCGCAAGCGTCCGGCCATGTATATTGGTGACATCAGTGAAAAAGGTCTGCACCACTTGGTGAATGAGACCGTTGACAACTCTATCGACGAGGCAATGGCTGGCTATTGCACTCATATCGAGGTCACCATTAACGAAGACGAGTCGATTACCGTACAGGACAACGGACGTGGTATTCCGGTTGATGAGCACAAGAAGCTGCACAAGTCGGCTCTTGAGGTTGTAATGACAGTGCTCCATGCCGGAGGTAAGTTTGACAAAGGCTCATACAAGGTCAGCGGTGGTCTGCACGGTGTGGGCGTCAGCTGTGTTAACGCGCTATCCACCCACATGCTATCGCAGGTGTTCCGCGATGGCAAGATCTATCAGCAGGAGTACGAGAAGGGTAAGCCTCTTTACTCTGTGAAGGTGGTTGGCGAGACCGAACTTACCGGTACACGCCAGCAGTTCTGGCCCGACCCAACTGTATTCACTACCACTACCTATAAGTATGACATCATCGCAAAGCGTATGAGAGAGCTGGCTTATCTGAATGCCGGCATCACCATCACGCTCACCGACATGCGGCCCGACGAAGAAGGAAATACAAAGCAGGAGGTGTTCCATGCCAAGGATGGACTGAAGGAGTTCGTGCGCTATGTTGACCGCCACCGCACCCATCTCTTCGACGATGTCATCTATCTGAAGACCGAGAAACAAGGTATTCCTATCGAGGTGGCTGTGATGTACAACACCGACTACAGTGAGAATATCCACTCATACGTCAACAATATCAACACCATCGAGGGTGGTACGCACCTCGTGGGATTCCGAATGGCTCTCACCCGCACTTTGAAGAAGTATGCGGATGCCGACCCTGTTATATCCAAGCAGATTGAGAAGGCCAAGATAGAGATTGCAGGCGAGGACTTCCGTGAAGGTCTCACTGCCGTAATATCCATCAAGGTGGCTGAGCCTCAGTTTGAGGGACAGACCAAGACCAAGCTCGGCAACTCCGAGGTGGCTGGTGCAGTGCAACAGGCTGTAGGCGAAGCACTTGCCAACTATCTTGAGGAGCATCCGAAGGAGGCAAAGCAGATATGCGACAAGGTTATCTTGGCAGCCACTGCACGTATTGCTGCCCGCAAGGCACGCGAGAGTGTTCAGCGCAAGAACCCGATGACGGGTGGCGGACTGCCCGGAAAATTGGCCGACTGCTCTAACAAGGACCCAAAGGAATGTGAAATCTTCCTCGTCGAGGGAGACTCCGCCGGTGGTTCGGCAAAGCAAGGGCGCGACCGCTACACCCAAGCCATCCTGCCTCTGCGAGGTAAGATCCTGAATGTGGAGAAGGTAATGTGGCACAAGGTGTTCGAGAGCGAGTCGGTGATGAATATCATCCAGAGTATCGGAGTACGCTTCGGCGTTGAAGGTGAGGGTGACAAGGAGGCAAATATCGACAAACTGCGTTACGACAAGATCATCATCATGACAGATGCCGACGTCGATGGCTCGCACATCGACACGCTCATCATGACTCTCTTCTATCGTTTTATGCCGAAGATCATACAGGAGGGACATCTCTATATCGCCACTCCGCCGCTCTACCTCTGCACATACAAGAACAAGGCTAAGGAGTATTGCTACACCGACCAGCAACGTCAGGCTTTCCTCGACAAGTGGGGCAACGGTGTGGAGGACGGAAAGAGTCTGCACACCCAGCGTTACAAAGGTCTTGGTGAGATGAACCCCGAGCAGCTTTGGGAAACGACAATGAATCCTGCCACCCGCCTCTTGAAGCAGGTGACTATCGAGAACGCTGCCGAGGCTGACGAGATATTCTCGATGCTCATGGGCGATGACGTTGAGCCACGTCGAGAGTTCATCGAGAAGAACGCCACCTACGCTAATATAGACGCTTGATATAATTAAGAGTTAATAATTAAGAATTAAGAAAGTTAGTAATGATACCACTATTTTTCTTAATTCTTAATTTTTAATTCTTAACCTCAAAAATCTTTCCGAATAATAATAACCTACAATATCAACATTATGTCCAGAACCACCATCCTAATTTTATCAGTC
The DNA here is from genome assembly GCA_945830345.1 of uncultured Prevotella sp. Taxonomy (GTDB): domain Bacteria; phylum Bacteroidota; class Bacteroidia; order Bacteroidales; family Bacteroidaceae; genus Prevotella. The sequence continues at coordinate 6,840 of CALZYS010000025.1, forward strand.
ATTTTTTCGATTGCATCATATGCCCAAAGTTTGCCGATGAAACTGTGGTATGACACCCCCGGGGAATTCTTTGAAGAGTCATTGCCCATTGGCAACGGAAAAATCGGAGCCCTGATATACGGCGGCACCGGGGATAACATGATACAGTTTAATGACATCACCTTCTGGACAGGCAAACCCGTCAACCGCAATGACGACGAGGGAGCACACAAATGGATTCCTGAAATAAGAAAAGCCCTTTTCAATGAGGACTATAAGTTGGCGGATTCACTGCAACTGCATGTGCAAGGCAATAACTCGCAGTTCTATCAACCGCTTGCCACACTGCACATCATCGACGACAACACGACAGCAGCAACCAACTACTATCGTGAACTCGACATCGACAGTGCTCTCTGTCGCGATACATATATAAAAGGTGGAGTGAGATATACAAGGGAATACTTCGCCTCCAATCCCGACAAGGTGATAGCCATGAGGATAAGGGCCGACAAAAATGGAGCTATCAACTGCCTCCTGTCCCTAACATCCCTCGTCCCCCACAAAGTCAGGAGTAGCCAAACGTCCCCCTCGGGGGACCATAGGGGGGCTGCGGGCAGTCAGGGGGCTTCACTCACCATCAACGGACATGCCACTGGCGACCCGATGAACAGTATTCACTTCTCGGGCATACTGACTGCAAAGACCGAAGGAGGAAAGATTTTAGCGGGCGACTCCACCTTACTTATAAATGGAGCCACCGAAGCCATGGTGTATTTCGTCAACGCCACCAGTTTCAACGGATTTGACAAACATCCAGTCAACGAAGGAGCAAGATACATCGAACAAGCTGCCGACGACGCATGGCATCTGGTGAATTACTCTTACGACCAACTGCGCGAACGCCACATCGCTGACTACAAGAAGATATACGACAGATTCCAACTCACCCTCGGCAATGCCATATTCGACACCAAGCGCAATACGGCACAACAGCTCAAGGACTACACCGACAACAAGGGGGGCAACACATATCTTGAAACTCTCTATGCACAATATGGCCGATACCTTCTCATCAGTTGCTCGCGCACTCCCGGGGTGCCCGCCAACCTGCAAGGACTGTGGACACCACATTTGTGGTCGCCATGGAGAGGCAATTACACCGTGAACATCAATCTCGAAGAAAACTATTGGCCCGCCGAAGTGGCAAATATGCCGGAGATGGCAATGCCACTCGATAACTTCATAACTGCATTGGCTGCCAACGGAAAATATACGGCAAAGAATTACTACGGAATCACAGATGGCTGGTGCTCAAGCCATAACAGCGACATCTGGGCAATGACCAATCCCGTGGGAGAAAAACGCGAATGGCCGGAATGGGCAAACTGGAACATGGGTGGCGCATGGCTTGTAAATGCCTTGTGGGACCATTATATGTTCGGTCTCGACACCGAATATCTCCGTTCTACGGCATATCCTCTGATGAAGGGAGCTGCCGAGTTCTGTATGGCATGGCTCATTCCCAATCCAAATAATCCCGACGAACTGATAACAGCACCATCGACATCACCCGAAAATGAATACAAAACCGACAAGGGATATCACGGAATGACTATGTATGGCGGCACTGCCGACCTTGCCATTATCCGCGAACTGCTCATAAATACCGTCAAGGCAGCTGAAATCCTGGATACAGACAAGGAGTTGAGGACAAAGATGAGCGATTGCCTCAACAAGCTCCACCCCTATCAGATAGGCAGCAGGGGCAATCTTCAGGAATGGTACTACGACTGGGAAGACTGGGATTGGAAACATCGCCACCAATCACACCTCATCGGACTTTATCCCGGAAGACATATCACCGACAAACAGCCTGAGCTGATGAATGCATGCCGTAAGTCGCTGGAAATCAAAGGTGACGAGACAACAGGATGGAGCACTGGCTGGCGCATTAACTTGTGGGCCCGACTCAAGGATGCCGATCAAGCATATCACATCTATCAAAAATTGCTGACATACGTAAGTCCCGACAACTACCAGGGTGAGGACAAGCGACGCTCGGGAGGAACATACCCAAATCTCTTCGATGCTCACCCACCCTTCCAAATCGACGGCAATTTTGGAGGTACGGCGGGAGTATGCGAAATGCTTGTTCAGAGCGACGGCAATACCATCACGCTACTTCCCGCATTGCCTGAGACATGGAAAGACGGCAGTGTGAGCGGAATCCGTGCCCGTGGCGGATATGAAATAACAATGAAATGGAACAACTCCAAGGTGACTGCACTGACATTGAAGTCAGTGAAGAAAGGCGTTGTTACCATGAATGTCAACGGCGACTCAAAGAAAGTGAAGACAAAGGCTGGCAAGCAGATAAAAATAATATAATCCCAAGCTTATGGACAAGAAAGAGATAAGAAACACCAATTTCCGCATAGCTCAAGAAGACCACTCAAAATCCGACTTCATTGCCGACGACATCATCTTGAGTGAGAAACTGACAACACTTGCCATCAATGCCCAACCACGGAGAATGACATTCATTCTCGTGGCATTGTGCACAGAGGGTAGTGCGCAATTCACCATCGACACCCAAAAGCATGACGTGAGGAAGAATGACATCATCGTCATCTCCGACCGTCACGTCATTGACAACTATGTTGCCTCAAACGACGTCAACGGACTTGCCATGATGTTGTCGGTGAACTTCTTCTATGAGGTGGTCAACGATGTTAGGGACGTGTCGCTTCTTTTCCTTTTCTCGCGCAATCATCCCGTGGTGTCGCTCAATGAGGATGAGGTGGAGACGTTCAAGGAGTATTTCTTTTTCCTCAAGAAGAAGGTTGCCGAGAACAACAACCACTTCAAGCGCGACCTCGTGCGCACTATGGTGCTGGCAATGTTCTACGACCTGAGCAATGTCATCTATCGCGTGCAGCAGGTGGAAAACAAGAGACAGACAAGGGCAGATGCCATCTTCACGCAGTTCATCCGACTTGTAGAGGATAACTACAAGCGCGAGCGTAGGGTGAGCTGGTATGCCGAACAGATGTGCATCACGCCAAAATACCTGTCAGAAACAGTGAAGACAGTAAGCAAACACACACCCAACGAATGGATAGACAAGTATGTCACACTTGAAGCCCGTGTACTGCTGAAGACCTCAACAATGACCATCAAGGAAATTTCCGACGAACTGCATTTCGCCAACCAATCGTTCCTCGGTAAGTTCTTCAAGGAGCATGTAGGCATGTCTCCATCTGCCTATCGCAAGCAATAAACGAGCAAAAAACGCTCAAAAAAGACACTTATTCCCTAAAATGATACAAATAGTAAAGTATTAGCTACAAATTTGTAGCTAATTCTGCAAATATATTCTTAACTTTGCACCCAAAACTTACGCACTTATGAACAACAACAAAATATTATCTGACTATTATCAGAAAAACATTACCGAGATGAGAGGGTTTGCAAGGAAAATCGTAAAGAACGATTTCATTGCAGAGGATATTGTGCAGGATTGCTTCGTCAAAATTCTCAATGTCAAGGAAATCATCATCGAGCGCAGTATGCCCGCCCTTGTCCATAAGACTCTCCGCAATATGTGTTTCGACTTTATCAGGCGTTGCTCTTATCGCCAACAGGCTTGCCAGGCACTTGCCTCCACACAATCCACTTGGCATGAAATGGAGTCAGAGATATATGCCCACGACCTAAGCGAGAAACTTGAGCAGGGAATATCAACAATGTCAAAACGTAATCAAATAATATATAGAATGAGCATTTACGAAGGAAAGAAGGTGGCAGACATCACAGAGACCTTGGGGATAACCTACAAGGCAACCGAGAACTGTTTGGGACGTGCGCGCGCTGAGATGCGCTCTTTTATGAGGATGTGCATGTCATTTATCTTCATTATCACCTTGTCGATTTCATCGTTCGCAGCCGACAAATTCGTCGGTTTCAACGGAGGCGACTTTCACCTTAACGCCAATGGCAAGGTGAACATTGCCGTGGATGACAAAGACCATGAGGGAGTGAGAATCGCTGCCCGCTCCTTGGCTATGGACATCAAGAACGTCACAGGATGTAATGCCGCTCTCGACAACAACGATGCCGTCATCATTGCCGGCACAATAGGCAAGTCGGCTATCATCGACAAACTCCTGAAGAAATACAAGCTCACCGACCAACTGAAAGGCAAAACAGAGAAATTCATCATCACTGTGGTATCTGACGACAAGTCTCTCCCCCAAGGGGGAGCAGGAGGGGGCCAGTATATCCTCATTGCCGGTAGCGACTACCGTGGCACTATCTTCGGTCTTTACGAACTCTCGCGCCAGATTGGTGTGTCGCCATGGTATTGGTGGGCTGACGTACCAGTGGCAAAGCATAAGGACATATATATAAATAAAGGTATATACACCGACGGCGAACCGGCGGTGCGCTATCGCGGACTGTTTCTCAACGACGAGGCTCCATGCCTCACGTCGTGGGTGGAGAACACGTTCAAGACCAAAAACGGTGGACATGAGTTTTATGCCAAGGTGTTCGAACTGATACTCCGTCTGCGCGGAAACATGCTTTGGCCTGCCATGTGGGGATGGGCATTCTATGCCGACGACCCTCTCAACCAGAAGACGGCCAACGACATGGGTGTCATCATCGGTACGTCACACCACGAACCCATGGCACGCAATCATCAGGAATGGGCACGCCACCGCAAGGAATACGGAGCATGGAACTACAACACCAACAAGGAGGTGATCAAGAAGTTCTTCCGCGAGGGTATAGAGCGCATGAAGGGCACAGACGACATTGTCACCATCGGTATGCGAGGTGATGGCGATGAGGCAATGAGCGAGGAAGCCGACACCCGTCTACTCGAACAGATCGTGGCCGACCAGCGCAAGATTATCGAGGAGGTGACAGGCAAAAAGGCTAAGGAGACCCCACAGGTGTGGGCTTTATATAAAGAGGTGATGGACTACTACGACAAGGGGATGCGTGTGCCCGACGATGTTATAATGCTTCTGTGCGACGACAACTGGGGCAACGTGCGCCGTGTGCCCAATGCCAAGGAGCGTCAGCATAAGGGCGGATGGGGACTCTACTATCATGTTGACTATGTGGGAGCTCCACGCAACAGCAAGTGGATAAACGCCACTCCCACTCAGAACATGTGGGAACAGCTCACTCTTGCTGCCCAATATGGTATCGACCGCTTGTGGATACTCAATGTGGGCGACCTCAAACCGATGGAATACCCCATCACCCTGTTTATGGACATGGCATGGAATCCTAAGCAATATGATGCCGCCACTCTCACCAAGCACACCGAGGAGTTCTGCCGCCAGCAGTTTGGCTGCTGTCAGGCCGAAGAGGCTGCACGCATTCTCAACCTCTGCTGCAAATACAACGGACGCAGCACTGCCGAGATGCTCGACGCCACGGTATATAGTGCCGAAAATGGCGAGTGGGCTAAGGTGGTGGCGCAATATGATGCCCTTGAGGCAGATGCCCTCCGCCAGTTCCTCTCTCTGAAGGAGGAATATCGCGATGCCTATCGCCAGATTGTCCTCTTCCCCGTTCAGGCGATGGCTAATCTCCATCGTATGTATCAGGCCAAGGCTATGAACGACATGCTTGTGAAGGCTGCCAACGGAAGGTATTCTGAATACACCGCCGCCGAAATCAACTATTGGGCAGACCGTTGTGCCGTTGCCTTCCGTCAGGACTCTCTGCTCTGCAACGAATACAACACCAAGATGTCGGGAGGCAAATGGAACGGTATGATGATTCAGAAGCATATCGGATACACTCAGTGGCACGACGGATTCCCGCATGACATGATGCCGAATGTGGCTCATGTGGAAGCAAATAGCGAAGGCGGCAACATCATCCCATGCATAAATGGTATCGCCAATATCGAGACCATGGCATATTATGAGAAAAAGGATGCCGCAAATGCCCGATGGACTGAAATCCCATTTATGGGCAAGTCGCGCTCCGCCCTCTCATTACAGCCCTATACCGCCGCCATCGACGGAGCCTCATTGACATACAAGTTCTCTTGCCCTGATAATACCAAGGAGGCAAGGATTCACATCATCGTGAAATCCACCCTCGATTTCCTCAATCAGGACGGATTTACGTATAGCGTTAGCGTTGACGGAGGTGAAGCGCAGGTAGTAAACTTCAACGGCAATCTCAACGAGAAGCCGAAGAACATCTACGACATCTACTACCCCACTATCGCCAAGCGAGTGGTGGAGAACACCGTCACCTTCCCCCTGTCCACTACAAGCGACGGCACTCATACCGTCACCATCATACCCAATGCTCCGGCTATAGTGTTCGAGAAGATTGTAGTTGACTGCTCAGGCAAGCAAAAAAGGGTTTCTCATCTGTAAATTCATCTCTCAACTTCATAATAAATGGTGCTAAAGGTTAAAAACATTTAGCACCATTAAAATTTATGCCAAAAAACTTGCATTTGTTTCCAAAAAGCATTAATTTTGCAGCGTTTTAGAAATAAAGTTATGGTTGGATATATAGAATTCAAAGAAAGATTACAGATAGAAGGATGTTTTTCAATACATCAGGCAAGGGATTATTTCCCTGCATTTGACAGAAACAGTCTTACACGATGGACCAAGAAGGGGCTTCTTGTGAGACTTAGACAGGGATGGTATGCCTTCCCCGATATGATTCAGCGCGCGGAATTCTCACGCTATGTTGCCGGAAAGATTTACAATCCGTCGTATGTGAGCCTCCGCACGGCTCTCAGCATATATGGCATGATTCCTGATGAGGTGACAAGCATCACGTCTGTAACAACCTTAAAGACCGCCCATTTCGAAAATGATTTCGGTCAGTATTCCTACCAGAACGTCAAATCCGAATTGTTCTTTGGTTACAAGCCTGTGATGTTGCCGCCCGATAAATCCGTTTTCAATTCACCCTCACAGACATGGATGCTTGCCCTCCCCGAAAAGGCACTCTTAGACTTGCTTTATCTATATCCTTTCTATGACAATGAGGAGGAGTTGGAACGCCTGAAACTGGACGAGAATTTCATCACCAAACGTCTCGACGTGGAGCGTCTCGGCAATTATCTCGGACAGATGCGCAACAAAGCCCTCGACTCCAGGGTTAGAAAGCTACTGAAGATATACGACCTCTGATGGAATGCCGAAGAATTTGTGCGCAAACCCTTCACCCTACACAAAACAAGCGTAACTAATTAATTTACAATGGGTTATCCTAATGTAGGGTTGGCTCAACCCTACATTAGGATAACCCGTTGATTATAAGCACGTTACAGCCGGAAATGTAGGGTGAAGGGTTAACGGCCAAATTCTTCCGCGCTCAAAGAAATAAATAATAAATGAATAAAAATCGAAGATTATTTTGCATATATGGAAAATAATTATTAATTTTGCAGCCGTTTTCTGAACAATTTGAAATGTGACCATTGAAGTATTCATAAAAATTAGTATAGGTTTTCAACCATGTTTAAAAAGTTTCATGGCTTCCATCTTTTGGAGAGCCACCACAACGAACAGGTGAAGCGACTCAACGAGCGACTTCCCCAGTATTTGAAGAGTACGGCTATCAAAGCCGCAGTTGTAATCTTGGCAACACTGTTGATATGGAATCTACCCTCAACCAGTTTCGGTATTGAAGGACTGACAGTAGTGCAACAGCGAATCATCGCCATCTTTGCTTTTGCCACATTGGCTTGGGTGCTTGAGGTGGTGCCGGCATGGGCAACATCCGTTACCGTAATCGGACTGCTGCTGATATTCACGAGCGACAGTGGATTCATACTAATGTGCGACCCCGAAAAAGTAGGTACGCTATTGAGCTACAAGTCGGTAATGGCAACCTTTGCAGACCCAGTGATCATGCTTTTCATCGGAGGATTCATCCTTGCCATCGCAGCCGGTAAGACCGGTATTGACGCACATCTTGCCAAGGTGCTGCTCAAGCCCTTCGGAAGCAAGAGCGAGAATGTGCTTTTAGGATTCCTTCTCATCACCGGATTATTCTCGATGTTCGTGTCCAACACTGCCACTGCTGCAATGATGCTCACCTTCCTCGCTCCTGTGTTCAAACAGTTGCCTCCTGAGGGCAAGGGACGAATGGCTATGGCTCTGAGCATCCCCGTGGCTGCCAACCTTGGCGGTATGGGAACTCCTATCGGCACACCCCCTAACACCATCGCACTGAAGTATCTGAACGACCCCGAGGGCCTCAATCTGGGCATCGGATTCGGCGAGTGGATGATGTTTATGTTCCCTCTCGTCGTCGTACTCCTTCTGTTGAGCTGGTTTATCATCAAGAAGCTATATCCATTTACACAAAAGACTATCGAACTGAAGATAGAAGGCGAGCTGAAACATAACTTCAAGACAAAGGTAGTGATTGTGACGTTTATCCTCACAGTGGCTCTTTGGCTCTTGGATAGCGTGTCGGGTATTAATTCATATACCGTGGCACTCGTACCGTTTATGATCTTCTCGCTTACAGGAGTAATCGACCGCCGCGACTTGGAGGAAATCAACTGGTCGGTAATCTGGATGGTAGCGGGAGGATTCGCCCTCGGTTATGCCCTCAATGGTTCGGGACTCGCGAAGCAGGCAGTGTCGAGCATTCCCTTCGGTGACTTCTCGCCGCTGGTAATCCTCGTTTTGGCATGCTTGATATGCTATGCACTGTCCAACTTCATCAGCAACTCCGCCACAGCAGCCCTTCTCATGCCTATCCTCACAGTGGTATGCCTTGCAATGGGAGACAAGCTCAACGTCATCGGCGGAACACCCACAGTGCTCATCAGCGTTGCCGTGGCAGCATCGAGTGCGATGGTTCTCCCCATCTCCACACCACCTAATGCCCTTGCCTTCGCCACCAACCTCATCTCGCAGAAGGACATGGCGCGCATAGGTCTCATCATCGGTATTATGTCAATGGTCTTGGGAATATCAATGCTGTATTTATTAGGAACGATGCACCTTATTTAAGATTGAAAAATTGAAAGATTGAAAGATTAAATAAGCTGCGCTTACTTATGTAGGTGCAGCTTATTTATTTTCGTTTCAGGAGTACAGCGGCAATTATTGGTGCACCTACCAATGCTGTGACACTGTTAACGGGCAAGGCCCCCTCGAAACCAGGAAGACGTGATAAAATGCAACAGAGAAGGGTGAGCGATATACCGCTTATTAATGTTGCCGGCATAAGCCAACGATGGTCGGAGGTGCGGAAAACGGCACGGGCAAGATGTGGAACAGCAAGCCCCACAAACATTATAGGACCGCAATATGCCGTGACAACTGCGGCAAGTAATCCTGACGAGAGAATCACCATTATGCGCGAACGTCGGATGTTCAATCCGAGATTTCGAGCATAATCATCTCCTAACATCAGTAGATTCATAGTTTTTATCAGCAACATTCCCATTGGAAGGATGATGCACATCAATAAGGAGAAGACTACGAGTTGGGTGCCTGAGGTACGGGTGAAACATCCTAATCCCCACACAACGTATGCCTTGACATCTTCTTCGGCACTGAAGAATTTTAGCACTCCTATTATCGCCGTAGCAAGATAGCCCGTCATCACACCTATGAGAAGAAGAGTGACATTGCCACGTACATACTGAGCCACGAATACTATCAATGCCAAAATGGATAGAGCACCAACAATGGCTGCAACCGTGATTGCCACATCTCCCACATAGCCCAAACGGCTGAGTGCCACACCTCCAAGCGATGACGAGAGCAATACGACAAATGCCACACCAAGTGATGCCCCGTTGCTGACGCCCAAGACAGATGGTCCGGCAAGAGGATTACGGAATACCGTCTGCATCTGCAATCCACTCACCGACAGACCTGCTCCTGCCAACAAAGCTGTTATGGTCTGCGGCATGCGCGAGTTCCATATTATATTGCTCCATATTGTCATCTCGTCTTCTGTATATCCTTCAATGGGCAAATCGAGCACTATCCCCACAATGGCATCAAGAGGAATGGACACAGTACCTATGAACAGATTTGCCACAAAGAGCACGGCGGACAAGACGACGAGTGATAGCATCGTCAGAAAACTTAACCCTGGCTTTAACATATATCCTTCTTCTCTTTCCTCCTTACAATAATTTATAGAATGTAGGGGTATATCCCTTTGGCATGACCTCCGGATGGAAGATTGCAATAAAATCCGCCAACACCTTGTCGGGCATCACGGGAGATATTTCATAATACGGTGTGGTTTTCATATTGCAGTATATCACCTTTCTATCCCTGAAAGCCTTGAACATGACATTGCGAGGCTCTGACTTCTGCAATGCCTCGTAGGAGAACTCACCAGAATAGCTATTGAGTATGCGCCAATAGTCAGCCTTGGCGGCCTTGGCATACATTGCCTCAAAGTCGATGGGTAGGCCTCCTGTGTTATCATCATCGATGACATAGTCGGCACCGGCGTCACGGAATATCTGCGCAAGATAGTTCTTTCCTCCAACAGCATGCCAGTTGCCACCGTGCATCTCACCACTGAATATGGAAGGACGCTCACCGCCAACAGCCTCAACCTTAGCTTTCAGTGAGTTATATCGGTCGGCTATATCGCTGAATATCTTGTTTGCCTCCTTTTCCTTGCCGATAAACATTGCTACAAACTTTATCCACTCTGCCTGTCCAAGAGGGTCGAGTTCCTTATAACCAAGATGCGGAACGAGAGTAACTCCCGTCTCCTTGATGGCATCATATCCTCCACGCTTGAACGGTGATATGAAGATTATTTCGGGAGCGGCCGCCATTACCAGTTCAGGGTCAAAGTTGCCTTCCATACCTATCTTCACTATTTCTCCCTTTTTCACTCGCTGCAAAATATCCTTGTTGAATAGATTTTTCGTACCCGTGATTCCTTTTACCACGTCATGGGCATTTAGGATGGTGAAGTTGGAGAGCTGAAGCATGGTCATGAGGATAGTGCGCCTAACCGGCACATCTATCCTTGTATATCCCTCTGGAATATCTGTCGCCTCCATCCCCTGGTTCACTAATGCAAAGTGATATGTCATACCCTTTGATTTCTGTGGGTCTTTGACATCTACAAGACGGATTCCGTTGTCAAGCATCCTCACCGTAAAGCCTTTGGCATATTGGGGTTTCACCTCAACGACGGAGTCAGCAGCATCCTTGTCCAACTCTTTCCTGCTTACCTTGCCGGTACATGATGCGACAATTAGTATTATTGCCAGCATCACAATGTGATTCAAAATTTTATTCATCTTTCAAAATAATTATTTCAAGTTGTTCTTTTGTCAATATATGGTTGCATGCCTTATGGCAATGCTCTGTCAATACTTCCACAAATCTCCCGATATTGTCTTGAGGAATGATATCCCATAGTTCCCGGGCCAAGGTAATGTTGTGAGCCTTTGCCAATATCATCTTATCACATCCCGATTCTTCGAGCATCGAGATTATAAAGTCACGGTCCATCGTGCTGCGGCGACTATGGGTGTCGAGATGCCCTGCGGCAAGTTTCACGGCCTTACCGATCATCATTACAAGGTGGACACGAGGAATAGACAATTCCCTTGCAATAGTGATGGCGGCTCCTATATAGTTGCCATATTCCACAAAGCACTGCGGTGGAAGGTCAGGAAAACGCGAGCGCACCATACGCTCACTCTTTGCACCACTGTTGATGACAACCTCCCCACATCCCGAAGCGGCAGCCACCGTCATACATTTTCTTATGCTCTCGACAAAAGCCTCCTCAGAGAACGGCTTTATTATACCCGACACACCCACTATGGATATGCCACCCGTTATTCCAAGACGGGGATTGAATGTCCTTTGCGCCAATCGTTCACCGTCAACAACGGATATTGTCACCTTGACGTGGGCATTACCAAGATTACGATGGATCATCTCGCGAGGCACACGATTGATAGCCGCTTCGCCTGGGGGATAGTCGAAACCGGGAAGAGTAAACCGCCCCACTCCCTCGCCACCAACAATGACAAGAGAACCTTCATTTGGCTCCACACTCGCCCTAATCTCAGCCCCATTGGTCACATCTGGGTCATCTCCGCTTTCTTTTATTACATAGGAATAGCCATCGCCATAGTGTACATCCACGAAGATACTCTCACCATTGGGAAGTACGACAGGTACTGACGGCGGTTGCTGACCTCTAAGGGATGAGTAGGCAGCAATTGCCGCTGCGGTGGCATACGTTCCTGTTGTCAGTCCACTTTTGAGTGGATAATATTCTGGGAGTAAACGCTCAATAATTCTGCGCAGACCATGCTCACCATTTACGATATGAAATCCTTTGGGAGTCGCTGGTCGCCTTATGGCAATGATGCCCATACCGTTCTTCCTTGCCTCATCCACTTTTTCCTGGTATCCGCCTGAAAGACCACTTTCTTTCAGAATCAGTGTCCCCTTTCCTATTGTGCTGATGGAATCCTCTCCATAGAAAACAATACGGTCGTCGGTAATACCTTCTGCATGAGCCTTACTTATGCTTGACTGTCGCTTTAATATATGATAATACACATTGCACCCTTTTTCCTCTAAGGTTTTGAGGTGGGATATGCTTTGTACTCCTGTTGTGGCGATCACCGTTTCACCAGACTTTACTTTATCCACCACTTCTTCGTAGGAGTCACACCATGTTATATCGCTGTCTCTCGGAGGGAAAATTCGCTCAAAGCGAATTGCCGGTATATCAAGACATTTAGCCACATCAGCCACTGTGTGATGAAGATGTGAAGCAAAGGGGTGGGCGGCATCCACCAACAACCTTATGCCATTATTGTTGCAGAAGTCAATCATCTTGTCTCGTGTCATGGCTCCGCTAACAGATATGCCATGACACAGCTCCACCTGCTGCTCCCCGGTTTTGGTGGAGTAGTAGAATGGTTTCCCGGCTTCTTCAATTTCCTTAATAGCCTTCCTTCCCTCTGTTGTTCCTCCGAATACGAGTATCATTCTTCTCCTTTTCTGAAAAGATGAGTGAAATGCCTATCATACAATTTTGACACATTCCTCATTCCTGATTCCCCATTTCTCATTTCTGAGTTCCCGCTCACCGCTTCTCCAACAACAATCATTGTGGTAAGTGTAAGATGATTCTCTCTGACAATGTTTGCGAGAGACGATAGTTTTCCGCGCCATATCTTCTGGTCTTTCCATGTGAGATGATAGCACACTGCCACCGGGGTGTCTGCCGGATATTCCTGCAACAATTGCTCTTGCACATCGTCAACGATGGAGGCACTAAGGAAAATGCACATCGTACTGCGACTACGGGCAAGCAGGTGCAATTTCTCACGCTCAGGCATTGGGGTGCGCCCTTCGCCACGGGTGAGAATGATGGTTTGGCAACGCCCGGGGATAGTAAATTGCGATCTCAACTCGGCGGCTGCTGCAAGGAACGACGAGATGCCTGGAGTGATATGATAGCTGATGTCATGAGCTTCGAAAAAGTCTATCTGCTCCTGTATGGCACCATAGATACAAGGGTCGCCAGTGTGCAATCTAACTACGAGCAGACCGCGGTCGGTGAACGTCTTCATCAAGTTGCATTGCTCTTCCAAAGCCATTGTTGCACTATTGCGCACTGTTGCACCCGGTTTGGCACATTCGGTCAACTGTCGAGGTACAAGACTGCCTGCATATAATATCAGGTCTGCCCTTTCAAGAAACTTTCTGCCTCGGATAGACACAAGTTCAGGATCTCCAGGGCCAGCGCCCACTATCTCCACATGGCCTTTAGAGCGGTCGAAGGCTGAATCCAATGCCACGGCCAGTGTCCACTGTGTGCCTTTGTGCTTTTCCAACAACAGTTGATTGTTGTCGGCACTCAGCATGGCAGCCGCCTCGCTCACACTGGACGTTCCGACATGCTTCTCCACTGTAACACTCGGGTTGGGAACAATAATATCACTAAGTTCTCCGGCTGAATAGAATCTCACTTCATATCCGCACCTCATCAGTTCGCCCACCACTTTCTCGCCTTTCTTCACGTCGATAGTGGCAATGCTTTTAATTGCCTTCATATTAATCCCTTTGTCATTAAGGCATTGTTGTATCTCGTCAATACATTCCATGTCGGCATCGTGTGCCAAACCGATTCCCACATGTAGGCATTTCGGAATATAATGTAGAGTGGCTTTTATACCTTTGACAAAAACCGATTTATATCCCACTACGACAAGCAAGTCAAAGAGATTACCATCAATGCAATCCTCCTGATAGAACACAGTGACATGCTCAGGCAGATTGGCTTCGAGCCATCTTGTTCCCTCGTCATTCACCTGTAGCAACAAAGCGGTGGGGCGGCGATTGACAAACATGGCTATTTCAGCATTGATATCCTCGCGTTCCATACTCCATCCGAATCTCTTCCCTAATAAGTCAAGTTGCCACAGGCCATCAATATCGCTCCTCGTGGTAATAACAGGCATTGCCCCCACTGCTCTTGCGACATCAGTGGCGAGTTGGTTCGCTCCACCTACATGCCCCGACACCACAGCTATGACATTCTTCCCTGCCGTGTCCATGCACACCACAGCTGGGTCGGAATGTTTGTCTTTTAATAACGGTGCTATTGTCCTGACACAAATACCCATAGCCGATATGAACACGAAAGCGTCATAATCATGCCATTGAGGTTCTACCTGTCCAAGCGGAATGATGTCGGCATAGAGTTCTCTTGAAACTATTGTAGCCAACGCTTGTCCATCGTCTGATATTGTCACTATTGCTTTACGCATTTCAGTATATCTATTTTATTATAATCATTAAGTTGAATACTATTGCACGACACGAGCGACAGTCCGAACATTTGACAGGCTCCGATGAATCGTGTCCTACTCTTTTCACTCACACTGTTCATCACCACAATCCCTCCTTTGGGGAGCATCTGTGCCACCCTTGCCACTATCTGCACTATCTTTCCTCCATGACCACCAATAAAGACACTTGTAGGTTGAGGAAATGTTGTAACGTCTTGCTCCATAAAGTCACCGATAACCGTCGTTATGCCCGGAGTGCGGAATCTGCGGGTGTTCTCCTCCATCAATTCCCTACCTTCCTCGCGTATCTCGAATGCCACCACATCTATAGAAGGATACATGCGCTTTGCCTCGATGGAAATACTGCCCGTGCAGAAACCGATATCCCACAGCACACTGCCACATGTAAGACCCAAGGCTTGGATAGAGAGCAGTCGGATAGGCATCTTCGTTATCATTTTGGGTCTGCCATCGAGAATGGCGAAGGCATTGTCGGGCAGACCCATTTGAAATGAGGAATTATTATTTTTCGTAATTATCAGGCAGTTGGGGAATGAGAAGTCAGTAGTAGCAGCCTCTTCGAGCGAATATCGTGCTACGCGCTCTGCGCCGGTGTTTCCAAGATGCTCACCTACGTACATCTCATATTCCATATATCCATAGTGCAACATCCTTTCTGCTATTGCGGATGGAGTGTGTTGGCGGTCGGTGAGTATGCCTATCTTGTTGCGTCCTTCAATGAGAGCGGCATCGAAGGCATTCCATGGGCGACCGGTGAGCGATACAATGGTCATGTCGTGATATGACATCACAATACGATGGGCGAGCGTTTGCAACGAGTTGAACGTAGGATAAACCTTGATATCCACATCAGGAAACTCCCTCTGCAAGGTTGTGGCAAAACCGAAGAACAAGGGGTCACCCGAAGCAAAAATGATTATCTTATCATCCACATCACGATACTGTCGATATACATCGGAAAGGGGCACCGTGATATCTATCCACTGCGCACCGTCGGGCAATATATTGCCCACTATCTCATGATGACGCAAGCCACCCGAGAACACCTTACCGCCATCTATTACCCTCTTCACTTCGTCAGTAAAGGTAGGCTGCGGATTATCGTTAATTCCTATTACCAAAAACCTAAGCATCAATTCATAGATCCTAATACATTATTAATTCAAAAGTCTCTCCCCGGTTTTATCTGTTCAGCATCATCGAGGGTCATTATGGCATTACATAGCGTTGCAGCAATATTACTGCCGCCCTTACGCCCTTCGACAATTATCTTTGGGACATCTGAGAAACTCTTTACGGCATATTTCGACTCCTTGACATGAACAAAGCCCACGGGAGCGGCAATCACTCCAATAGGATGAGCCTTACCATGGCGCATCAGTTCGCAAAGCTCCAATAATGCCGTGGGCGCATTGCCAAAGACAAAGAGAGCATCGGGATGTTCCTCAACGGCGAGCCTTATCCCTGCCTGAGTTCGTGTTATTCCATATTTCTCTGACATTTCTGCCACTCGAGAATCTTGCAGATAACACTTGGCCTCAATACCGAGGCGTGAAAGAGCAGCCTTGCGTATTCCGCTCACCACCATAGTTACATCAGTGACAATAGTTTTCAGTTTGCCGCTATTTATACTCTCGAATATCCTTGCAGGTGCCTCATCATCTATATGCAGGATATCCTCCATATTGAAGTCGGCGGTGGTGTGAATGGCATGAAGCATCAGCCATCTCTTGTCAATAGGGATGTTTGGACGTTTCATCTCTGAGAGAATTGTGCGGAAACTTTGAGTCATAATAGCCCCCCCAAGTCCCCCGGAGGGGGGATTTTCATTAGCATAGTAACCGCGGGGTGTTATCATCACATTTTTGTCTCTACCGTTATCGCACTGTAGAGCCTTAGTCTGACTATTCCCAATAATAATCACTGTCAGCATATCGATATCCTTGGTATCGAGGGCGGCAAGTGTTGTTATCTTCACTGTCTCTCCGTCGCGTCCTGCCTGTCGAACATATCCCACAGGAGTGTCGGGGCGACGTCCTTCGTTGAGGAATATCTCGCGCAACCTGTCCAACTGCCAATAACGCTCGTTTGACCGTGGGTTATATACGGCAGTGACGAAATCAGCTTCCGCCGCCGCCTTTATTCGCCGCTCAATGAGCGCCCATGGAGTCATCAGGTCTGAGAGTGACAATACGCAGAAGTCATGACTGATGGGCGCTCCTAATAATGAAGCAGCTTTTTGGAATGCTGATATGCCGGGATGCACGATGATGTCAATATCCGACCCTCGCTGATATTTCATCTCGTATATCAGCGATGCCATACCATAGATTCCAGCATCTCCCGATGATATGACAACCACCTGATGTCCCTGTTCTGCCATTTCGAAAGCCTTCTCAGCCCTCTCGCGCTCTTTTTTCATACCTGTGTCGATACATTTTGTGTGCGAGGATATGTAACAGCTGATAAACTGGAAATAGTATTTATAGCCTATGACGATGTCGGCAGTACGGAGTGTTTCCCTTACTGCTGCCGTCATATCTTTGATACTGCCGGGACCTATCCCGACAACTATTATTGATTTCATATCTTAATCTTTAATCCGGCAACCAACATTCTACCGGGAGAATACAACGCGTATGATGTCTTCGAACTGTCGATACGGTTATCTACCTTATTGAATATATTGTCTATTCCGAGCTTTGGTTCTATGACTATCCTACGGTTGACGTTGAACACATGGGAGGTGTTGAAATTCCACACTCCATATCCCGGTGCATCGTTATAGGCAGAGTAATATGTCTTTGATTGCATACGACAGTTGAGGTCTGCCACAAGTCGATACTTGCCCCAAGCATGGGAATAGGCCACCGACATGGTAAGCGTGTTTTTGATGCTACGGTCGAGAAGTGACCATTCGTTGCCGGTCTTCGATTTTGCATACGTATATGCATAGTTGACATTGAGATTAAGACCGTCAATGGGGTTGGCATTCACATTCACTTGTACTCCCTTCACCTCTCCCTTGTCACTGTTGACATAGTTGGCGTATGTGGACATAGACTGCGCCTGGGCATCGGTCATCTCGGGAAACTCTGCCATGAGCATCTTCCTTGATTCATCATCGAGCTGTATGTTGTCCTTGACTATCATGTCGTTGATGAAGTTCATGTAGCCCATAACCGAAACGGCAAAGCGGTCGCCACGGTATTCTGCACTGAGCGACACGTAGTGGCTCTTCTCGGGATTGAGGTCTTTATTGCCGAACGACACTTGCGCCTTACCCCTGTTCACAGAGAAATAGCGATAGTAAAGCTCGTCCATACCCGGGGCACGGAATCCATTACTGTATGTTGCCCGAACATTAATGTTTCCCACAGAATACATCATTGCCACCTTAGGCGTAAGATGACTGCCGAACTCACGATGATAGGTGTATCTCACGCCAAGCATAGCTTTCAATCCTTGCGCAAGAAGCATCTCGTGCTGGGCATATCCCGCAAGGGTATATACACTTGCGTCGATATTACCTGTTGAGGTGACGAGATTATCCTGACGCCAGTCGGCACCGAAGATTGTTGTGGATTTTTCTGTTAATCCTAACACAGCCTTCAGTTCTCCTTCCATCATTCGCTGTTTTTTCGATTGGATATAGTCGCCCACTTTGTATGTGGATGTCTCCACATCATATTCCTTACCATAGCGGTAGCGGTCAACGGTAAAATCTGCCTGTAATGAGTTGCGATTGGTAAACTTGTATATACCGCCGAGATTCCAGCGCAAAGACTTGTAGCGCATCTCATAGTCAAGACCTCCACTGACATCCGGATTGGTGTTAGGACGATCGGTTATCTTTCTGCTGTATTCAAGTCCTGCATTCAGAGCAAGCCTCTTTATGGGTTGCCATGTGAACTTCTGTCCGAATATATTGCTACGATAGCCCGTGAACAATGGGGAGATGGAGCGTTGCGTCTCGCCTTCCTCACCGCTTACATATTCGTAGTCATTAATTCGGTAACTGTCGGCACGGTC
>CALZYS010000026.1 GCA_945830345.1 uncultured Prevotella sp.
TGGGGTGGCATGTCACAAGTCATAGCAACGGATATGTGCCATGCTTCGCCATAGGTGCCGGTGCTGAGCAGATTCACGGTAGAATCGACAACACCGAGATTCCAAAGATAGTGGCCAAGGCTGCGGGATGGAAATCCCCATTCTAATAACAAAAAGGGCTGCCCTAAATCGCTGGGGCAGCCCTTTTTATGAGTATTGTCGCAGAGCTTGTGCCAATCGGCTTTTGACAGTGTCTCTTAATTCCTTGGGGCTAATGTCGAAACATGATATCACTTTTTATAAATTCTTTATAAAAGTTAAATAGAGATTGTTTTTTTGCGAAAAGTTTTGTTTAATGGAAACTTATTACTAATTTTGCAACATAAAATAAGTAAAATGGGTGAGTACAAAATAAAGGTTATATTGTTAGATGAAGCATTAGCATTCGTCCGGTCATTGCCTCTCAAGGTACAGGAGAAGATTGTCTATAACTATAAGAAGATAGAGGCAGGTTTGATTAACAAGGAGCTATTCAAAAAGTTGGATGACTCAGAAATATGGGAGTTTAGGACATTGTACAATGGTAATTGCTATCGGTTGTTTTCTTTCTGGGACACTGAGACAGATTCCTTTATTATTGCCACCCATGGCATTGTGAAAAAAAGTCAGAAGACGCCCCCTAAGGAGGTGGCAAAAGCGGAAATTATTAGAAAAAATTACTTTAAAAATAAATGATTATGACAAAGATGAATATGACATCACTCGATGTATTGACCGATG
This sequence comes from uncultured Prevotella sp., assembly GCA_945830345.1. Taxonomy (GTDB): domain Bacteria; phylum Bacteroidota; class Bacteroidia; order Bacteroidales; family Bacteroidaceae; genus Prevotella. Next base: position 760 of record CALZYS010000026.1, read on the forward strand.
AGGTATTTGGAAAAGTGGGCACATCCAAACGTGACGCAATGGAGAAACAGCTCAAAGAGGAGGTGAATGCTTATTTCGTGGGCGATACAATTCGCAAGATGCGTCAGGCTCAAAACCTAACCCAGGAAGAGTTAGGCGATCGTGTGGGAGTACAGAAAGCACAAATATCACGCTTGGAGAAAGGGAAAAGTGTGATAACCCTTCCTACAATGAGTCGTGTATTCCAAGCCCTTGGTGTCTCTACTGCCACACTTGACCTGGGTATTGGTGGTAAGGTTGCATTATGGTAAACAGATTAATAATTAGGTATTTCTGATGCATAATCAGATATCACTGTGGACTAATTCTGAGCTGTAATTATTTCATTCAGCAGTTATAGTAATAAATACCAAATTACCAACAAGTGTTAAATACATTGGTGATGATGCTTTTTATGGACTATTAAGAACGTAGCAATCACAGCGCAAAAAAAGGGGGCTGTTCCACTCTTGTTGGAACAGCCCCCCGTAAATACTACTAAAATTATGCGATGTCGATCTGACGCTGAATCTTCTTGACTTCGTCCTTGGTGACCTTCGGCATAGTGATGGTCAGCACACCGTTGTCAACCTTGGCTGCAATCTTGTCCTTGACGACATCCTTAGGCAGCACATACACCTGCTGATAGTTGGAGTAGTTGAACTCGCGTCTCAGATAGTGCTCCTTCTTGTTCTCCTCCTTGTGTTCCATCTTGTTCTCGATGGTTACCTCCAAATTGCCGTCGTTGTTGAGACTCACTCTGCAGAACTCCTTCTTGATGCCAGGAACGGCAAACTCCATAGTGTATTCACTGCCGTTTTCCTTTACGTTGATGGCCGGAGCCGTGGCCTTCATCTTAGGCATCCAATCGTTGTTGAAGAACTCATCGAACATTGTTGGGAACCAACTGTTTGAACTCATAACTGGTAACATAATAACCTCCTATTTTAAATTGTTGTTTTATATGTTCTTTCAGCTTCCTGCTCCCTTGTGGAGCTTTCCGCTTTCACCCTTATAAGTGCAATCCCCGTGCCAATGCTCGATGAAGTGACAATATGTCGGGAATGATTAATTTTTTTAATCTTTGCTGACTGAATGTCATTCCGATTTAACCTTGTTTCTTACACTTTTCCAACACTGAGACGTGGATTATATAGGAGTGGTGTTATGCCGGTGCATAATGTTAAAATATGGTTAAATGTCTCGGAATGTTTGGTTATCTCATTTTTTATTGCGTAATTTGCGCAACGTAAAAAGCGCAATGCATCAGCACATGATGGAGGAGATGTTCCTATCTGCCAACCGTCCTTTTTTCCAAAGTTCAATGGTTATGTCTCTTGGAAGCATAGATATTGAGGAGTACAGGCAATTTGCCAATCGTATGATCGAGGGGCAGAACAGAACTATCGGGCAGGAAACCTTCCAACGGATATATGATTTTGCAGGAGGCATAACGTGGTACGTACAGGCTATCCTGCATGGGATGTACGAGCATCCTGACCGCATTGTTGACAACACGCTTGTGGATGATGTGGTGAAAGAATTGGTGGAGGAGCAATCCTCCACATTCCAGAACTATTGTGCATGGTTGACAGACAATCAGTATGCTCTTCTCAAGGCTATTGCATACGAGAAGTCAGTCAAATCTCCACTTGCACAACAGTTTATTCATACCCATCACCTACCAGCTACAAGCAGTGTCAAGACTGCCCTTCGCACACTGGAGGACAAGATGCTTGTAAGTCGCAGTGCCAACGACGGTTATTCTGTTAGCGACAAGTTATTCGCGTTGTGGTTATTACGTTGAGAATACCCAAAAATAAGGCTGCCCCAAATCGCTGGAGCAGCCCTTTCTTTGATACTACTAAAAAGTTATTACTTAAGGGGCTTTAGCTGGATACGCTTGTATGCCACACGCTCTCTGCGCCATGTATATACACAGTGAAGGGTGCCGTCGCGTCCTTCGATGATGGAGGGATAGGAGTATTGGCTGATGGGACTGTCTTCCAACATCAATATGGGTTGCCAATGGACGCCATCGTCGCTTATGGCAATCTGCAGCGGGGTGCGGGGACCCTTCTTTGTGCCGCGAAGAGTGGAGAAGGGATTGTATATCAAGACATGACGGCCGTCGCGGAGGGTGACGGCATCCGTGCCCGACTGGTTGTTGGGTACGTCAGACAGCTTCACCTTGCTCCACGTCTCACCGCCGTCGTCACTGAAGGATGTGGCGAGCCAACCGTTGCGTGTGCGTGCCAACACCTGAAGACGACCGTCGGGATGACGAAGAATGGAGGGTTGGATGCAGTCGATGGGTTTGATGTCTGACGGATTCTCTGTGCGTGGGGCGAGTTCCGCCTCTATGGGACCTACGTATTTCCACTTGTCAGTGGCAGGGTCGTAGATTTCGAAGTGGAGTTTCCATCCACCCTTTTCCGTACTTGAACCGCACACCAACTTGCCGTCAATCCATTCGGGCTTGTTCTTTATAGGCCCTAAGAAACCCGTTGGCAATGGCTCACGCCGGCTCCACGTCTTGCCGCCGTCTTTAGACTTGACAAGCCAGCCAGTCCAGTCGGCCACACTGCTACCTATCTTGTAGAAAAGCCACAGTTCGCCGTTCTGCATCTTGCACAGCACAGGATTCCAGCAAGCCTTCCGGCTCATGGTACTGTCAATGCCGGCAATACGTGCCTCCTCGGTGCCTTGCTCGAAGACACCGTCAGCGGCGAGTATCGGTTTTGACCAATTGTCTGAACCAAAAGGCTTGCGACAGACGTAGATGCAGACATCGGGATGGCGCTCGTGGGTGCCCCCGAAGAATGCTGCCACCAAGTCGCCCTTGTCTGTCTCGGCAATGGTGGAAGCATGACATTGCGGAAAATCAGCATGGGTATATAGAAACTCGTCATCAAGTATCATTGGGGAAGAGGTAGGTATCTTACCCTCAAAGAGATGTTTTCCGGAACCGATTTCCTTGATGCTTCCGTCGGGTAAGACAACGGATGCCATCGTATTGCATGGAATTTCCACCTCCCAGGAATACTTCTCCAATGTCTTCTTCCAATGGCTGGCCACCATACCGTAAGGGGAGTCATAGCTTGCATCCACCTCATCACAATCCTGTATGTCCCATAGAGGACTCAACATAAACCTGTGCATACCATCGCTTTCCTTGGCAGACACATCATCCGACTGACGAATACCCGCCAGACGGGTGAATGCCCAGGTGACAAGGTCGCCTATCAGCATCACATGATTGCCGCTGTTCATACTGGGATTAGCCTTGTCTCCATTCCATAGTTCCCATATCGTTGTGGCACCGTTCTCCACCATATATCCCCAAGAGGGATAGGTAAGCTGGGTGGCAAGCAGCCATGCGACATCGGCGAAACCATTGTCGCTGAGCGTGGTGAGGAGCCACGATGTTCCGATGACACCAGTAGAGACATGACCGCCGTGGCGCACCAAGGTGGTGGTAACGAGATTCTTGACCACTTCCTCACGCAGACTGTCGGGAACCATGCCGAAGGCAAGCGGAAGGATATTGGCGGTTGCCGTATTGTTGCCATAATAGATGCTGTCGGGATAAAGCGTGTGTCCCGGAGACGGCGATGTGTTGGGACGGTGGGTGAGGAAGACATCCTGGAAACGGGCGGTCAACCTCTCTCGCTGAGTCTTCCACATGACAGTGTCGGCGGCATGGCCCGCAAGAGGGGCATAGCGCTCCAACAGTTGCATCACCCTCACCATATATGCAGTGGCAATGAGGCTGCCGTCGGTCTGTCGGGTGGAGTCCTTACTGTGAATAAGTTTCAATGACTCAGGAGGCAGGCACCAGTCGCCATATTTGTCACGACGCACGATGCCGTCCTTGCAGTATTCCTCCATGATATGGTTTGCCCACTTGCGTATGGACAGATAGGATTGCTCCATGGGTTGCAAGTTGCCGTATTGCCGATAGAGCATATCGCAGATAAAGGGCAGGGCGGCAGGCCAGGTGACATCATCGGTGTAATAATTCCAGAAGGATGGAGCAACGTCGGGGATGTTGCCGTCCGAACGCTGTGCCTCGCATATATCCCTCATCCATTTTGAATATAGACGCTCGTTGTCAAAAAGGAAGCTCTCGCCCAAGGCACCGGCAGTGCGGTCGCCCAACCAAGGCTGGCGCTCGTTGCGCTGCGGACAATCCACGGGCATGCCCTTATAGTTGCTGCGGATTCCCCAACGGGCATTCTGTATGATACGGTTGAGTAGGGTGTCGGAGCATGTGAAGTTTCCAACATCCGCCATCTCATCACCCACGGCGTATGCCCTGAAGCTGTTTTTTGAATAATCAACGGGTCCGCTAACCTCCACATATCGGAACCCATGATATACGAATGACGGAGTCCATGGGGAGTTTTCCCGTCCGTTGCAGACGTAGATGTCCTCAGACTTGGCATCACGCAGGTTTGCGGTATAAAGCGTTCCGTCGTCAGTCAGTTTCTCGGCATAACGAATGCGGATGGTGTCGCCAGCCTTACCTTTGGGAATGACACTTATCCAACCGGCCATATTCTGCCCGAAGTCAATGATATGTGTGCCGTTGCCATGGGGAGTGACGGATAATGCGGATGTCACTTCCTCCGCCCTCATGCTTGGGGTCATCTGCGGGGTGAGCACTCCCGTGGGAATGTCAGTGCGCTCAGCCTTTGCCCAACTGCTGTCGTCGTATCCGGGAAGCGTCCAGCCGCCCAGTTCCATACGGGCGTCATATTCCTCTCCGTCATATTCATTGTTGGCACGAACCGGTCCCTTGGCAGTGATGCGCCAACTCTCGTCAGTTACCAATCGCTGTTGCTTGCCGTCGGTATATTCTATGATGATATTCAGGCGGCATTTTGGCAATCCGAATACGGGAGTCTTGTATGGCTTGTTCTGGCGCATGGGGAAATAGCGTCCATTGCCCAAAACCACACCTATTGCCATGACGCTGTCGGCAAAGGATGTGACATCGTATGTGTTGTAATAGATGGTCTTGCGGTAATCAGATGCAACGGGTTTCAGCACATCCGAGGCTCCCACCTCCTTGCCATTGATATAAAGTCGGTAAAGTCCTAATCCGGCAACGAATGCCGTGGCCCTGCGGACAGTTCCCGATTTGAGCCGAAACTCCTTGCGCAGGTATCGGGCAGCCATTCGGGTATGCACACCGCGCTGTTCGCCCTCAGCCAGACTCTCCATGCCTATCCATCTGCCACCCCATCGGCTTTCCGAGAGAAGACCGACGCTGAAAGAGGCAGGACGACTCCATGCCGAGTTGCCCACGTTGGTGGTGATTTTCACCTTCCAATAGGCATGCTGGTTTGACTTCAACGGCTTGCCTTGATAGGTGATCCATAGTTGTTCGGCAGATGTCACTTCGCCCGAATTCCATAGGTCGCCCTCGTTGGCATCCAGTTTCTGCATACTGCTTGCCACAAGGATATGGTAGGACTGTTGGCGTACATCCTTCTGTTGGCTGTACGACTTCCATGAAAACCGTGGGGTAGTGGTGTCTATACCCAATGGATTCTCCAAATGCTCCACAGTCAAGGCTTTAAGCTCAACAGGAGGTGTCTGCTTCTTGCGTGCCTCAGCTGAAGAGAACGGCAGCCATACGAGCAGTATAAAAAATGATATATATAATAATGTATGCATATTATCTTAAAAATTATATTTTTACCTCTGTATCTTCAGAATACTTAAAAAATTACCTCTGTATCTCCGTGCCTCTGTGTTTAAATTACTCAACTTTCGGAAGTGGATTTTGAACCACAGAGTTTAAGAGATTAAGAGTATTTATATTATGAAAGAGATTGAATACCAAGGCATTTGGAGTTCATAGAGGGCTGCGCATGATTTCATCTGTCCGTAGGCTCTGTGTGCTCCGTCGCTTGCGACCTACTCTATAAAACCCCAAAAACTCTTTTTCTCTTTATCTCTGTGGTTTAAATAAAACCCTTATACATTGGGAATTATCACTTCCGAAAGTCGAGCGTTTATTCTTCCCTGTCAACATCCGACTCGCGCTTTTCGGGTACCAAGGCATCGAGATAGTTGCATTTCTCGTCCATGGCAATCAGTACTCCGTCGTTCTTTGAGCCTTGGTCGGAAGCTGGATTGTAAGTGAGTGTCTTACTGTTATAAGTGCCGATTTGTTTTATTGTGCCTGTGGCGGCATCCATCCACCAAACAGACTTGCGCTTGCCGCTGATGGCATCCAGGCGGATACGCATCTCCCTGCCCGTATGGTTATACACCATCAGGTAGTCATTCCCCTTAGTGGCTATCAGTCGCTCGTATTTCTCACCATTATCCATGATGATGCTCTGGTCGGGCCGACGCTCGAAGTATGGCATGGCAAGCATCAGTCGCTTGAGATATTTCATCTGCTGGTAGCCGGGGTCGTCGAGAGCCTGATACCATGCCTTTTTCATGCCGTCGGCAAAATATGCTCCCGACAGTCCGGGACGCACAAACTGCATGATGGCATTATGTCCATACGTGTGACCACACGCTCCGGCGAATACCGACCAGTAGGCATAGCGTCTTACGTCGCGGTCGTTCCATCGTGGCTCGTCGGCATCATGCAGTCCCTGCGGTATATCCTCATAACTTGGTTCACCGTCGATAACAGGTTTTATTGGCTTGTAGCTCCATGCTGAATCCACATACATCCAGTTGTCCTCCTCGGTGTTGTCGGGAATGGGGTATTCCTTGTTGCCCATACGCTGCCCGTAACGTCGGTGTCCGCTCTGGAACATGTTGAAGTCAAGCCATTCACGATTGTTGAACCAACGGGCGGAAGTGGTGCGCCCACGGGGATGGAATGTCATTAGGTGTTTCTTGTCTATCGACTTGATGGTGCGCGCCAAGGCATCCCACACTTCGGTGCGGATGTTCCCCTGTATGTCGCCACCTATAATCCATATGATGTTCGGACGGTTCTTGTATCTGTTGGCGAGAAATGTGCCGTATTCCTTGGCCTGAGCCTCGTTCATGAGTCCAGCCTTGACAAGTCCTCCCCAGATGCACACCATTCCGACATAAATGCCGTTGGCGGCAGCCATGTCAATGATGTAGTCCATGTGTTGCCAGTAGCCATAGCCCTCCTCGGTGTCAATCGTCGAGAAGTCAAATCCCTTAGGCATGGAGAGTTTGCCATAGATATTGTATGCCGGCACACCATTGACCACCTGCACTTGCACCACATTATATCCCGCCTCTCCACATCGTTTCAGATAGTAGGCAGCCTCGTCGCGCTGGAGGCGTTCGGGCAGTAGCCATCCAGTGTCACCCAACCAGAAGAAGGGTTTGCCATTGGCAAATTTCATGAAACGTCCGTCCTGGGATATCTTCAACTGTCCGTTGTCCCAAGGCTTGGGAATCTTCGGGGCGGCATTCATGTGTTGAATAGCCACAAAAGAGAACAATAAAATCATTGGCATACAGAGCCGTAACAAGTAGTTTGTCTTCATTTGATGAAATGTGATTTGCGAAGTTCCGGTTAACAGTCCTTCAGGTTAATAATTGATTTTGCAAAGATAACCATAATGACAGTATTTACCAAACATTTCTCTTCCTTTTTTATTTATTCGGTTGGAATTTAACTTTCGTTTGCTGAAACGGGGGTGGGATATTCGTGCTATTTGGCTAAAGAATGTGCAGTGAGCAGTGATAACGAAAAAAATCATGTAGAATTTTAACTATTAAGGTGGATGACAGTATCTTATTGAGTCTATTCATTGCAAATATTAGTATATGATTCATGAAAATTTATCAATTTGCAGAGGTTTCTTGTTAAGTATTGTTAAATATCGGCCTTTATTGATCTTTTTTGTATGGTTAATAATGTAAATTCAATAAAAATATGTAATTTTGTGTCGGCTCTTAGGTCTTGCAAATTACAATTAGACGGGTCTATTGTTTGCAGCTGGGCTTAGTCCACGCCATGCTGAAGCAGTTTCTGTTTAGGCGGATTGGGGTAGGGAAAAAGAGAGTCACGGCATATTGATAAGGCGTTCATAAGGCGCTTTGTTCTTGACATCACGAAACTTCGCAACTCCAGGCAATGCGAAGGCCTCCTGATGTGGAACGGGCAACGAGAGATAGTTCCACGCTTTTTTAATTTGCCGTCAAGTATAAATTTACTAGTAGATGCCGAATCCGGGACTATAGGCAAACGTAGTATTATGAAACTGAAAACATTCCTATCTATTACGGCTATTGTTCTTTCTATGAACACATACGCCCAAGACCTGAAGATCGTTGTTGACAAGAAAGGCAAAGTAGGATTTGCTGACGCAAATGGCAACGAGGTAATTAAATGCCAATATGAAAGTGCTCAACAGTTTTCAAATGGTGTGGCTATTGTTACCAAGTCGAACAAACAAGGTATAATTGATGCTACAGGTAAAGTAATCTTGCCAATCAAGTATTCGCAGATTCTCACATGGTCTGCCAACCTTTATTTATTGAAAGACGGAAAAAAAGAAGGACTGGCTGATAAACAGGGGAAAATTGTATTACCTGCTATTTATTCTCTCATTTCAAAGCCCAACTGTTATGGCAAGGCTCTTATTGCTTTAGGGGGAAAAGCCACATCGTACGAAAAAAGCACTTATATGGCAAATGCCAAATATGGAATAATTGACAATACTGGTAAGATTATTGTTAATCCCCAATATAAAGGTCTGTACGAATTCGCACTTGATATGACAGGAAAATTGCCATATTATGAAGGTTCGAGATTGATATACAGTTATCATTTTACCAAAGATACGCTTAAGACAAATTGTGAGTTCTTGGGGTTCAGTAACAATGGCTTTAATATAGCTAAAGCGGGAATATTGGATAGTAATGGTAAGGAAATCTTAAAATCAGGTCTTTATGACTTTGTTATGCTCCCACAGGGTGGTATGACCAGATATTATAATGTAAAAAAGAAAGAAACTTTTTGTGGCTATCATGATATAAATACGGGAAAAAGTATTCAGGTAGCGAAATTTGATGCATTTATTGATAGTATCAAAGTTTGGTCTCACGGTGATTTCACCGGTAGCATAGCACCTGTTAACGGGAAAACTTGGTCATTTATTGACAAGTCAGGAAAGTCTGTCCGTACCGGGTATAGTGCATTGAAACATAGTGTGGCTTCAAATTTGTGGGCAGTAAAAAACAATAGCGGTAAATGGGAAGTATTTGACGAGAATAACTCTGATGTAGCTTCATTGTCAAATTATGATGAAATATTATTCCCCTCGCAAAAAGATGACAAACAAATATTAAGTGTATTAAAAGACGGCAAATATGGATGTATTGATAAAACTGGTAGTATAGTCATTCCATTTGATTATGAAAAGATTCTTTCCAATTCTTATGATTTTGTTCCTGTAAAGAAAGACGGGAAATGGGGATTGTTGACAGCAGACAATCGTCAGGTAATACCTACCGAGTATGAGGATTTGCATATTCCAACAGAACGGAATACAGAACATTTTTGGGTTCAGAAAGCGGATAGACTCTATTACCATTTTAATCTTAAGACCAACAAATTGTCAGAAATTGGATATAAGGTAGTGTATAACTTTAAGCATGGTATGGCTTATGTAGTGCCAGAAGGTCTTGTTGTTGAAGACACTCCTGTTAATCGTGCTCAAATATACGCCCCCAATACTCCTAAGGCGACATTGGACGCTATTGACATGAGTAAGATGCAAGGATGTTATGTTAACATTATCAATGATAAGGATGAAATGGTATTTGACTTGCCTGTTTCGACAATGTATAATGATAAGGTAAGGGATATTTTAATCAAGCGAGGCAGTAAAATGCTGTCGGAAAGTGAGAAAAAAGACATTATCTTGGATGTTACACGTGAAAACCGAACATACGACCTGAATAAGGTTATTAGTGAAAATGAATGGAATTATTAATCTTTGTTGTATAAAAGTTATGAAAATTAGAAATATTATATTAGGATTGGCAGCCTCAATGGCAATGACCATCCATGCACAAGAAACTGATGCAAATTATCGCCGAAGTTCGATTTACTCGGTGCTTGTGAATCACACAGACCAACAGTTTGCAAGTGAGATAAAGGAGGCTTTCCTTCAAATCCCTGTGCCAGATAAGTTTAATGACCACAATCTGAGTGTGAAAGTATTAAACTTGGACAAGAAATTGTCAGGTGCAAGTAGTGAGAAGGAGAATCCTCTTATTACTGAATTCCTTAATAACAACAAGGTGGCAAGCCGTCTGGTAGGTCGTTGGTTTAATCGTGATTTCTTCACAGGACAATGTAATATGGAACTTGTCAAGGAGCGAGGCCTGTATAATGCGACCGAATTCGACAAGCAACTCGCCTCTCGATCTGCACGTGGAATAGCGATGCTTCAGGATGCAGGAGAAGACCTGATAGGAAATACGTTTGTATTGGTAAACGATATCAGATATGTAGATAAGAACCAGGGTGCGAAAACAGCAAGTAGCATATTGAAAATATTTGGAAGTATTGCCGCTGCCGCCACCGGATCCAATATAGATGATTTGACAGACAATATTGGCGATATGGTTGAGACTATTAAGGGATTTAAAGTGAAAATCAACACTTTCCTATATAAGCTTGATTGGACAGACGACATAGCCACACAATTTTATCAGGATCAGTATGGTGCAGTTCCTGACCCGACCAAAAAGGCAAACTTTGACGCTGCACGAGGTAACTACAATCTCAAATACGTAGGAAAAGTTGAAAGTAGTGGCGGTACGACTTCCTTTCTTGGCATCAATGAAGACCAGCCCGTTGTTATGGTTAGGAAAGCATGTCAACGTGCTATAGACGAGAATGTGGTTGACTTGCAGCGCAATTATGAGGAATTCCGTACCAAGTCACCATTGGTATCGGTTGAACCGATTACAGCTTTTGTCGGAATGAAAGAAGGTGTTACGGCAAAGACAAAATTTGAGGTTCTTGAGGTAGTGGAGCTTGAAAACGGCAAGCACAAGTATAATCGTGTTGGTGTAATCCAACCTATTGAGAATCTTATATGGGACAACCGATTCATGGCAGTCGAAGAAGGTGCTCAGGGAGCAACTCTCGGATATACCACATTCCGTAAGGTGAGTGGAAAAGAATTTTCGAAGGGAATGCTTATTCGTGAAATGACTAATAAATAACTAAATTATTATGATGATGAAAAGACTATTGTTGTTATTAATTATGGTCGTAACCTCTGTTATAGGGGTTATGGCCAAAGGTGAAAAGTTGCCCGAATATGACATAACAGGGGCAGGTTCTGGCTCTGAAGGAACATTGCTCGTGAAGGTATATGTATATGCCAAGAAGGTGACTGACAGTGACCTGAAGCGAGCAGCTGTGCATGGGGTGGTATTCCGCGGATGTTCGGGAAATCAAAGCGGAGCGCGCCAACCAGCTATGGCACCAGCAACAGCCGAGGCAGACAATGCGGCATTCTGTAATGCATTTTTTGCTTCTGACGGTCAATGCCAAAATTTTGCATCTGTTGTAGATGGCTCGTATGACAGGGTAAAGACAAAGAAAGGGTATAAGTGTGGGGCAATTCTTCAAGTTGACAAAACCTCACTTAGGAAGGAACTGGAGAAGGCTGGTGTGGTTCGTTCTCTATCTTCAGGTTTTTAACTAAATTGATTTTATTATGAGAAAAATTGTATCATTATTGTTATTACTTATGGTGGCATTAAGCATTTCTGCCCAATACAGGGATGTGAAATTGCCCGAGGCTCCTAAAAAAAGCAACTATCGCAACTATGAGATGGAGAATAGTGGCTTTTGGTGCGCTGTTGATGCAGAAGGTGGTAGTAGTGTCATGGTAGATAGCAGGAATATGCAGTACACTGCCCTTTCATTTACCGGTGGTTATCGCATCAGTGAATATCTTCGTTTGGGTGCTGGTATCGGTGTGCGCTACTATGTTAATAATGCAGAGATAAGAGACACCAACAATAAGTTTGGTGTTCCAATCTTCGCAAATGCTCGTGGAAATTTCATCTCTGCATACGACCGTGGAAGTGTGCCGTTTTGGTCGGTTAACATTGGTGGCATAACTAACGAGGGCTTTTTTGCAAGTCCTACTATAGGATATAGCTTTGGCGGGCTTCGTAATAATTTCCAAATAGGAATTTGCTATACAATAACCAACTTTAAAAATTATGAGAAAGTAGATAAGTATTTCAGCTACTTTGGCTTAAAACTTGGTTATGAGTTTTGAACATCTAAATTGACACATTATGAAGAAACTATTAATGCTTTTTATATGTGCAATGTCACTATTCAATGTGTATGCACAGAAGAATCCTGTATATGCCCGTTCATCAATAAGGTGTATGGGAGTGGAACTTGACGGTTCGCAAACACTTAGAGTACAAGGGTATGGAAGAAATCGGTCTGATGCAAAGGAACAAGCAATGAAAAATGCGGTATGGGCAGTGATATTCGATGGTATTCGCGAAGGTGCAGAGGGATGCAATATGCGTCCTCTTGTTGCTGAAGTGAATGCCAAGGAACGTTATGAGGACTATTTCAACTTGTTCTTTGCTGATAATGGTGAATATAAGAAATACGTGTCTTTGCGTGATACTAAAAAGCGCTCAGGAGGAAGATCTAAAGATAAATTAGGATATGCTTATGATCTTACTATCCGGGTATTGAGATCAGAATTAAAAGCACGCCTAAAGGCAGATAATCTAATTGACTAAAATGTAATAATATGAAAAGGATATTATCATTGGCATTGCTGGCAATAATTACATTATCAGCAATGGGACAAGCGAAAAAACCGACACTCATGGTAGTTCCAAGTGATGCTTGGTGTAAGGAACATGGATTTGAACAGACATTCGACAATCAGGGAACACAGGAGCAAATACCTGATTACAAAAGTGCTGTGGCAACTGACAAGCAGCTCAATGCTGTAATTTCAAAGATTAATGTCTTGATGGCTGACAGGGGATTCCCTCTGAAGGATTTGCAGCAAACAGTTAAGAGTATATCCAACCTTTCGGCTGAAGATCGTCTGATTACCAGCAAGAAAAGTGGCGCTTCAATCACTGAAAGTCCGCTTGATCGTTTACGCCGAACAGCAAAAGCTGATATCTTATTGGAGATAGACTGGACTGTGAATACAGTTGGTCCTAAGAGTAGTATTACGTATAATCTGCGTGCTATTGATGCTTATTCAAATAAGCAGGTTGCAGGAGCTGAAGGAACGGGAAAAGGTTCTTTTTCTGCAGAATTACCTGTTTTGCTTGAAGAGGCAGTACAAGACCACATGGACTCATTCGTTGAGCGTCTTCAGGCTCATTTCGATGACTTGTTGACCAATGGTAGGGAAGTCGTTCTTGACATGCGCATATTCGACAGTAGCTCGGTTGACTTTGAGAAAGAGTATGATGGCTACGAACTGAATGAGATTATTGACAACTGGTTGGCTGACAATTGCGTAAATCATCGTTTCAGCAAGTCGGATGCTACCGAAAGTATGATTCTTTATGAACAAGTGCGTATCCCACTTTATAAGGCCAATGGTATGGCTCAGGATACTTATGGTTTTGCCCGTGAGTTGGCGCGCTTCTTGGGTGCATCGCCTTACTCTATTCCTGTAAAGACGATAAATCGCGGACTTGGACGTTGTCTATTGATATTAGGTGAAAAATAAAGATTTGAGTTATGAAACTGAAAAGAATATTATTGGCAAGCTGCTGTTTTGTGGCTCTTGCCAGTGCACACGCTCAAGACTGCGTGATGCCAGTCTCAATACAATTGGATGAGGATTTTACTAATATTCCATCTGCGGCAAGCACTGTGATGTATCAGACGCTGAACCGTATTGCGACTGAGAATGGACTTACGAGTGAGTCACCGACGACTCCTTTCGTACTTACAGTTCATTGTGATGTACTTGACAAGAGCAATTTGCCAGGTCCTCCTATTCAAACCGTGTATAATCTTGGCCTAACCTTTTATATGGCTGATACATATACTCAGAAAAAGTTTGGCACTGCATACATTACAGTGGATGGAGTAGGAACTGGCGAGGTGAAGAGTTATATAAATGCCTTTAGGCGTATTAGTGCAAACAATGCCGAGATTAAGAACCTTCTGAATAGAGGAAAGGCAAATATGCAAAAGTATTATGACACTCAATATCCGAATATCTTAAAAGAAGCCAAGAGACTTATGTCATTGCAGAAGTATGAAGAGGCTCTAATGCAAGTGTTGTCTATTCCATTGTGTTCAAAAGGTGGTGATGAGGCTGCCAGATATGGACTTGAGATTTATACAAAGAACCTTGATAGAATGAATCTGTTCCTGCTCAATCAGGCAAAAGCGCTATGGGCTGCTGGACAAGATCAGCAGACAGCATATAACGTATGTGGATTGTTGTCACAGATTGATCCTGATGCAGCATGCTATGGTGATGCATCAAAATTTATGCAAGAAGTGAAATCCCAAGTGCGAAGTGATATAGATCTTGAAATGCGGGATAAATACCATGATCAGATTCAACTTGAGAAAGACAGGATTTCTGCGGCTCGTGCTGTAGGTGTGGCATTTGGAAATGGTCAGAAACCCACGACCACAAATGTCATGTGGCTTAAATGATTGTAATGGGTTGTATCATTTATTATTTTTTACGATGAATATTGACAATAGAAAAGGGCTGCTCCAGCAATTTGGGTAGCCCTTTCTTTGATACTACTAAAAAGTTATGCAATGTCTATCTGACGCTGAATCTTCTTCACTTCGTCCTTTTTGACCTTCGGCATGGTGATGGTCAGCACGCCGTTGTCAACCTTGGCTGCGATGTTGTCCTTGACCACATCCTCAGGCAGCACATACACCTGCTGATAGTTGGAGTAGTTGAACTCGCGTCTCAGATAGTGCTCCTTCTTGTTTTCCTCCTTGTGCTCCATCTTGTTCTCGATGGTTACCTCGAGGTTGCCCTCGTTGTTGAGGCTCACTCGGCAGAACTCCTTCTTGATGCCTGGAACTGCAAATTCCATTGTATATTCATTGCCGTTTTCCTTTACGTTGATGGCCGGGGCCGTAGCCTTCATCTTTGGCATCCAATCGTTGTTGAAGAACTCGTCGAACATTGTCGGGAACCAACTGTTTGTACTCATAACTGGTAACATAATAACCTCCTATTTTAAATTGTTGTTTTTATATGTTCTTTCAGCTTCCTGCTCCCTCAGTGGAGCTTTCCGCTTTCACCCTTATAAGTGCAATCCCCGTGCCAATGTCTGCCGCAGTGCCAATATGTCGGGAATGATTAATTTTTTTAATCTTTGCTGACTGAATGTCATTTATAAATATCATTCGAATGTCAGAGAGGCCCTGTCTGTAGTTGCAGTCAACGTGACTGTTGAACCCTCGATGAGAGGCCAGTTGACCCCGTCGTGACCAGCACGGAATCCGTAGGCTATAGGGATTTGTAACTCTGAGAGTGTGTATTTGTCAAACATCTCCTCAATACTGCCTATTTGGAACTCATCACCGCAGCCAGCAAAGTCGCCCACAAGGATACCTTTCACGCGAGGCATCACACCGTGGATTTTCAGTGAGTACATCATGCGGTCGATGTTGCGCGCATTCTCTCCTATTTCCTCCACGAATAGGATTATGTCGCCCTGCGAGGTGAAGTCGTAAGGCGAACCGATAAGTGGGGTGAATGTACACATATTTCCTCCCACGAGAATCCCCTTGGCTGTACCGGTGCGGTTGGGGTGGTCGTTGGATTGCCACTCATAGTTGGGCAGGTCGCCTCGGAGCATGTCACGCAGCATGATGTCATCCTCGCTCTTGCCCATAGTGTTTTTCAGCGAACTGAGCATGGTGCCATGAATTGCCATTACGTTGGCTGAGGCTACGGAGAAGGACAGCAGTGTGGTGATGTCGCTGTATCCAATGATCCATTTGGGATTGTTGCGTATCAAGGTTGGGTTGAGGAGCTGTAGCAGTTGTATGGCTCCATATCCGCCTCGCGTGCACATGATGGCCTTTATCTGTGGGTTGTTGTAAGCCCATTCAAGATCTGAAGTGCGCTCTTCGGCAGTGCCTGCATATTTCACGAGGTACGGCTTGTTGGCGTTTGGGGCGAGTATGGGGTCGAATCCCATTTCCCTTATGGCGTCCATTCCCATTTGTATTGTCACGTCGTCGGTGACATAAGATGGACTTACCACTGCAATCTTGTCGCCTGGTTGCAGAAAGTTGGGGCGCACACATTCTTTGGGAGTATCATCCGGTTGGGCGGTACCTTTGTTCCCGGTGATGTCATCATCGTTGTTACATGCTGTCAATACCATACCGCAAATCATTGCGGCGAATGCTGCTTTAAATATATTCATTTTGTAGTGTAATTAAATTATTCATATTACGATATTTCGCAATTGTACTGCAAAATTACACATTTTATTTTATATGTACAAGAAAATGCGTGGAAAAAATGCATTACGTTTGTGCAATGAGACAAAGATTTCGGGGAAACCGCGATTTTTATGCTTAATTCATAAAAAACGTGTATAGTAAAGCAGTATGTCAATTAAAAAAAGTGTCTATCACCTCACTCAATTTTCACATGAAATACGCTAAATGATTTGATAATTCGTGGAAATCTATTAAAAAATCACACATTTCCACGACTTATCGGAATATTTTTCATATCTTTCAGCTAAACATTCTTTAGCCAAATCGATGAAATATAACGCGATTTGGCTGTAATATGAGTCGAACAAAGTGTATGTTAGCTTAAAATAGTGAAGGAATATTACGCCCAACAAAAACGGCATCGCAACCATTGCTTCATTACGGGGTCGGCAATGTAAATCCCGTCTTTCCGGATTTCAATAAGTTCCTTTTCCACCAATGCTGTCTTAATGCGCACGATATTGGAATGGGAGCCCAAGTTATACTCCTCCCTGACTTCAACCTTGCCGAAATCGTCGTGTATGCCTGAGATGACTGCTTTCAGAAAATTCAGCTGATAACTTGTCAAGTTCTCTGTCTTCTCCTGAAACAACGTGGTATTTTCGTCGAGAAGATTCTCGTATGCCTGTGTTAGTCCATCATAGGTGGCTGTAGTACCTGAGGGTGTGCAGACGAGCACGTTGAACGCCAACTGCTGAACGTATGACGAATGTAGCTCCACCTTATTGCATATATTTTCAGCCAATGACTCTGGCAACTCCCTTCCCTCTGCCGCAAACTGGCGACGCAGGTAAGGAATCCAGTCTTTTGCAGGGATAGTGCCAAGTTCCATTGTCGCTCCGAACTTGTAGAATGGCTTGCTGCGCTGTTGGAAAAGAGTTATCATCATGTTTTTCTTGCTGCCATAAAGGCAATAGGATACATTGCCCTGATGTTGCCATACGGAGCGCATCCTTTTCTGCACGTAGAGTGAATCGGGAAACTCGCCCACCTGCTGAAATTCATCTATGCACATAATGATATGTATTCCCTTTTTGCGGGCAATTTGTTCAGGAAGATTCAGCACTTCCTCCGGTTGGTGCGTGCGTGGGGTTATCCCAAGGGATATACTGTAATCTTGGGTCGGGTCTGGCGAAAAATTCACCTTCGGCACGATTCGCGATAGAAAATCACGTGCATCCTGCATTAATTCCTCGAAATGCGAGGACGTCTGTTTAAGGACAGCTGAAGCAAATATGTTAAGGAAATCGTACTCGTTACGGCATGAGAAAATGTCGAGATGCACAATACGTATTTCATCCGACTGCACATCCTTTGCGACACGTTTCACCAATGATGTTTTCCCCATACGACGTGGAGCTAACAGTATGGTGTTCACTCCATACTTGAAATGGTTGGAAAGCACTGTTATTTCCTCGCTTCTGCCAACGAAATTCTCCTCTTCCACGGCTACGCCAAATACAAATGGTTTCTTCATAATCTTCTCATTTAATGGAATTTGGGTGCAAAGATACATAAAAATCACGAATCACACAAGTTTGTGTGACACAAGTTTGTGTGACATAAACCTGTTTTATGTATTATTAACATGCAGAATGCCTTATGTAACTCCTTATGCCGTGGTGTGCATAATTACATAGTCAACCTTCAGAGTGAACAATGATAAATAGAGTCAACGTGAATTACAAATTACACTTTTCCAGCATCCAACTTCGCAATAAGACTTATTTCTTGATATGTCACATCATCTGGACAGAGAGCCTTTATGGATGTGAGACCATTGTCGGTGCCGGCTGCTTCTATTGCCCTGCGGATGATGTCGATGTGGTCTTGGGGTACGATGTCTTCGAGTGGTATCTGACCGGTTTCCACATATTTGGCAAGATGGCTGAAGATGGTGGAGATGGTGAGACTGCGGGCGGCGGCAATGTCGGGGATTGACATTCCGGCGGTGTATAGCTTATAGCTTGTCACGTAGGTCTTTTCCTTCTCTTCCTTTGGCTTTTTCTCTTTCGGCTTTCTCTCTTTGGGCGCGCGTTCCTTCTTTTTGCGACTTGGCGCTTGTTCTCCCTCGATGGCAATCACTAATGAGTGCTGCTTTTCCTTGAGATAGGTGGTTGCAGAGAATCCCTTCTCGTCGATGGCATCGAGGAGCAGGCGATGGAATCTGAAGAGATGGGCAAGGTCGGAGTATGTGTCTTTCAGTCGTTGCATGGCCTGCTTGTTGTTGGATTGCACGTCGGGAGTCAGTTCGACTGCCTTCGAGAGTGAGCTCCTTATGTTGGCTGAAAAATACTCGGCACTGCGCTTAATGCGCTCAAGAAATGGGGGAGCGTTCAGTTGGTCGTAAGAGCAAGACGCTATTTGGTATATCCACTTCATAGCCACATCTGTCACCTTCTCTTTCAGTTCAGCGGCAGTCTGTCGGTGCAGTTGGGTGAGTGAGGCGTTTGTTCCCGAGAAGAATTCGAGCATAAGGCGCAGCAGTCGGTCTTCGGCTGACTGCAGGTTGCGGAAGTCAAACAGTTCGATGATGAGCTGGCGATAGTAGTCCTGCTTGAGTTGCGGCAATTGCTGGATGCTGCGTTCGGCATCATCCTCTTGTTTGGCGATGTAATTATCCACGCGCACGTCGTTGATGATAGCCGAGTTGTTGATTTTTGACGCAATCACGAGTCCGTCGAGACTGCGGCAACGGCTGAGTGCCACATACACCTGTCCCGGTGCAAAGGATTGTCCGGCATCGATGATGGCACGGTCGAAGGTGAGTCCCTGACTCTTGTGTATGGTGATGGCCCATGCCAAGCGCAGTGGATATTGGCGGAATACGCCCTGTACCTCGGTCTCTATCTCGTGGGTGTCGGGATTGACCGAGTATTTGGCATTCTCCCATTCTTGTGGTCCCACGGCGATGTCTTCGTCTTCGCCGATACATCTCACCTTGATGCTCTCGTCGTCCAACGCAACGACATGTCCAATCTTTCCGTTGTAGTATTTCCCGTTGATGTCGTTCTTGATGAACATCACCTGCGCCCCCACCTTCAGTGTGAGATAGTAGGCGGTGGGATAGGAATATTCGGGGAATGTGCCGTCAACCTCAGCCTCATAGGTGAACGGGCGTGAGTTGAGGCGTTGCATGGCGTGGTCGTTATATTCGTCAGCCATGCGGTTGTGGGTGGTCAGTCGGATATATCCTTCTTGGGTTTTTGGCATGAATTCGGGATTATATCTCTTGTTGAGCGTGTCGAGATCTTCGGCAGTGGGATGACCTTCGCGGATATTGTTGAGAAGGTCAACAAAGGTGGTGTCAGCCTGACGATATATCTTCTTGAGCTGAATGGTGACATAGCTAATCTGCTGCAGAGCCTTGCTGCCGAAGAAATATGGCGTGTCGTAGTAATGACTCAGTATGGCGTCGTCCTCGGGAGTAACCACAGGAGTGAGTTGGGCGAGGTCGCCAATCATGAGCAGTTGCACACCGCCGAACGGTTTGTAGTGGTCGCGATAGCGGCGCAACACTGAGTCGATGGCATCGAGAAGGTCGCAACGCACCATACTTATCTCATCGATGATAAGCAGGTCCATCGACGCGATAATCTTGCGTTTCTCCTTACTGAACTTATTGTTTTCATTCACTTTGGAACCCGGGATATGGGGCGCCAAGTCCAATTGGAAGAATGAGTGGATGGTTACACCTCCGGCATTGATAGCAGCCACACCGGTGGGAGCCACCACAATCATCTGTTTGGTGCTTTTTTCAACGATTGTTCGCAGAAAAGTGGTTTTTCCTGTTCCAGCTTTTCCTGTTAGAAATATGCTTGTGCCTGTGTGCTCCACGAAGTCCCAGGCTTTTCTAAGTTCCGGATTTCTTTCACTTGCCATATAAGTTAATTCTTAATTCATCTGCAAAATTAGCATTTTTTATTAATATAATCATATATTAAAAGCTTAAAAATTGGTAAATTGATAAAAAAAGAGGAATATTATACTGCATATACTTGTGATTTTCAGATTTTATGATTATTTTTGCACCATTGATAATATATTGAAGGAAATATCCGAATAATGGTAAAAAAGGAAATATCACGGCGTACGGCTATCAAGATGATGGGCAGTGCGGCACTTGCGGTGATGATGGCTTCCACTGAGGCCATCGCCCTCACCTCGTGCGCAGGCGGCAGAAAGAAAAGGGTGGTGCTGTATTTCTCGGCTACGGGCAATTGCCTCTATGTGGCTCGCGAACTTGCTGGCAAGGATGGCGAGATGCTCAGTATTCCGCAACTTATGCGCAAGAAGCAGTTTGAGATTGAGGCCGACGAGATAGGACTTGTTTATCCCGTGTATGGACACATGCCACCGTATATGGTGAGGCAGTTTATTAAGAAAGCCCGACTGAAGGCCGACTATCTGTTTGCGGTGCTGACCTACGGCAACCGCAAGTGCAGTTCGGTGGAGATATGGGATGATATATCCAAGAAGACAGGCAATAAGTTCGATTATATCAGTACGCTCATCATGGTGGACAACTGGTTGCCCAACTTCGACATGAACGAGCAGATGAAGATTGACAAGCATGTGCCCGAAAACCTGAAGAAGATTGCTGCCGACGTAGATGCCCGCAAGCAGTGGCATGAACCGGTGACGCAGGAGGAGCGCGACCAGCACAAGGGATTCCTTGAGCGCACAGGTATCGACCCCGAGGTGGGATTCCTTCTGAGAAGCGAGAAATACTTTAAGGTGACCGACGACTGCATCGACTGCGGCATCTGCGCATACGTCTGTCCGCGAGGCAATTATGATCTCACGGGTAGGGGAGTGAGGATGGAGGGCGACTGCGAGTTTTGCTTTGCCTGCATACAAAACTGTCCTCAGAAAGCTATACAGTTCAAGGAGCAGGAGGAAGGCACATGGCCCGACGGCAAGGAGAAGAATCCCAAGGCAAGATTCCGCAACGAGAACGTGTCGCTGATGGAACTGAAAATGGCGAACAACCAGAAGATGTAACCCGCTCATACAACTATTTATATGTTAAGAAGAATAAGAATATTGCTTGCCACACTGTTTTTCCTGTCAGTGACGGCTTTGTTCGTGGACACCACGGGAACAGTACAGGAGTGGTTGGGATGGACCGCCAAGATACAGTTTCTGCCTGCCTTGCTCGCCATAAATATATTTGTGGTAGTGGCATTGGTGGCTCTCACGCTGCTTGTGGGCAGGGTGTATTGCTCGGTGATATGTCCGCTCGGTGTGATGCAGGACATTATCTCTTGGGTCAGCGGAAGGAGAAAGAAGAAGAAATCACGCTTCTCATATTCCGGCGAGAAGAAATGGCTGAGATATGGCATACTCGTGGTATTCATCGTGGCTTTTATATCAGGACTCGGTCCGCTTGTGGCTTTGCTTGCTCCATATAGTTCATACGGCAGAATGGTGGCGAGCGTCGTGTCGCCATCGCTTTCGCCTGTAGCCATTGTGGCAGGGGTGACGTTCATCATTGTGGCGATATTGGCATGGATAGGCGGTCGCACCTATTGCAACACCATCTGTCCTGTGGGCACGATATTGGGATTCTTTGCGCGCTTCGCACTTTTCCGTCCGATGATCGACACGTCGAAGTGCAATAGTTGCAAACGTTGTGCCAAGAAATGCAAGGCATCCTGCATCGACGCCAAAAACCATCGTATCGACTATAGCCGTTGTGTGGCTTGTATGGATTGCTTGAATAACTGCAAGCACGGAGCATTGACATTGAGTTATGCCTATGGCAAGAAGTCCTCGGCATGCAACAACTCTTCATCATGCAACAACTCTTCGGATAAATGCAGCAATGAGAAGACTGACGGTTCACGCCGCAGTTTCCTCACTCTCACTGCCACTCTTGCCGCAACATCTCTTATCAAAGCACAAGAGAAGAAGGTGGATGGAGGGCTTGCTGCCATTGAGGACAAGCAGGAGCCTAATCGTGCCACACCAATCCTTCCGCCAGGAGCAAAGGGTGCACGTCATTTTGCACATCATTGCACGGCGTGCCAACTCTGTGTGTCGGAATGTCCCAACGGTGTGCTTCGTCCTTCAACCAACTTGGAGACTTTGATGCAGCCGGAGATGTCATACGAGAATGGCTACTGCCGTCCCGAGTGCACACGCTGCTCTGAGGTATGTCCGGCAGGAGCCATCCGTCCGATAACGGTAGCCGAGAAATCATCCATCCGCATCGGTCATGCAGTGTGGATAAAGAAAAACTGTCTGCCGGTGACCGACGGGGTGAGCTGCGGCAACTGTGCCCGCCATTGTCCGTCGGGAGCCATACTGATGGTGCACATGGATGCCGAGGACGACGAGTCGCCGAAGATTCCAGTTATCGACACCGAGCGTTGCATCGGTTGCGGAGCATGCGAGAACCTGTGTCCCGCTCGCCCGTTCAGTGCGATATACGTTGAGGGACATGAGAGGCATAGCTTGTATTAATTAGGAATTAGGAATTAGGAATGAACAAGAAAATATCACGTAGGGAATTTATAAAGACGATGGGAGTGGCAGGAGTTGCTACTGCCGGACTTGCATCGTGCGGAGGCTCCAAGAAAGATGCCAAGGAGTCGGCTGAGGGTGAGGTGCCCAAGGACAAGATGACATATCGTATTAACCCGACTACAGGAGACAAGGTGTCGATACTTGGCTTCGGTATGATGAGGCTGCCCACCAAGGAGGCGGCAGTGGAAGACGAGGGTGACGAGGTGAACGAGGAAATCGACCAGGAGGAAGTGAACCGACTTGTAGATTATGCTCTTGAACACGGAGTGAACTATTTCGACACGTCGCCAGTGTATTGCCAGGGAATGTCGGAGAGGGCTACGGGCATTGCGCTCAGTCGTCATCCGCGCAACAAGTACTTTGTAGCCACAAAACTGTCGAACTTCTCCCCAGACACTCGTGGTCGTGAGGCATCAATCGAGATGTATCGCAATTCGCTGAAGGAGTTGCGGGTGGATTATATCGACTATATGCTGCTGCATGCCATTGGAGGCGGTAGGGATGCCATGGCCGAATATGCCGAGAGATATGAGAACAACGGCATACTCAACTTCCTGATGGAGGAGCGCAAGGCTGGTAGGATTCGCAACCTTGGTTTCTCGTATCATGGTGACATCCGTGTGTTCGACTATCTGCTCTCGAAGCACGACGAATATAAGTGGGACTTTGTGCAGATACAGCTCAACTATCTCGACTGGAGGCATGCCAAGATCACCAATCCCGCGAATACCGATGCCGAATACCTGTATGCCGAACTAGCCAAGCGCAATATTCCCGCAGTCATTATGGAACCCTTGCTTGGTGGTCGACTGTCGAAGGTGCCAGGAAAGGTGGCGGCATATCTCTTGCAGCGCGAACCGGAGAAGAGTGTGGCTTCGTGGGCATTCCGCTTTGCGGGAACAATGCCTAAGGTGCTCACTGTCTTGAGCGGTATGACGCGTATGGAACATCTTCAGGACAATATCCGCACATACTCACCGCTGAAACCGCTTAGTGATGACGAACTCGCGTTCCTTGAGGAGGCAGCGAATATCATGATTCAGTTTGGCAATATCCCCTGCAACGACTGCAAGTATTGCATGCCATGTCCATACGGTATCGACATTCCCGCCACATTATTATATTATAACAAGTGCCTGAATGAAGACCGTATGCCCGTGGGAGCGCAGAATGAGAACTACCACAAGGCAAGGCGCGAGTTTCTTGCTGGCTATGACAAGAGTGTGCCCAAGTTGCGACAGGCGAGTCATTGCATCGGTTGCGGCAAGTGCGTATCTCATTGTCCACAGCGAATAAATATCCCGAAGGAGCTTCACCGCATCGACGCATACGTGGAGCGACTTCGCCAGTCAATTAGCCATAGTTAAAAAACGATACAAAATATGACAACATTGTTTATAGGCGGAATAGGCATGCAGGAAGTGCTGCTTATCGCATTGGTGGTGCTGCTGTTCTTTGGCGGCAAGAAGATTCCCGAACTCATGAAGGGTTTGGGTAAGGGCGTGCGCTCGTTCAAGGAAGGAATGAACGAGATGGAAAAGGACATCAAGG
>CALZYS010000027.1 GCA_945830345.1 uncultured Prevotella sp.
TTATCCACGGATGTTTTTTCATCCACAGATTATCACAGATTGGCACAGATTATTTTAATATCTAAAGATATTTTTGATTTTCACAGATTCAAATAAGACGCTTGCAGATAAAAGTTGTCTTATGTTGCCTTATGTTGTCTTATGTTGTCGTTCCATGTCTTCATCATACTCTTTTTCTTCTTAAAACCTATATATGAAAAACGTCCCGCAGGGTTGATGCCCTGCGGGACGAGAAATTTCTTTTAATTCAGATTAATACTACAATATTCCTTGTTGTCTTCTCCATCGCTTACCACTGGGGGTAAAAGCATAGATGATAAAAATCATGCAAGGAACTGCCACAACTGCAAATACCATATAAACACCCATAACTATTTCCCTTTCTTTTTATTAGTTAATACCAAACCTACAAACAAAGAGCACAATGATATCATAATACCCAATGAGTAAATTAACATTTGCTCTTTTATGTTGTTAAACAATGATGTTATGACTACGCCAGTAAGAACATACTTGGATACGTCGAGCAAATAATCGCCCAACTTATCTATCCATGGAGATTTTACTTCTGAGCTTACAGCGCCATTGTTCTTTGTCTTCTCACTCATATATTTTATATTTGGGGGCAAAGGTACAAAGAAAATCTGAAACCGCCAAATCTTTGGCGGAATTTCTCGTCATTTGTCGTCAATCATCACTCATCTTCCTCTTTTTATAAAGTTGCCACGAATTGACGAGGTTGTGCCATACGGAATAGAAACCGCCGGCAGCAGCGGTGATTGGGGAGAGAAAGGTGTAGCCTAGCCAAATGATGAAGACGGTGTTCTTCTGACCAAGTGCCTGGCCAGCCTCCATACGCACATCGTAATGACTACCTATCCATCTGCCAAAGCCAAACTGGAAGAGACATGCCACAAGGGTGACAACGGCAATGCCGCCAACATTCCACATCGACTCCTGACTGTGTGCCAATGCTTTGCACGTGACAGCGATGGCTATGGCAAGCGACACCGCCCACATATAGAATGCCAAATCCTTGGTGGCCACTATGCGGCGATGGAATCCGGGCATGAGATAACGAACAAACCAAGCGAGGAAGAGGGGGACGATGAGCAAGGGGAACACCTTGTTGATGATGACCATAAAGGCGGGCACAAACGACAGACCTGCCTGGGGATGGGCCAAGGGAAGAAGGGCGGGACAGAGCAACGCCACTAGCATATTGATTATGATGGTGTAGGATGTGGTGGCTGCCGAGTCGCCTCCCAACTTCTGCGTCACAACGGCACATGCAGTGGCGGTGGGACAGATGATGGCAAGCATGAAGCCCTCGACTATCACTCGCGACTGGGTGGAGGGAAACGCCCAAAGAAAGAAACAGGCCGCAGCAAACAGCAGGCACTGGGTGAGCAACAGCCAAAGATGCCAACGATGGGGCTTGAGGTCGGTGGGCTTTATCTTGCAGAACGCCACGAAGAGCATGATGAAGAGCAACACAGGCTGCAGAACCTCAATCACCGAGAGGATGTCGGCCTTCACCTCATACGTCAAGGGCAAGGCGCGACAGATATAATACGCCAACGCCCCACTGAACATCGCAACAGGCAATGTCCAGTTTTTTATGAATTTGATTATGGATGTCATAACATAATAGTGCGCGAGCCATCTGGCTCTTCTTGTATAGACACCTTGACGGTGTCATCGGGCATCACTTCCTCACACAGTTCGGGCCACTCAATAAAACACAGAGCTCCACTGTAGAAATAATCCTCGAAGCCCATGTCATATACTTCCTCAATCTTCTTAACACGATAGAAATCAAAGTGATAGATGAGTTCGCCCGTTTTCTCAGAACGGTATTCATTGACGATGGAGAACGTGGGCGAAGTGATGACATCATCCACTCCCAACTCCTCACACACTGCCTTGACAAAGGTGGTCTTGCCGGCTCCCATCTTGCCATAGAAGGCAAAGACGGTGCTATCGCCGATATTGGCTATGAACTCCCTCGCAGCCTCACGGATCTTATCCAAATTTTCAATCTTTATTTCCATAATAATTCCTAATTTCTAATTCCTAATTCCCAATTCCTAATTCCTAACTTTCAAAGTAACAAGCGGTATCACCATCTCCTCAAGCGATATGCCTCCGTGCTGGAACGTGTTCTTATAATAGGACACGTAATAGTTATAGTTGTTGGGATAGGCAAAAAAACTGTCGCCGGTGGCAAAGACATAGCTGGTGCTGACATTGGGCGACGGAAGATGGGCCTTGTGAGGCTCTTTGATGACAAAGAGATCCTTATTGTCGTAGGCAAGATTCTTGCCGAGCTTATAGCGGAGGTTGGTGTTGGTGTTGCGGTCGCCGATAATCTTCACGGGCTTGCACGAGCGCACCGAACCGTGGTCGGTAGTTACAATCACGCGGTAGTCGCTCTGGGCAAGGAGCTTGAAAAGGTCGGAGATTGCCGAATGGCGGAACCAACTGAGGGTGATGCTGCGATAAGCCGACTCGGTGTTTGCCAACTCGCGCACCATCTTCGACTCGGTGCGGGCATGACTGAGCATGTCGATGAAATTGAACACCACAACATTGATGTCGTTCTTGGACAACTGGGAATAACGCTGCAGATAGCGCTCTGCCACAGAGATGTCGTTGACCTTATAATAAGAGAAGGTGTCGTGACGGCGGAAACGCTCTATCTGTGTGCGTATGAGTGGTTCCTCATTGACATTCTTTCCTTCGTCCTCGTCTTCATCCACCCAAAGGTCGGGAAACATACGCTCGATGTCCTTGGGCATAAGTCCGCTGAACAGGGCATTGCGGGCATACTGGGTGGCGGTGGGAAGAATACTGCAATAGAGTTGCTCATCGATGTCGAAACTGTCGGAGAGTTCGGCGGAGAGCATGCGCCACTGGTCGTAGCGGAAATTATCGAGTACGACGAGGAACACCTTCTCGCCGGCATCAACGGCAGGGAAGACCATGGTCTTGAAAATCTCAGGACTAAACAAGGGTCTGCTGGCATCGCGCGCCCCGGGGACAAGTGTCTCCATCCACTGCATATAGTTGGCGCGGATGAATTTGGCAAAACCATTATCCGCCTCATCCTTCTGCATGGCAAGCATCTCGGCCATCTGGCTGTCGGCTGTACTTAACTCAAGTTCCCAATGCACTAAACGACGGTAGATATCCACCCAATCATCCCACGTGCGACAGTCCATAATAGCCATGGATATGCGCTGGAAGTCCTGTTGATAGCCCGACTCGGTGACTTCGGCAACAATCTCCTTGCGGTGGATATTCTTCTTGAGGGTGAGAAGTATCTGATTAGGATTGACGGGCTTGATGAGATAGTCGGAAATCTTCGAACCAATGGCCTGATTCATGATGTCTTCCTCCTCGCTCTTGGTAACCATCACCACGGGCATGGAGGGAGCTATCTCCTTTATGCTCTGGAGGGTTTCGAGACCGCTGAGACCAGGCATCATCTCGTCGAGAAGAACAAGGTCGAAACTGCGTTCACGGCAAAGGTCGATGGCATCGTCACCATTGTTCACGGTGACAACCTCGTAGCCTTTCTTTTCCAAAAAAATGATGTGGGCACGCAGAAGTTCCATCTCGTCATCCACCCATAACAGTGTTCCGTTTTTTATCATATTCTTATTTAATTTAGGTCAACGATAGAAATCCTCGTCGAAATCGAAGGTGTCGGAATCATCGGGCGACTCCGAATCTTCCTGATATTCGGATTCTTCTGAAGACTCGGCGTCATCAGGCGACTCGGCAACGACGATTGTCTCGGGAAGATTGAGCAACTGTTCGGTGCTCACCTTGACAGGGGCAAGGGTGCGGGTGAAGAACAGGTCGTAGTCGTCGTAGCTATAGCGGGTGCCAAGCAGGGGCATATTTGCCTCACTGACCACAATGCGACGGCAACCTTCAAGACGTTTGGACATATCTTTGTCGGCGGAAAGGCGACGGGAATATTGAACTGCCTCGTCGTAATTAAGGAATCCGCTGACAACAAGACGCGCACTGCCCTCTGACTCCTCTATGCGCATGTCGAAGCTGCGCACCATAAAACTCATGAAGTTATACTTGCCAATGGCAAAGAGGAGTTTGTTGGACGACACCTCGGCGGGATTGAACGCAAGGATGAACACATAGGGCGACTGGCGCTCGAGACTGAGTGTGTCGGAAACGACGCTGTCGGCAGCCGCAGAGATAGAGGTGCGACGAGTCCACAGGTCGCCAATGTCAAACTTGCCTCCATAAAGACTGCGCCCGTCCTGTACTCCCTTGAGAATCATACCCGCAATGGGGGACACCTCACTGTCGGGATATTTCTCAACCACCTGCTGCATCTCGGCACTGCACCCAGAGGCATCGCCTGAGTTGAGCAAGGTCATGCCCTTAATGAATATCACCTTTGCCCTGTTGACACCCTGAGGGAAACGCGATTCGGAGAGCGACGCATTGGCGAGCACCTCGTCGTGGCGGTCGGCCTTGAATGCCTCATAGGTGGCGGCATAGAGTGAATCCTCGATATGCGCCCCAAAACGGGCGTTCTCGACAAAATGAGGGTCGGTGAGCAGTTGTGTCCACTGGCTCTCGGGATAGAGCTGCTCCATTTGAGAGACACAGTCGGATGCTTTTGTATGAGCATTCTGACGTGAATAGAGCAAGAAGAGATGATAGAGGGTCTCGTCGCCACGCTGCCACTGGGGATACTGGTTGAGAAGGCGCGAGAACTGCTTTTCGGCAAGAGGGAGGTTGTCGAGCTTATCCTGGAAAATGACACCTGAATTATATAGGGCTTCCATGATAATGGCATCGCTGGACTCCTTTTGTTCGGGGGTGAAGGGGAGCTGGGCGAGATAGTAATCGCGCGTGTAGGGGGACAGGGAATCGGGAGACTGCTGCCCCGACGCTGACGCGCCGGGCACGGGGGATGACGACAAGGAATCGCTGAGGGCTATTGACAGGGAATCCGAAGAGGAGAAATCGTCGGAGTCGGCAGTCTCATCGGAGTCCATTTTGAGGACGGTGCGATTGACGCGCTGCCAGTCGTCGATATTCTCTCTCCTACCCCATTGCTGCTGGAAGAGGGCCTTGCCCTGACTGACTGCCATGGGATTGTAGAAATACCATACGCCACTCCCGCCTTTACCCGCGGAGGTGGTTGAGGAGGATTTCTGGGGAGTGCGTTGCCCTGTCCCCGACATGGCTGCCTGCCTATCTGCTTGTTGCTCGGCCTCAAGCTCCTGCTGGCGGCGGCGTTCCTCCTTCTCTTTCTTCTTCAATGCATCAATCACCCTGTCGATGGCGGCATTGCGCTCGCCTTCGGACATGGCAACAAGGCTTTGTAGCGAGTCCTGAAGATGGATGGCATCTGTATGGGGAACAAGTTCGTCGAGCACTTGCGAACGATGGGACAATTCTTCATAATCGGTACGGTCGCGATCGAGCAGGCCGATGGCTTCTCCATAACAGCGGCGTGCATCGGAATACGACTCGCGTTGCCAATAGAGATTGCCAAGTGTGAGCAGCAGTACTCCCTTCTCTATACCGCTACGGGTGGCTTTGGCAATGCCTTTCTCATAGGCGGCAATGGCATTGAGAGTGTCCTTGCGCAGAAGATGGATATTGCCGATGGCATAATACACCTGGTCGAGATATTCCTTATTATTATCTGAGGCTGCCATACGGCGCAGGCGAGAGATCATCTTCTTGGAATTGGATGCTGCCATAACCTCGGTTTGGGCTATGCGGGCATTAAAGGCAAGTTGGTAGGGAGGATTGAGACGCACTACATGGCGATAGGCATCATAGGCGGCAGAGGGATTGCCCAACTGCGTCTGCAACTGGCCCATCAAGAACCACTGGCGTGCCTTGAGGCGGCGACGACGCTCATGGCGTATGACACGAGCGAGCGACTCGGCTGCCTTGGCATAGTCGGCGGCATGGAGATAATAGTCGGTGAGCGCATAGTCCCAGTCGGCGGCTGCACGATAGTGGATTGAATCGCGACGCTGACGGGTGATGACATCGTCAGCCTCGTAGAGCCAATCCTGTTCGGCATAACTGCGCACAAGCCACGAATTGGCTATGCCGCAGATGGCGGGTTGGGTGGCATAGAGACGCGACATATATGAAAAGGTGGCGGCAGCCTCATCAAAATTGCCTTTCTGAAACTGCGACTTGCCAAGCAGGAGCCACGCCTTCCAAATGAAAGGGTTATACTCGCGGCGACCCAACCACTCGATGTCCTTGGCTGTCTTGCGGCGACTCTTATTCCACACGGGGCGCTGCTTGATACTATGGAGCTTGATGGCTTTCTCGGCCTTTAGGATCGCAACGTCGAACTTGGCCTTACCGAGGTCGCGATTATTCTTGTTGCCCACTTGATAGAGCGGCAATAGCGCGGTGTAGTCGTCGGTGGCTGAAGATTCCTTCTCCTGTGCTCCTTCTATGAAGGCCTGGCTGCCATTGAAATAAACATTATAGCGGGTGTTGAATGACTGCCACCATCGGGTGGTAGCAGTGTTCTTCTTGGAAGAACAGCCGCTAAGCATGACAACTGACAAAACAAGCAATGAAAACGCAACGCCACGACGACATAACAGCAACAGACGGCAAAGACCATAGCACACTATGGAAACGAAGATGATGGTAGCACCGGATGGAACATTAATCCAATAGGCAATGGCGATACCCAATACGCTATATACCGCACCGAATACTATGCTGAGAAAGACCATGCGGCGATAGTCGTGGGTGAAAAGATTGGCTGTCATCTGAGGAACCGTGAGCAGACTGATGGCAAGCACCACGCCCACAAGACGGAGGGTGGATACAATGGTGACGGCAATGACGACCATCATCATATACTCAAGAAAGTCAACCGGCAGGCGGCGCGAACGGGCAAAGACTGCATCGAAGGACACAGCCACGAGAGTGCGCCAAAGGGAGGCGAACAACAGCACCACTACTGCCATCACCAACGAAAGGAGGACAAGATCGGGGGTGCCTATGGTGAGGACACTGCCGAAAAGATAGGACGGGAGGTCGGGCATGAAACCGGGAGTGAGAAAACAGCATATAATGCCGACACTCATCCCCAATGTCCAAAAGAGGGCTATGGCTGAGTCTTCCCTTATGCGTCCACGGGTTGACATCCACTGCACACCACATGCACTGGCAACGGCAAACACCATGGCGGAAAGGACGGGATTGAAACCAAGACATACGCCAAGGCCGATTCCTCCGAAAGAGGCATGGGTTATCCCTCCACTGATAAACACAAGACGGCGGGTGACGATATACGTACCCACAATGCCGCACAAGACGCTTGCCAGCAGACACCCAATAAGGGCATTTTGAAAGAATGAATATTCAAGTATCTCCATCTATCATCAATAAGAGTTCATCCTTTATCTGGTCGGGGACATTTATTCCCCTTAATATCAAACTACGATTCCACCCCTTGGCATCCGACTGCACCATACTCATCAGCACTTCGCGGAAGTCATCAGCCTCGGTATCAGTATAGCAATCGGAGGGGCGACCACGATAGCGGTCGAGTTCCTCGTCGTCGTAGTATTCCACCTCGCGAGTAGCCGCCTCCATCATGCATTCCTGCTCACAACGCGAGTCATCGCCATTGCAAGTGGAGCAAGTGGGACGATCGACTATGGCGTCAGGCTCTCCGTCGGCGGATGACGACATGCGACTCCACAACGCGGACAACACCCCCAACGCCAAAAGCGAGAGCATGAGAACGACCACAACTACCATGGGCTCTAAACTTCGGTGATTTCAAAGCCCGCACTAAGCATGTCGGTCCAATAGTGGGGATATGACTTGGTGACCACATGCGGATTGTTGATACGAATTTCGGGCATCACGAAAGCCAAGGGGGCAAAAGCAAGTGCCATGCGATGGTCTTCGTAGGTGTCGATGGCTGCATCGGGCATCGGCTCACATCGCTCACCATCCCAAATCAATTGACTATTATCAACATCATGAAGCACATATCCCAATTTGCGAGCCTCGGTCTTGAGAGCCTCTATACGATCGGTCTCCTTGATCTTCAGGGTTTTGAGTCCTGAAAAGACAAATGGCACATTGAGGGCAAGGCAAGTGACGACAAAGGTCTGCGCAAGGTCGGGAGCATTGACAAAGTCATACTCAAGACGAGGAACACAATGACCTTTGTTACGTAGTCTGACACGCTGCATACCAGGCAGGGACGACGGCTCGAAGGAGGTCTTGACACCAAGCAGACTAAAGATATAACGCGACATGGAGTCGCCCTGCTTGCTGCCATCGGTGAGTCCCTCAAGCACTACCTCGTCAAACTCGCCACCGCTCATTGCCATCATCTCATACCAATAGGAGGAGGCGCTCCAGTCGTTCTCTATATAATAAGGACGGGAGACATAGGGTTGAGCCTTGACGTAGATAGTGTCGATGTCCTTCCACTCCGCCACGGCTCCATACTCCTTCATCATCCATAGCGTGAGGTCGATGTATGGACGGGAGAATATCTCGCCTGTGAGATGGAGCTCGAGATCGCTCTTGAGCGTTGGGGCAATCATAAGCAACGCTGAGATATACTGCGAACTGACATTACCCGGGATGTCGAGTTGACGACCGTAGAGCTGCCTGCCCTCGATACGGAGTGGTGGATAGCCCTCTTCGCCAATGTAATCGATATGCGCACCAAGACTGCGCAAGGCATCCACGAGAACGGCAATCGGGCGATGGCGCATACGCTCAGTGCCTGTGATGACATGCTCGCCGGGAGTGGCGGCAAGATAGGCGGTCATGAAACGCATGGCTGTTCCGGCTGCCTTGATGTCAATCTCGTAGGGCATATCACGCAGTGCGCGCAGCATAACAGCGGTATCATCGCAGTCGGAGAGATTTTCCGGCATAGTAGTGCCACCAGCAAGGGCATTGATTACCAATGCCCTGTTGCCAATACTCTTGGATGCCGGCAATTTGACGTCCGTCTTAAGATTATCCGGAGCTTTCAGTATATATTGCATTGAATTCCTAATTTCTAATTCCCAATTCCTAATTCCTAATCCCTAATTCCTAATTAATGTATCAGTTTGCCATTTCCGAGATAAACTTGATTCTCACAAGTCGTATCTCGTCCTCGGAATACTCGTCGCCAAGTTCGTCGATAGCAACCTGCAGGTTGTCGGTGTCCGACTCCCTGAAATACTCATAAATATCATCCACGTGATCCTCATCCATCACTTCATCAAGGAAATAGTCGATATTGAGTTTGGTGCCGGAATATACGATGGCCTCAACCTCATCGAGCATCTCGTCGAAGTCGATGCCCTTGGCATTGGCTATGTCGTCGAGAGCTATCTGACGGTCGATGCTCTGGATGATGCTCACCTTAAGCATTGACTTCTTGGCGACTGTGCGCACACGAAGGTCGGACTGACGCACGATGTCGTTCTCCTCGCAATAACGCTTGATGAGCTCAACAAAATCCTTGGCATAGGGCTGGCGGGTCTTACCCTCGCCCACTCCCTGAATACTCTTCAATTCCTCAAGAGTTATGGGATAGTCGGTGGCCATCTGCTCGATAGACACATCCTGGAAAATGACATAGGGAGGACGCTCCATCTTCTTGGAAACCTTCTTGCGGAGGTCTCTGAGCATGGATGCGAGTGTAGGGTCGAGAGCGCTTGTAGTTATGGCATTCTCGGCATTGTCGTCGTCCTCGCTAAACTCATTATTGAGCACAATCTGGAAGGGAAGCGGCTTCTTGATGTATTTCTTGCCCGAAGATGTCACCTTGAGCAAACCATAGTTCTCTACATCCTTCTTGAGATAGCCCGCAATGAGCGCCTGGCGGATAAGCGGACTCCATATCTTGTCGTCCTCATCCTCGCCGATG
The DNA here is from genome assembly GCA_945830345.1 of uncultured Prevotella sp. GTDB lineage: Bacteria > Bacteroidota > Bacteroidia > Bacteroidales > Bacteroidaceae > Prevotella. The sequence continues at coordinate 9,929 of CALZYS010000027.1, forward strand.
CCGAACTCTTCCAGATTATGATGCTTATGGGCTAGCACCTCGTCGGTCTCACGGCCTGTGATAAAGTCGATGACGTAGTCCTCGCGGAAATTCTCCTTAATGGCAAGAATGGCCTGAAGAGCCATGACGAGCTGCTTTTCGGCATCGATCTTTTTCTTGGGATGGAGGCAGTTGTCACAGTTGCCGCAGTTGTCCTTATTATAAGCCTCACCAAAGTAATGAAGCAACATCTTACGGCGACACACAGACGTCTCGGCATATGCTGCTGTCTCCTGCAACAATTGACGGCCTATGTCTTGCTCGGCCACCGGCTTGCCCTCCATAAACTTGTCAAGTTTGTCGAGATCCTTATGACTGTAGAAAGCAAGGCATACACCTTCGCCACCATCGCGTCCGGCACGTCCGGTCTCCTGATAGTAGCCCTCAAGACTCTTGGGGATGTCGTAGTGGATGACAAAGCGCACATCGGGCTTGTCGATTCCCATACCGAAGGCGATGGTGGCAACTATGACATCTATCTTCTCCATAAGGAAATCATCCTGAGTCTGTGAACGGGTGGCAGTGTCAAGACCTGCATGATAGGCTGCTGCCTTAATGTCGTTGGCACGGAGTATGTCGGCAAGATCTTCAACCTTCTTGCGCGAAAGGCAATATATAATACCGCTCTTACCCTGATGTTGACGGATAAAGCGTACTATATCCTTATCGACATCCTTCGTCTTCGACCTTACCTCATAATAGAGATTTGGACGATTGAACGAACTCTTGAACTCCTTGGCATCCAAAATACCAAGACTCTTCTTGATGTCGGTGCGAACCTTATCGGTGGCGGTAGCTGTGAGAGCTATCACAGGAGCCGGACCTATCTCATTGATTATAGGGCGAATACGACGATACTCGGGACGGAAATCATGTCCCCACTCCGAGATACAGTGTGCCTCGTCAACGGCATAGAACGATATCTTCACCGTCTTAAGGAATTCGACATACTCTTCCTTGGTGAGCGACTCGGGCGCAACATAAAGCAACTTGCACACGCCATTTGTGATGTCACTCTTGACGAGGTCGATGGCTGCCTTATTGAGAGAAGAATTGATGTAATGGGCAACTCCCTCGTTCTCGCTCAGATTGCACATTACATCCACTTGGTTCTTCATCAGCGCAATAAGAGGCGATATAACGATGGCAGTTCCTTCCATCAACAAGGACGGCAACTGATAACATAGAGACTTGCCTCCTCCGGTTGGCATAAGCACGAATGTGTCATTGCCATCAAGAAGATTACAGATGATGGACTCCTGGTCGCCCTTAAATTTGTCAAAACCGAAATATTTCTTCAGTGCTATTGTTAAATTATTCTTGTCTGCCATAACAATATGTATTTCTAATAGTATTATACTGCAAAAGAACTGTCTTTCTGGAGTTGGCGCTCGGCGTACTCACGGGTGACAGTGAAAGTCTTCTTGCGAGAAGACGGTGCCTCAAACATGGCGTCGGTCATTATTGACTCAACTATCGAACGAAGTCCGCGGGCACCAAGTTTGTAACTCACTGCCTTATCGATGATATACTGCAGTGCGTCTTCTTCAAACACGAGTTTTACACCATCCATCTCGAAGAGTTTCTGGTATTGCTTGATGATAGAGTTCTTGGGCTCCTTCAGTATCTTCTCAAGGGCATCGCGGTCGAGAGGATTGAGATAGGTGAGCACAGGAAGACGTCCAATAAGTTCGGGTATCAGACCGAAGGACTTAAGGTCATCAGGCTGAATGTATTGCATCATGTTGCCCTTGTCGAACTTCTTGGTGTTGAGCACTGAGTCGAACCCCACGGAATGTGTGTTGAGACGCTGGGCTATCTTGCGCTCAATACCGTCGAACGCTCCTCCGCATATAAAGAGGATATTGCGCGTATCGACATGGATATAGTCCTGGTCGGGATGCTTGCGGCCACCTTTTGGCGGAACATTCACCACTGTGCCCTCAAGCAGTTTGAGCATAGACTGCTGAACACCCTCGCCACTCACATCACGTGTGATTGAGGGGTTGTCGCCCTTGCGGGCTATCTTGTCTATCTCGTCAATAAATACGATACCCCTCTGGGCTGCCTCAACGTCGTAGTCGGCCACTTGGAGGAGGCGCGACAATATACTCTCGACATCTTCGCCAACATATCCTGCCTCGGTGAACACCGTGGCATCGACAATAGTGAACGGCACATCGAGCAATTTGGCAATAGTGCGCGCGAGGAGAGTCTTACCTGTTCCAGTGCTACCCACCATGACAATGTTGCTCTTCTCAATCTCAACCCCATCGGGATCTTCGGGTTGCTTGAGACGCTTGTAATGATTATATACGGCAACGGCGAGGAATCGTTTGGCGTCGTCCTGACCAATGACATACTGGTCGAGATAAGCCTTGATCTCCTTGGGCTTGGGCACCTTCAGAGCCTTGTTGTCTTTCTCTTTTACCATCTTTGCTGCAGCCTTGGTTGACTCCTGTAATATCTTGTAAGCCTGCTCAGTGCAGATGTTGCAGATATTACCGCTAATGCCTGTTATCATTAACGCCACATCCTTATCACTTCGTCCGCAGAAACTACATGTTTTCCTCATCGCTCTTCTTTCTTATCAGAACCTTGTCAATCATACCATATTCACGAGCTTCCTCCGCTGTCATCCAATAGTTGCGGTCGGAGTCGTTCCACACCTTCTCGAAGGGGGTGTGAGAGTGATTGGAGATGATGGTATACAGCTCCTTCTTAAACTTCATAATCTCCTTTGCCTCGATCTCGATATCCGAAGCCTGACCCTGAACACCGCCCAGGGGCTGGTGAATCATAACACGGCTATGAGGAAGGGCGGAACGCTTGCCTTCCTGACCTGCCACAAGAAGCACTGCTCCCATGGAGGCGGCCATACCTGTGCAGATAGTGGCTACGTCACTGCTGATAAACTGCATGGTGTCGTAGATGCCCAATCCTGCCGTCACGCTGCCGCCGGGCGAGTTGATATAGATTGAGATGTCCTTGCCGGGATCCACCGAGTCGAGATAGAGCAACTGCGCCTGAAGGGTGTTGGCGGTATAGTCGTCTATCTGCGTACCAAGGAAAATGATACGATCCATCATAAGGCGTGAGAACACGTCCATCTGAGTAACATTAAGTTGTCTCTCCTCCAAAATGTAGGGGTTGAGATACTGAGCCTGCTGGCTTACCACATCATCCAAAACCATCCCGTTGATACCGAGATGACGGGTTGCATATTTTCTAAAATCATTCATAGTTCATATATGTTTCAAATCGATTTTTTACGTATTATATATTGACAAAAATAGAAGGCCACCGACCTTTTCTTTTCGTTCGTGGAACAAAATTAATAAAAAAAGTCGATAACCTTCTATTTTATGAGGTTTTTTTCCTAAAAAATCTTATTTTTCTGACATTAACTTGTTAAACTCGTCCAAAGTGACGCTTTTTTCGTTCAATTTAACTACTTTTTTGATTGCTTCTGCAAGTTTTACATCAGATGCACGCTCAACATAAGGTTCGAAACTCTTCTCGTCCTTCATCATCTGCTGAACGTAATTGTCGAGATACTCGTCGGGCACATTGCTCATACCATACTGGGCAAACTGCATGCGGGCTACATCCTTGCAAACCTTGAGAACGTCGTCCTTGTCAACCTTGATATTGTTGGCCGCCATGAGCTCGTTCCTGATAAGGTTCCACTTGAGCTCAGCAAGACTGGGGGCAAAGTTATCCTCGATAAACTTGTCATCCTTGTCGGGATTGTTGCTCTTCATGATGCGCTTGAGAAGCTCTTCGGGGAAGGTGAGTTCGCCTGCCTTGTTCACGGCATACTTGCGGAGGTCGAGTATAAACTTGAACTCCTCGTCGTTGGCAAACTGTGCCTTGATAGAGTCGGCCACCTTCTGACGGAACTCAGCCTCGTCCTTGACGTTGCCCTCACCATATACCTGGTCGAAGAGAGCCTGATCGACATCGGCCTTGACAAAGCGAGACACCTCAGTAACGAGGAATGTGAAATCAGACTCAAGTGCCTCTGCCTGTTCGTCGCTAATCTTAAGCAACGACTTGATCTCGGCATTACTCTCGGGATATGCCTTCTTGGGATTGAAGGTGATGACACTGCCAACCTTGGCACCCTCGAACAGCTTCTGCTGATCTTCCACCTTAATATATTCAGGCATCAGCACTGCCTGCTCTACAACAATGCCGTCGGCCTTTGCGTTTCCGTCGGCATCAAGCTCGCGAAGGTCGCCCTTGAGCATGTCATTCTGAGCTGCATCATAGCTATCCACCTTATCATAGTGACCCGAACGGCTTCTAAACATATCCACCTGCTGGTCAACAAGCTTGTCGTCAACCTCGATTGAATAATGGTCAATCTCATCCTTCTCGTTGATCTCGACATTGATTTCAGGAGCAACGGCAATATCGAAAATAAACTCAAAGGGACCGTCCTTCTCCAAATCCTGCTCCACCTGAGCTGCATTGGGCAGAGGAGCGCCAAGCATGGCAATCTTGTTGTCGATGATATAACCGTTGAGCTTTTCACCCAATACCTTATTAATCACGTCCATCTTGACCTGCATGCCAAACTGGCGTTTAATCATACCCATCGGAGCCTGCCCCTTGCGGAAACCTGGAATGTTGGCTTGCTTACGATAGTTCTTCAGGGTCTTATCTACCTCTCCCTGATAATCATCCTTCTCGATGGAGACTTTCAGCACTCCATTGATTTTGTCTGGATTTTCAAATGAAATGTTCATCTTTCTTTTTCTATTATATATTATTATTGTTATTCAAATTGAGGTGCAAAGTTACATATAATTGAGCGAATATCGGCATTTTTTGCAGTTTTTAACCATTTTCAGCCAATAATCCGTCTGTTTCGCTCGCTTCTTTGGCCTTTCGTTCCTCTTCCATCAACTGGAAATCCTTCTTGCGTAGCACAAAACTGTTACTAAGATATTTCTCGCGGACAATCTTGTTTTCCGCCAATTCTTCGGGACTGCCCTGGAACAGGATGCGGCCCTCGAAAAGCAAGTAGGCACGGTCGGTTATGCTAAGAGTTTCCTGCACGTTGTGATCGGTGATAAGGATACCTATGTTGCGGTCCTTGAGCTTCCACACTATCTGCTGGATATCCTCGACAGCGATAGGATCGACACCCGCAAATGGTTCATCGAGCATAATAAATTTGGGGTCGATGGCAAGGCAACGGGCTATCTCGGTGCGGCGACGCTCGCCTCCCGACAACTGGTCGCCATTGTTCTTACGTACCTTTTGCAGGCGAAACTCGGATATCAGACTCTCAAGTTTCTCAAGCTGATAGGAACGAGGTTTGCCTGTCATCTCAAGAACTGACATGATATTGTCCTCAACACTCATTTTGCGGAATACACTGGCCTCCTGTGCCAGATATCCAATACCAGCACGGGCTCGCTTATAAACGGGAAACTTAGTGATATCAAGGTCATCGAGATATATCTGGCCTGCATTAGGCACTATCAGTCCCGTGGTCATATAGAATGATGTAGTCTTGCCTGCACCATTTGGGCCAAGCAATCCAACAATCTCGCCTTGCTTTACATTTATGGAGACATCGTTGACAACAGTACGCTTTCCATACTGCTTGACAAGGCCTTCTGTTCGGAGCACCATGCACTCCTTTGTCGTATTTTCGTCCATTACCTTATATAAATATGGCTGCAAAGTTAGTGTAAAAGTCGGAAATAACAAAATAATTTGGATTTTTTTTTGTATTGTCTGCAACTTTCAGTAACTTTGTACCCGATTTAAAGAAAAATATGATGTTAATACACAAATCTTTGACCTCATTCGGCAAATATCTCATGCTGATGGGGCGTACGTTCCAACGTCCTGAACGATTCAGGATGTTCTTTAAAGAATATGTGAAGGAGATGGCAAAATTGGGTGTCAATTCCATTGGCATCGTACTGCTCATATCGTTCTTCATCGGTGCTGTGATATGTATCCAGATGAAACTAAACATCCAGAGTCCATGGATGCCAAGGTGGGTGACGGGATATACCACAAGGGAGATTATGCTCCTTGAGTTCTCCTCGTCGATTATGTGTCTTATCCTTGCGGGTAAGGTGGGGTCGAACATTGCATCTGAAATAGGAACGATGAGAGTGACTCAGCAGATTGACGCCCTCGACATTATGGGGGTGAACTCTGCATGCTATCTGATACTGCCCAAGGTGCTCGGACTCATCACTATTATGCCGTTCTTGGTGATATTCAGTTCGGCATCAGGTATCTTGGGAGCCTACGGAACAGCTTATATCGGACAGGTGCTGCTGCCCGACGACCTGACGTTAGGATTGCAACACAATTTTAACTCGTGGTTCGTTTGGATGAGTATCATCAAGAGCCTGTTCTTCGCATTCATCATCTCAAGCGTGCCTTCATATTTCGGCTACACGGTGGAGGGTGGCTCTGTTAATGTGGGAAAGGCAAGTACGGACGCTGTTGTCACAAGCAGCGTACTTATACTGTGCTCTGACGTGTTCCTCACTCAATTACTATCTTAATTTCGAATTATTATGATTGAAATACAAAATCTGTGCAAGTCGTTCGGAGAGAAGGATGTGCTGAAGGACATAACAACCACATTCGAGAACGGAAAGACCAACCTCATAATTGGACAGAGCGGTTCGGGAAAGACCGTGCTGATGAAGAATCTCGTGGGACTGCTCGACCCCACGAGCGGACATGTGCTCTATGACGGGCGTGACTTCGTGTCGATGACCAAGAAGGAGAAAATCACAATCAGACGAGAAATGGGAATGATATTCCAAAGTGCCGCTCTATTTGACTCCCAGACGGTGCTGGAGAATGTGATGTTCCCACTTGATATGTTCTCAAACATGACACTGCGCGACAGGATAAAAAGGGCACGCACATGTCTCGACAGGGTAAACTTGGTGGATGCAGAAGAAAAGTTTCCAGGGGAAATATCCGGTGGTATGCAGAAACGAGTGGCTATAGCACGAGCCATCGCACTCAATCCTCAATACTTGTTCTGCGACGAGCCCAACTCAGGACTTGACCCCAAGACTTCACTTGTCATCGACGAACTGCTGCACAGCATCACCAAGGAATACAATATCACTACAATAATCAATACCCACGACATGAACTCTGTGATGGGTATCGGAGAAAACATCATTTTCATCTACGAAGGTCACAAGGAATGGCAAGGACAAAGCAAGGACATCATGGGCACCACTAACCAAAAACTTGCCGACTTCATATTCGCCAGCGACTTGCTCAAGAAAATGAGAAATACATATATGGAAAAGATGAAGTGAGCAATCACTTCATCTTCCATACTCCGTTTTCCTCAAGCATCGGAACGACGATTTCCTCATTGACACTATCGCCGAAACAAAGCGTAAGGAAAACATTCGTCACCTTTGTCACGCTGTCTGTCTTTGCCGTGACAATCTTCACCTCGTTTATTCCGTTGTGCAACTTTTTAAGCTCAAGGATATACTGCTTGGCATTCACCTGAAGCTGTTCACGATAATGAAGGGGCAAACTGTCTGTCCCGACACAACCTGAAGAGAAATAAGCGTAGCCACCTGACAACAGACTGTCGTAGTATGCCTTTGCAGCCTTTGCCGCAATATCCTCATGGCTCGGTAAGTTGTCTCCACCACATGATGTGAACAGGAATAACATTGTTCCGATTAATGTCAGTATATGTCTCATTCCTAATTCCTAATCCCTAATTCCTAATTCCTAATTCCTAATTCCTAATCCCTAATTCCTAATTCCTAATTATTAAAAACTTCTACTTCTGTCGTATGAAGATATTGATGGGCGTACCGGTTAGATTCCAATTATCGCGAATCTTATTCTCAAGGAATCTTTTATACGGCTCCTTTATATACTGCGGAAGGTTGGCATAGAACACGAAAGAAGGTATCTGAGTGTTGGGCAACTGCGAGCAGTACTTTATCTTAATATACTTACCCTTGATTGATGGTGGCGGGAAGGCCTCCACAAGCGGAAGCATAACCTCATTGAGCTTTGTTGTACCTATCTTGGCAGTGCGATGGAGATAAACTTCCTTGGCAGTCTCAAGCACCTTGAAGATACGTTGTTTGGTGAGCGCAGAGGCAAAGACAATCGGGAAATCCGTGAACGGAGCCATACGGTTGCGTATCGCGTCGGTAAAGGTGTCGATGACTTTCTGTGACTTATCCTCAACAAGATCCCATTTGTTTACAACCACCACAAGACTCTTATTGTTCTTCTGGATAAGCTGGAAAATGTTCATATCCTGCGACTCAATTCCTCGCGTGGCATCAAGCATCAATATGCACACATCGCTGTTCTCAATGGCACGGATGGAACGCATGACACTATAGAACTCAAGATCTTCTGTCACCTTGTTCTTTCTGCGGATACCAGCAGTATCAACAAGATAGAAATCAAATCCAAACTTGTCGTATCTGGTGTAAATACTATCTCTTGTAGTGCCGGCTATCTCTGTCACAATGTTACGGTCTTCTCCGATAAAGGCATTGATAATGCTACTCTTACCTGCGTTGGGACGACCTACGACAGCAAAACGTGGAATGCCGTCCTCAAGCAAGTCAGAGGTATCTGGTTTCAACTTCTCAACCACAAGGTCAAGCAAGTCACCAGTGCCACTACCTGTTGCGGCAGACACACAATATGGATCACCCAACCCTAACTTATAGAATTCGGCGGCGTAATACTGCTCTATGTTATTGTCTGCCTTGTTGGCTACGAGTATCACGGGAAGTTTTGTTTTACGAAGAATCTTTGCCACATCCTCGTCTAAGTCTGTCACACCGTTATGCACATCAACTAAGAAGAGTACGAGGTCAGACTCTTCGGTGGCAATTACCACTTGCTTGCGTATTTCCTCTTCGAATACATCATCTGAGTTGACTACCCATCCACCGGTATCAACTACCGAGAACTCACGGCCACACCATTCGCACTTGCCATACTGGCGGTCGCGTGTCGTACCGGCTTCGTCACTGACTATCGCCTTGCGAGAATTAGTCAGTCGATTGAAAAGCGTCGATTTGCCCACATTGGGCCGTCCGACAATTGCTACTAAGTTTCCCATTTATTATCAATAATTATATTATATAAGAATAAATTCCTAATCCCTAATTCCTAATTCTTAATTCTTAATTCTTAATTCTTAATTCATAATTCCTACTGCGGATTATACCCAAAGCTGTCGAGTTCTTTTTCCGAACTGCGCCAGTCTTTATCCACCTTAACAAAAACCTCTAAATAAACACTCTTGCCGAAGAATTTCTCAAGTGACTTGCGGCTTTCTGTCGATACCTTCTTCAGCGCCACACCCTGATGACCTATTATTATACCCTTCTGAGTGTCGCGCTCAACATATATGATGGCATTTATGTGGATATGCTTATCGTCTTCCTTGAATCGCTCTACCTTCACCTCCACCGAATAGGGTATCTCCTTGTCGTAGTAAAGCAGGATTTTTTCGCGAATTATCTCGCTGACAAAGAAACGTGCGGGCTTATCGGTCAACTGGTCCTTGTCGAAATAAGGGGGGCTGTCGGGCAACAACTCACCTATTCTCTTAAGCAACATGTCGATGCCAAACTTATTCTTTGCCGAGATAGGCAGGATTTCGGCAGTAGGGAGAAGCGAATGCCATCTTTCCACAATGTCTCCTAGGATTTTCTGGTCACTCTGGTCAATCTTGTTGATCAGCAGCAGCACGGGTACGGTCATCTTCGACACCTTATCAAGAAAGTCCCTGTTCTTTTCAGGGTTTTCTACCACATCTGTCACATACAACAACACATCGGCATCTGAAAGAGCCGACTCCGAAAAGGCTAACATTGACTCCTGCAACTTATAGTTGGGCTTCAATACTCCAGGTGTGTCTGAGAATACGATCTGCATCTCAGGAGTATTAACAATACCCATAATGCGGTGACGGGTGGTCTGAGCCTTGAAAGTGGCGATACTAATCCGCTCACCGACAAGTTGGTTCATCAGCGTTGACTTTCCCACATTGGGATTTCCTACGATATTTACAAATCCTGCCTTATGCATATAAATAAATTATAGAAATTGTCAAAAAGCGCACCCCTGCGATGTTTATCGAAGGAGCGCGCTTACTTATATTCCAATAGTGCTATTGTCTCTGGATTACTTTGCCGGAGCTGAAGCGGCGGCACCATCGTATGCCCACTTATAGTAGGATGCCCCATGGACGAATCCTGCACCAAAAGCAGTGAATATCAGGTTGTCACCCTTCTTGAGTTTACTCTCGTTTTCCCACAAAGCCAATGGTATGGTGGCAGCACTCGTATTGCCGAAATGCTCTATGTTTACCATCACATGGTCCATGGGGAGCTCCAACCTCTTTGCTACGGCTTCAATGATACGCATATTAGCCTGATGAGGTACGACAAAGGCGATATTGTCTTTATCCAAACCATTGCGCTCAGCTATAAGCGCACAATCGTCACTCATGCTCGTCACGGCATAACGGAACACCGTGCGACCTTCCTGATAGAGGTAGTGCAGACGATGATCAACAGTGAAATGAGAAGGAGCACATACAGAACCACCTGCCTTAATATGCAGGAAGGGCAATCCCTTACCGTCTGTACGGAAATGTGCATCCAACACTCCGATATTCTCTTCTTCTGTAGCTTCCACAAGTACAGCAGCTGCACCATCTCCGAAAAGAGCACACGTCGAGCGGTCCTTGTAGTCGATTACCGACGACATCTTGTCGGCTCCGATGACGATTATCTTCTTACACCTTCCACTCTGAATCATAGAGGCAGCAAGGTCAAGCGTGTAGAGGAATCCACAGCATGCAGCCCACATATCAAACGCAAAGGCATTCTTTAGTCCAAGCTTGCCAAGAACAATTGAAGCAGTAGATGGGAATTTATAGTCGGCGGTAGAAGTGGTTACGATGAGTGCATCGATAGTGTCGGGATCGACACCTGTCTTCTGGATAAGCTGCTTGGCAGCCTTACGCGCCATATAGGAAGTGCCGAGACCCTCTTCAGTCAGGATTCGGCGCTCTTTGATTCCTACACGCGTCATAATCCACTCGTCGTTGGTGTCCACCATTCTCGACAATTCCTCATTGTTGAGGACATAGTCGGGAACGTAACCTCCCACACCGGTGATTATCGCGTTGATCTTGCTCATTTATTCAGCCGTTTCGTCCTTAACGATAGCAACCTTACCCCTGTAGTATCCGCATGTCGGACATACTGTGTGGTAAATGTAGTAAGCGCCACAATTGGGGCATACTGCCAGTGTAGGAGCTACTGCCTTGTCATGTGTTCTTCTCTTGAGTGTACGAGTCTTCGACTGTCTTCTTTTAGGATGTGCCATAATTTTTTTAATGTTTAATTCTTAATTTTCTTTTATTTTCAGTAACTCACTCCAACGAGGATCCATCGTATCTTCAACCTCAACGTCACTTCGGGTGGCGGAATGCGCTTCGAGCGCTTTCATCATCTCACGATTGCATTTACCAGGTGCATGAACGTGCTTGATTGGGATATTCAACACTATGGATTCATACATAAACCACGATACGTCGAGAATGCCTTCATCCTCTGCTACGGTCACGAGGTCGTCGTCTTCAGAGTCTTCTTTTCCAAACTTTGCCACCAGTCGGCTTTTAGCCTCAACTGGCTGATCCATGTCGTCAAGACAGAGGTCGCAGGGCACTACCACTGTGCCCTTGATATTGAAGTTCACCTCAAAGAGGCTTGCCTTGCGGATTATCTCCACTACAGCATCTAATGAACCTTGGCGAACATCCTCTGCTTCCACTGCAGAGAAATACTCGTCATCAAGCCTGAATTCCAAGGTATTCACACCTTCCTTCAAGCCATGAAGGTCTATCTTATATGGCTTCAATCTGTCCATATTCTCCATTTGGGGTGCAAAGTTACACAAAATTTCTGATATATTGAAACTTATCGCCGTTTTTTTTTGTTTTCTTAATGATTAATGATGAAAATCACTGCAATTCAACTTAAATCACACCAAAAGCCCTCCTTTTCACAAAGGAAGGCTATGGTATTGAAGCGTCTGCTCCAATCAATACGCATATGCATTCTATAGAGATTTTTATGGTTTCTTTCGTTGAATCACAACTACTTCATCTACTTCCTTAGCACCATACTTATCAAAAAGCTCGCCATTCTTGACAACCGAAATGGACTCTATAGTCAGTGGGGATAGTTGTTCTACCTCTTCCTTCTGAGCCACTTGACCATCAACTATGTAAACAACCTTGGTCACATTATTATCTACTGACTGTTCTTTCTTATTTACATTTTGGGTTGATACGTCCCCTTTCAGCTTGAATGTCACTGGCACTGTAAACTTAACATTTACTGGTTTGCCATTCTGTGTACCTGGTTGCCATTTTGGCATACTGCTGACCACTCTAATAGCCTCGGCGTCCAATTCCTCGCTTACCGAGCGCACCAGTTCCGCGTTAGATATCGAACCATCTTTTCCTACTACAAATGTTACAATCACCCTACCTTCGACTTTCTTCTCTTCAGCCACTTTAGGATAATGGACGTTATTGCAAAGATATTCGAACAACGCAGGCATACCACCAGGGAAAGAAGGCATCTTCTCCACTACATCATATACTTTTGCATTATCCTTCTGTTTGTCTTGAGGATTGCTCTTCTGCCTGCCTTTATCACTGGTATTCTGATTGGCTTGAGGCTTAACCGTCTTCTTGGACTGTGCATTGGCATCAGTAACATTTATCACACTTAACGACTCAATCGCACTCTCCGTTTCACGCTCAATGTCCATGGTAGTGCGTTCTACCGCAGGACAGGCAAAAGCTACAACCGCACAGGCTGCTACTGGCACCATGACAATTGCCTTCAGGCATTGCCACTTGTTTGTTTTCGTTGTTTTCATCATTTTAATACGTTTTTTTAGTGAATTGTGATTTAAATTGTTTGCCAGCAGAAACGCGCGTTCTCCCACTGACTTTCTTATAAGCAGCATTTGATACTGCTTGGCATCGATTCCTTCACTTAATACGGCTGCGTCAGCCTCATACTCGTGGACATCCTGCAACTCGCGCTTCATCAGCCATGCCGCCGGATTATACCATTGGAACATTATCATTGCATTGCACAACATAACCTCATATGAATGACCTAAACGGGCATGTGCCTTCTCATGCATAACAATCGATTCACTTCCAATTTTATAATCTTCCCTGTTCATTACAACATATCCTAACCAGGAAAAAGGAGATATCTTGCTATCCACCACAACAATCTTAATATCGTCTTCTACCTTTATGCAGTCAACCTTAGAGATAAGATGGAAAAGATGGAAAAGAGAAACTATGTTTGACAAAAACATAAAGACTACACCTATTATATATATAATAAAGAACACTTGCACCAACGATATGCCCGATGGAGTCACATAGTCGTCAATAACTTCACCTTGCAACAGAATTGACTCCAGTTCAACAACTCCTTGGTTGAGTGTATTGGAATCTGTAAAAGTCAAACCAATAAACGGCAAAATTAAAGACGCCACAATCATCACCAATAACAAGAAATGATTGAAACGATAAAATGTGTCTCTACTCAAGAGCAACTTATATACTAAGAAAAAGGCAATCAGGCATAACGCAACCTTGATGGAATATACAAAGAACATACCCATAATCATCCCTCCTCTACTTCTCTAATCAATTCTTTCAGCTCATCAATACTGATTTTCTCGTCTTTCACGAGAGCAGATACAGCATTAAGATAAGAACGTCCAAAAAACTTGTTAACAACATTCGCCAACGAGCCACCTGAATATTCATCGCGACTGATTGTTGCGAAGTATTGAAAACAACGAGCCGACAAAGCACGGTGTGAAAGAAAACCTTTATCTTCGAGAATCTTCACAAGCGTGCTTAACGTATTAACATGAGGTTTGGGATCTTCATAATGCGATTGCAACTCACGTATCTGCATGTCACCATACGCCCAGTAATGGTGCATGATTTCCTCTTCTTTTGCTGTCAATGTTTTCATAATTTTCTCATATTTTATTATCACGATGCAAAGTTACTAAAAGTTTTAGTTATATAACTAATATTCTTAGTTAATTAAACTAAAAGCATTAGTTATTTAACATTTCAAGGAATGATTGAATAATAAAATGAGGTATAATATAATGAAAAAGCCCCGAGGACATTGGTATCCTCGGGGCTCGACTTTGATTTGAAAAGAAGGCGGCTTCCTACTCTCCCGCA
>CALZYS010000028.1 GCA_945830345.1 uncultured Prevotella sp.
ACACTTCGAGACTGAGCAACGACACTGTGCAGATTCTGTCGAAGGTGGAGATGACAAATCTTACCACTAAGGCTAAGATGACTTATACCATCGTTAGCGAGAACGAGGCCAACCTGCGTGAGGGCAAGATTTCGATCATGACTCCTATTGCTCAGGGTTTGCTCGGCAAGAAAGTTGGAGATGAGGTGGAAATCAAGATACCGCGAGGCACTATCACCCTGCGTATCGAGAGCATCACAATCGCGTGATAATCCCGAATTGCTCTGCTTTAGGTTTGCGGAGCAATTCCTAATCCCTCATTCCTAATTCCTCATTAAAATAATATACTTATGGACATATTTTCAAAGATTGCTGCCGGTGAGATTCCGAGCTATAAGTGTGCCGAAAGTGATAAGTTCTACGCTTTCCTCGACATCAATCCTGTTGTCAAGGGGCATACATTGGTGATACCTCGTCGTGAGGTGGATTATATCTATGATATGGATGACGATGAGTTGGCTGAATATCAGGTATTTGCCAAGCGGGTTGCCGTTGCCCTGAAGAAAGTCTTCCCCTGTAAGAAGGTGGCTCAGGTGGTGCTTGGACTTGAAGTGCCTCATGCCCATATCCATCTCATCCCGATGAACTCAGAGGCTGACGTCGATTTTCGTCGAGAGAAACTCAAGCTCAGCAGTGAGGAAATGGCTGAGATAGCTGAGAAAATCAGAAGCAACTTCTGATAAATAATTAAGAATTAAAAATTAAGAATTAAAAAAATATGTGCATACTTAATTGCGCAGCCCTTTCTTAATTCTTAATTTTTAATTCTTAATTTCTAATTTACACAAACTCCTCCCCGTATTTCAGTTGTGTCTCATTTACGTATTTGCGTATTTGTCCAGAGGTGTCCTCTTTCTTGCATATCAGCAATACGTTGTCCTTTTCGGCTACGATGAATCCCTCAAGACCGTTCAATACTGCAAGTTTGCCTTTAGGCAGTTTGATCACATTGTTTTTGCAATTTTCCATCATCACGGTGGAGTCAATGACTACATTGTCGCCTTTAGCACGGTTGAGGCATTCGTAGATACTGTGCCATGTGCCAAGGTCTGCCCAACCGAAATCGCACTTCATGACATACACGCCTGAGCAATTCTCGAGTACGGCATAGTCGATGGAAAGGTTCGGGAATGAACCGTAGC
Organism: uncultured Prevotella sp.; assembly: GCA_945830345.1. Lineage (GTDB taxonomy): Bacteria > Bacteroidota > Bacteroidia > Bacteroidales > Bacteroidaceae > Prevotella. The sequence continues at coordinate 1,182 of CALZYS010000028.1, forward strand.
TTTGCTGGCAGAATCTTAGGGCGTTGTCGATGTTTATGCCTCCTGGCATTGCCGCAATGGCGTTTGCCACCTCGGGATATACATGATGGAAGCATTTGCGCAGATAAGACACATTGGCAAGGAAAAGACCTGTGTTCCACAAGAATTCGCCACTCTCCATAAACATCTTTGCAAAGTCGCGTTCTGGTTTCTCGGTAAACGACATCACACTATACACATCCTCTACGCCAGTGGGTTCTCCCATTTGGATGTAGCCATAACCAGGTTCGGGGCGACTCGGTTTGACACCCATAGTGAGGATGGCCTGACGTTCGCGAACGAGTTGAAGTCCTTCATTCACATTTTTGGTGAATGCATCGTCGTTGAGCACAAACTGGTCGCTTGGAGTGACCACCACAACGGCATCTGGATCGCGCTTGGCTATAGTGGCCACAGCCCATGAGACACTTGGAGCTGTGTTGCGACTGATAGGCTCGGCGATAAGGTTATCTTCGGGCAAATCAGGCAACTGCAACTTCACCATGTCTGCATATTCCTTGTTTGTTGTGACTATGATGTTTTCCTTTGGCAGTATGTTTGCGAATCTGTCATAGGTACTTTGTAGTTGTGAACGACCGATACCGAAGAAGTCGATAAACTGCTTCGGATAGCTGTCACGGCTGCTCGGCCATAGACGGCGTCCCTTGCCACCGGCAAGTATGACGCAATAGCCATTATTTCTCTTTTCCATAGCGATTATTAATAAAGTTTGTCCGTTTTCAGCCGCTAAGGTACGCAAAATAATTGGAATAAGCAAATATTTTGTATTTTTTTGGATAAATATTTGCCAAATTCAAAAAAATGTTGTATCTTTGCACCCGCAAAAAGCCCAGATGGCGGAATCGGTAGACGCGCTGGTCTCAAACACCAGTGGAGCAATCCGTGCCGGTTCGACCCCGGCTCTGGGTACCTTGAATAACAAGTTCCCCTGTAAATCGTTGGATTTTCAGGGGATTTTCTTTATGATATACCTTAAATAAATTCCCTCTATTTCCTTTTATAAATAACTTAAGTTTCGCATATGCTCAACTTTGTGGAGTTCAAGGAGTATAGGGTAGTTAAGGACAATAGTTAAGTGAACCCAAAAAGTTTAGGAGAGGCTCCACCTCCCTCCTCAGGGTAAAGAGGACTTAACCGGTAAACCGGAAGTTCTGTACTCGCAAACAAGCTCTCGCCCCTAAAGGGGTTGCTCGTGGAGTTTAACGCAACAGAGTTGCGAGTGTTTATGCGCCGTGGGCGCGACTGGCGCAATTACTGATGAGTGATTACTGATGATTGATTGATGATGAGTGAAATATGCAGTTTTTTGATGATTTGTTTGGTGGTTTGGAAATAAGTTTGTATATTTGCAGCGGAATTATTAAAGATTAGGACAAATATGAATACAGTTATGTCAATGACAATATTTATGAAAACTAAGACGGAATCTCTTAGCGATGAGTATAATGTAATATTTCATAAAAAATGAAATACGATTATTTTATAGTTGGAGCAGGATTGTATGGTTCAATTCTTGCTTATAGGGCTCACAAGGCAGGCAAGAGGGTTGTTGTAATTGACAAACGCCCTCATGTTGGCGGTAATTTGTATTGTGAGGAGATTGAGGGCATACAGGTTCATAAATATGGTCCTCATATCTTTCATACGTCAAATAAAAAGGTGTGGGATTTTGTGAATTCTCTTGTGCCGTTTAATCATTTCAGATACTGTCCTCTTGCATATTACAAAGGTAACTTATACCACTTGCCTTTCAATATGAATACCTTCTATGAGCTTTGGGGAACAAAGACTCCAGACGAGGCAAAGGCTATGATTGATAAACAACGTAGTGAAATAAAGGGTGAACCGCAGAATCTGGAGGAACAGGCTATTTCGTTGGTAGGCAGGGAGGTATATGAGAAGTTGATTAAGTGCTATACGGAAAAACAATGGGGTAGGGACTGCCGTGAACTTCCTTCATTCATCATTAAAAGACTACCTGTAAGGTATTGTTATAACAACAATTATTTCAATGATTGTTATCAAGGTATTCCAATTGGTGGATATAATAAGATATTTGATGCCTTGCTCGATGGAATAGAGGTTAGAACGTCTTGCAATTTCTTTGATAACAGGGCTGAGTATGAAGGACTGGCCGATAAGATAATATATTGTGGGCCAATAGATGAATACTTTGACTTCAAATATGGCTATCTTGAATACCGTAGTTTGAGATTTGAGGAAGAAGTGCTCGACAAGGATAGTTTCCAAGGCAATATCGCAGTTAATTACACCGACCACGATCATCCTTACACGAGAATAGTTGAGCACAAATATTTTGAATTTGGCACTCAACCCAAAACTGTGATTACAAAAGAATACAGTCAGGAATGGAAATCGGGAATGGAGCCATATTATCCGGTTAATGATGAAAGGAACTATGCTGTCTATGAGAAATACAAGGCAGACGCGGACAAATTGAAAAATGTCATGTTCTGTGGACGATTAGCTGAGTATAAATATTACGATATGCACAAGATTGTAGAATTGGCTTTAGATAAAGAGATATAAAAATGGAAACAAAGAAAGAAAAACTTACAATTTTGGTATGCGCTCACAAACCAGATGAGCACATCAGAAACTATCCTCCTTATAAGGCTATCCAAGTGGGAGCTGCCCTGCATCCAGAAATGGACTTAGGCTTTTTGAAGGATAATGTGGGAGATAATATCTCAGAGAAAAACCCTAAATATTGCGAACTATCCGCGATATATTGGGGATGGAAGAATCTGAAAAACGTGGAATATGCAGGTTTGGCTCATTACCGAAGATATTTTGACATTGATATTAATGATGACAATGTTGACAAGTTGATGAAGGGGTATGACATGATGGTGGTGAAACGTATGAAGACCTTCTATTTCGCGTTCAACAAAGGGGGATTGACTTATGCAACGTCACAAGACGATTTTTGGTTGTGTCTCGATACATTACTATACATGCGACCAGAATATAAATCTGAAATAATCGACTATTTTTGTAATTGCAACGAATATACTCCTTACACAATGTTCCTGGCCAAAAAGGAAATATATGATGACTATTGTGAATTCATGTTCCCCGTGTTCTTCGAATTGGAAAAAAGAATCCCTGAGCACCCATATAGCCGACAAAACAGGTTAATCGCATACTTTGGTGAGTGGACATTAGGTCTCTATATCCATTGCAAAAAACTTAAAGTAAAGAGAGTGCCCAATGTGATGCTTGGTCCTGAATGTAATCATACTCCTGTTGAGAAATTCGGTGCATTCAAATTGGCATTCAAGAATATGATATACTATATAAAATATGCCAAAGTATTACTATTTAGAAAGAAAGACAAATTGTATCTCCCCGACGACATAAAGGTGGGATTGATTAATGATGGATATGAGTTGAAAGGGTTGGAAACTCTATAAATGGCAGGGGATGGACGTCCTCCCCTGCTTTTTTTCTACCGTCCAAATTAATTGTTTACCTTTGCCGCGTTTTTAATAATAAGGTAACTCAACTTTCGCAAGTAAGGGAAGTTGAGTTAATTAACTATACCTCATTAATCATCTCAAGGTGACAATGAATCCACTATTCACCTTCTCTTCAATATTACATATATCACCACGGGCGCTCCTATCACCGGGGTGATGGCATTGAGGGGAAGGAGACTGCCTGAGGAAGGAAGTGTGCAGCAGAGATTGCAGACAAGGGCGGTTATTGCTCCTGCAAGCATGGTGAGAGGCATCTGGACACGATGATCGCTCGTGTGGCATATCATCTTGGCTATATGAGGCACGGCAAGACCGATGAAGGAGATGGGACCGCAGAAGGAGGTGACTACAGCGGTCAGCAGTCCGGTGATGACGAGCAGATAGTTGCGTATGCGAGCGGTGTTGATGCCTAAGTTTTCGGCATAGCTCTCGCCTAACTGGATGATGTTGAGCGGTTTGATAAGCAATAAGGCAGAGATGAGACCGATGATGCACACGACGGAATAGTGGGGAAGAAGTCGCATGGGAACACCGCCGAAATTACCCATTCCCCATACGACGTATGACTTGACGCCTTCCTCGGTGGCGAAATAGTTGAGAAGACTGATGGCTGCCGAGGCAAGATAACCAATCATGATGCCGATGATAAGTAGCATGATGTCGTTCTTGACAACAAGTGAGAACATAAACACTATTGCCATTACTGCTATGGCTCCGATAAAAGCACCGGAGAATACGGCGGCAAAACCACTGAACGACAAGGCTCCCGTAGTAATACTACCGCCAAAGAGCAAGATGACGAGTGCCGCCCCAACGCCGGCACCACTGCTGATGCCGAATATCGACGGGTCGGCAAGGGGATTGCGGAAGGCTGTCTGCAACATCAAGCCGCTCACAGCAAGCGACATTCCCGACAGGAGGGCGGTGATGGCCTGTGGCAATCGCGACTCCATGACGATGAACTGCCATACCGACTTTGACGCTTCGCCTCCAGTCAATATGTTGAAGACCTCGCCAAAGGGGATGTCAATCGAACCGTATGCGAGATTGGCCATGAAAAGCAACACGGCAATGATAATGAGCAGACAGATTTTCTTCACTTTACTTTCTTGAAATAAGTTGGTTGGCGCTTTGTCTGAGGATGAATCATGGCAATGAAGTCCTCCAGCAGACGGTCGGGATGAAACGGTGTTGACTCATAAAAGGTGGAGCGTTCGGTAGAACATCCATATACGTTGCCATCATTAAAAGCCTTGATATGAGAGAACACCTTATAATCATTGGCTATATCGGCAAGAGTCTTCTCCTCGCCACCATAGCGAAACAGCCATAAGTCGGCATTCTCGCATTGGCTCACAACCTTTTCAAGCGAGAGAGCCACACTGCCGCCGTTGTCGTCATCGGCAAAACAGTATCTGCCGCCTGCATCGGCAATCATCTGTCCGATAGTGCTCTTGCCTCCAGGCACATACCATGTGTTGCCAGATGGGAAATCCACCATGACTGTAGGATGGGAGTCTATACTCTTTGCCTCCTTGGCAAGAGCCTTATAATGAGCCTCAACATCATTAAAGATGCCGTCAGCCTGTTCATCTACTCCGAAAAGCATTCCGTAGAACTTAATCCATTCGGCACGAGCCAATGGAGAAATCTCCATATAGTCGGCACATTCGATGATGGGAATACCAATATGGTCGAGTCTTCCATAGCCGCCACTGTTCTCGAAAGGCGAGAGCAGGATGACATCGGGCGAGAGGTCGATAATTTTCTCAATAATGGGCGACATGCTGCTGCCCACGTTAGCTATCTTGTTTGACGTGACGAGAGATTTTATCTCCTGGCGCTTAACGTATTCCACATCAGCCATTCCGCTAATGCGCTCTTTTATTCCCAAGTCTGCCATTAGTGAGGCATGAACGGTGGTGAAAACCACTGCGTTCTTCACCGGAACATTGATGACAGTGCCTTCGGGCAGATGAGGAGTCTCGGGTTTGCTGACAAGGATATAGCGATGGAGCACCTCGCCCTTTTTCCATGGGTTTGCTATTTCCACCACATTATATCCCTCGTGCTCCACGATATTGAGCAATCGGGAATACGACAGGCGCAAGGTGTCTGCCCCGTCCTGCGCCTTCCGACTCACGCCGGAAGTGCAGGAAGAGAGGGCGACTATAATAAGTGTCAAACAAAAAGCTATTTTTCTCATATTCGTGTCATTACATCAATACAACCTTCTTCGGGTTCTGTCCCCAAGAGGTGAATGAGCCAATGAGGTTGTAGTTGCTGTCAAAGTGATATACTGTGCCGTTGCCAGCGCTCCATAAAGTTGTGGTTATATAGAACGAGCCGTTTTCACCCTCGCAGAGAGCATAGATAGTTGCGCTTGCAAGGTCAGATACGGCAGATGTAATCTTGGATGTCACATCGGTCTTGGTCTTTGTAGTGGGATTATAAATATAGAAGGTGTTTTTGGTTAACCAGGTGTCCCAATCAGTCTCGGAGAATACAACAAAAGCCTCCGTGCCGTTGTTGACTTCGATTACATAAGATGCATATTCGCCAGTATCCTCAGCCTTGCCGCTCTTGATGTCATACACCCAAAGTGGAGTATGGGTATAGTCGATAGAACCATAGCCCTGAACCATAATGTAGTTGCCGCATTTAGCCACCAATTGAGTGTTTTCCATGACAGTTATCTTTTTCACTTCGCTATCATTGAATTTTCTGGTATCCACAATGGCTATGACATCGCCTATTAAGGGGGTTACGGGGTCGTATGTATTACCTATGGCAACATACAATATACCGTCTTTCTCCACTATTCGCTCAGGAGTCTTGCCTATTATACAGTCTGCATCAAGCTGAAGGGTATTGGCATCCAGTTTGACAATGTAGCCTCCTACTGTTGTGACATACAAATATCCCTCGTATGCCACTACGTAACGAGGCTGACCGTGGTTCTCAGCAAAAGAATAACGGTTTTGTTCAATACCAGCCTTGTTGAGTTTTGCGATATAATTAGAACCGTATACCACTACGTAAATATTACTGTTATAGGTAATGAGGTCCTGACCGGTGTCGCCCAAATTCTTCTTGTTTTGGATGAAATACAGGTTGTTAGTTGCCTTTGTTGTTGTGTCTTTGGCAGCGTCGAAGAAAGAGATGGAAGCGTTGTTCTTTCCTTGAGTACCCTCGTTTAGCACAAGGCCGCGATGTTCGGGCAAGGGCACCTTTGATCCATACTCATATGGGTCATAACCATCGTCGTCACTACATGATGTGAATGCTGTAGATACAGCGAGTCCGCAAAGTGCGGAAAGAAATAAACTTCTAAATTTCATTGTCTTTTGTATTTTATGATGTTATGTTAAAATTCCACTGTTGCCGATGCGGTTAGCGAGCGACCCGGCATCGGATAGTATTTTATAATCTCGTATTGCTCGTCGGTGATGTTGTTCATCGACAGTTGGAGATTGATGTTCCTGCCGTCGCCGAGGTCGAAGCGTCGCGAGAGGCTGACAGTATGCTCCATATATGGCGATAGTTGGTATTCGCGGATGTTCTGAGCCATGGAGTAGCGTTTGCCCTGTCCAGTGGCTGAATAGCCTATGGTGAGCCATGGCGTGTTGATAATCAGCGAGATGCCTCCGCTCACTTTTGCTGTATAGGGCAACTGGCTCCCGTATGTGGGACTGCCCGACGTCTTGTTCTGGGCATCCTGTATTGACAGCGAAGCCGAGAGCATCGCACTTGTTTTTCGCGCAATGTCAATCTCTGTGGCTATAGTGGTGTCCAAGCCCCATATCTCTACCTTTCCGAAGTTAACCATCTTCCAGATATATGTTGATGGGAAAGCCACAATCTTGTCCGTCACATTATTATAATAACCGTCGGCAGTGAGCGCAATGTATTTCACGCAACCGATGCGCCTTGAGTTCCATGTCATGCCGATGCCGTATTCGTGAGCCTTTTCGGGTCGCAATGATGTATTGCCTATCTGCAGGTAATACAGGTCGTTGAATGTAGGCATTCGGAATGTGGATTTGTATAAAGCCCTTAGATACAGTGCCTCTTCAGGCAGTATGCGCCAGCTGAGCGACAGCGATGGCGACAGGTGCTTGCGGTCTTCTGGAGTCTTAAGCGAGTATTTCTCGCTCTCAGTCAGACTTTCAGTAGCGTAGGTCATAACGAGGTTTCCTTCAGCCGTAAGTCGTCCGATGCGCAGTTTTGCCGCCAAGGCGGTCAGTGATGTGAATCTCAGTGGATTCGGACTGCCGTTGACATTGGTATGCAGTTTGTTGAACGAGGCATCTTCGGCTAATGATATGCTTAGCCATTTGATTGGCATCCAGTTGACTGTCGCCGAGGCATAATATTCGTCCTGACTGTTTCGTTCTTCTTTTCTGCCGTTGGTGTATTTGATGTTGTAGTCCTCGTATTTGTTCCATGAGTGGGTGTATTTTGCCCTTGCCACCCATTGCCACTGGCTGTTCCACCTTTTATTATATATAGCCTGGGCAAAGAGGTTCTCGTCCCACAGATGTTCGTTGTTCTCTTTGTTATAGAGTATCACCGAACCGGGGAGTCCACGGCTCGAACGATAGTAATAAGTCTTAACGTCGAGTCTTGAACTGTCGGCAAACGTGGTACTAACGTTGCCCTCCACATGCCATTGACTTATGCCAGAGTTTGTTCTGCGCTCGCGCGTTGATTCCATACCGTTTACCAAGGTATAGGGATAATTGCCGTCGGCACGCATATAGTCGGCATCGAGGGATAGCACCGAGGCACTTGACAATCTATGCCAAAGGCGCAACTTGGGATTTATCTGTCCCCACGAACCGCCCGATAGGCCTACTCTCCAAAGCGATGACTTGTCAGAGAGCAAAGGCTGTTCGGTCATAATGCCCATCACGGCAGCCGAGGCATAGTGGCGTGCCGACTGCAGCATATCACTGCCTTGTCCTATTGCCATAGAAAGCATGCTGACATTGTCAAGCGAGAAACGTCCGATGTCAATCTGTCCTGCCTGGGTGTTGCTCACCACAATGCCGTCGTAGCTCACGGCGGTGTGCTGAGCTCCGAGATTGCGCACCGACACAGTCTTCATGCCACCAATGCCGCCATAGTCCTTCACCGATGTTCCCGCGAATTTCTTCACGGCGTCGGCAATGTTCTGCAGACCCATAAGCCGGATGTCATCGCCGCTAAATGACTGTACAGGTATAGTGGAGAAGACATTGGCAGTGCGGCTCTTGTTGGCCGTAACCACAACATCCTCAATCGTATGCGTGCGCAGCGAATCTTGTGCTGCAACAGCGGACATACAGAAAATGGCGACAATTCCCGTCGCGAGTCTCTTTAGTGCAATCATTGCATGATGTCTTCTTTCAAGCCCTATCCCACGAGGGCGGAAAAACTATAGCATCGGCAGGTCTTCTGACTTTTGCCAAGCTGGAATGTCTTCCCGAACATTGCGTGTCAGTGACATTGTTGTATTCCAGCCGTATAAAGGCAATCTACAGCAGCGGGACTGTCAGAGATTCTCACTCTGTTCCCTTTTAATCACGTGGTGTGAACCAAATGCGGGTGCAAAGATAATACTTTTTCTTTATCTGCAAGTCATTTTGCAAATATAAATACAGAAAAAATGTTAATTACTTCAAGATAGTATATAAAAAGGTTCTTAAATTGGATTTTTTATATTAATTTTGCAGCCAATATGTATTGTTATTATAATAATGATATGTTCTTGTATGTCTTTAAGGCGTGTTTCACAGTGAGACCGACACCTGCGTGCTTGGGGATGTATGAGTGATAAATAAAGTTCAAAACAACGTTGCCGAATCTTGGGTGTCAATAGGCAAAATGATAATTAAAACCAAATTATGAGGAAAACGACATTTTTGTTTGTTTTGGGCACGGTATTCTCCTTGTCCTCAACACTTGTTTCATGTGGAGGTGATGATGATTCCTCCGACCCTATTGTAAATCCTGACCCGATCACGCCACAGGAGCCACCACAGAATGAAGGCATGACTCCATTGCAGCAGAAAGAACGTCTGGATGTTATCGCAAAGGAATTTATGAACCTGACCCCGGCATCTGATTTCAAGAATATTGCCAATCTTTACAATTATATCTCAGACACATATACAGACAATTATGACTGGGATACTGTAGGCGACTGGGCGGGTGATATCTTTGATTCGCTTAGAGAGCAGGTTGGTAATCCTGTTGTGGAGAAAGACGGAGGTTACAGTTTCGTTGCCACTAATTACAAGACCATATTGTTGGCATCAAACTTTACGAGCCATTTCACAGCAAGCAATGGAAAGTGGACACGTCAGGATGCTAATGACCTTCAGTTTATATTCAAAGACCAGAATTCTAAGGAGTGTGTTTTGAAACTTGAGACAAGTGGCAATGTAAAGAAAGTACATCTCTTCAATCTTGAAGACTGGGATTGGGAATGGGACGGTAATTCCTATACCGAATATCTTGACCGTACTCAGATGATTATCGGTGTGCCTGAGAATATTGTGGTTACTTTGACTCAGGGCGGTTCTCAGGTTGTTAAGGTTACTGTTAAGGTTAACCTCGCAAGTATAGACAACGAAGAATTTGATCTTAGCAAGAGCAGTGTCACCGCATCCACTCTTGTGGAAATCAACAACGGATATAAAATCAATGTCTCGCAAGTTGCATATAAGGCCAATTCAGGTGCAGCCGTTACATTTGAGATGAGTAAGAATGGAACATCTCTCGCTTCTGTAGCATTCTCATCAAGCCTCTCAGGTATTCCTTCAGCTATTATCAGTGACATTGATGACATTGATTTCGACAATGCCAATATGAAGAACGCATACGTCAAGCTGGACATACTTGGCAAGTTGCAGATTCAGGGCAAGCTCTCTGATGTAAGGAAGTATGTCGATTATTTGGAAAGTGCTAATGATAATGAGGACAACGAGAAAAACTTCAAGTCGTATATCACTCAGGCAAATTCACTTCTCGATCTCAACCTCTTCTATGACGGCAAGGCTGTGAAGCAGGCATCTGTAAAGTTTGAGCCGTTTGCCGGTGAGTCTTGGGGTGGCTATCAATACTGGGATGCTGAGCCCGTGCTTTATTTCTACGATGGTTCTTCATACAGCACGTTTGAGGCTTTCTTCAATGACAAGGACTTCAAGAGCGTGATTGACACATTCAAGGGACTTGCCGACAAGTATGCCACTCTCATCAACGAGCGCATCGACTGGTAAACCATCAATATGATAATGTCAAGGCTAACAAAGCGTTTGACCTTAGTGTTACTCCTTGTGTTCACAGGTGTCACGGCATTTGCCCAAGACTCAGTGAACATAAGGAGTATCTTGCTTGACAGCCTTGTTGTCAAGGGAAACCGTTATTCATCCCCAATTAAGGAAACGGGCGACGGAGCCATCTTGTGGGATATGGGCAAGATGGACGACCTGCCGAAGATTCTCGGCAATGCCGATCCCGTACATTACACTCAGATGCTTCCCGGAATAGGAACGAATGCTGAATACCAAAGCGGAATACACGTGCAGGGATGCGATAATTCGCATAACTATGTGTCAGTCAATGGAGTGCCGATATATAATGTCAACCATCTTCTTGGTTTCTTCTCCATTTTCAATGCTTCCCATTTCTCAACACTTAATATCAGGAAGAGCCTTTCTGCCGTCTCGTCGCCAAATAGATTAGGCGGAGGACTTGACATGCAATCAGGCGAAGTAATACCTGAGAAAACTGCCGGTGAGCTTGCTGTAGGTCTTATTTCGTCTCAAGGAACAATTAAGATCCCCCTGAATATGAAGACTGCCTTGACGTTGTCCTTGCGTGGGGCATATATCAACTTGCTTTATGGCAAGTGGTTGAAGGCAGACGACAATCAGGTGGAATATTCATTTTCGGATTGTAACTTGACTCTTGTGCATACATTTGACAAGCGCAATTCTCTTACATTTGATTTTTATGCAGGCAATGACAATGGAGGATATGGAGAGGCAAGTTATCTTTCGGATACTAAGGCTGTATGGGGCAACGTGATGGGAGCTGTGCATTGGAACTACAATGGTGGGCAGTTGTCAACAGGCCATTCTCTATATGTTACTAATTATCATAATAAATTCGAGCTTTTAATGCAAGAATTACAGTATAGATTGCCGTCAAACATAACAGATGTAGGATATAAGGGCTTTGTTAGGATAGGAGGTTGGAATTTTGGTGCAGATGTCATATTGCACTCTATCCAGCCTCAGTCTCTCGAGGTGGAAAACTCGTTCAATGTTTCAATGGGAATGACACCGAGGCAACATTCTTTGGAAACATCGGCATTTGCAGATTATACGTTAATGCTGTGTCGAAACCTTTCGATGAAGATAGGGGCAAGAGGCTCCATTTATACTATTTCGGATACAAAGTTTGGTAGTGTTGATCCTTCGTTTATGATTCAATATGGCAACAGTAATGTGATGTTTTCCGCTTCATATTGTCTACGCCATCAATATTTGTTTCAGACTGGGTTCTCGAATGCAGGATTGCCTACCGAATTTTGGATGTCGTCAAATGGTAAGCATAGACCTCAATATGCCCATGGATGCAACTTAAGTGCCTCAACTTATCTGCCAGGAAGAAGATTCAGATTGTCTGTTGAAATGTTCTTTAAGAGACTCTATCATCAAGTGGAATACCAGGGAAATATTCTGGATTTTGTCAATACCGAATATAATATAGACAATTCACTTATTCACGGAAATGGCAATAATTGTGGGTTCAGTGTGATGTTGAACAAGTGCGCAGGCAGACTGCAAGGATGGGTGGCATATTCATACACCCGTGCCAGAAGGCAGTTTGAGGAATTGGGCACTGGCAGCAAGTATTCGGCTTCACACGAGCGTCCACACGAAATAAATTCAATATTTACATACAATACCCCAGGACATTGGAGCTATGGCGCTAATCTTGTTTTTGCATCTGGCACTCCGTTTACTGCACCCACTTCCATCGAATTCATCAATGGAAATGTTGTGTCGCAGTATGGTTCGTATAATGGAAATAGGCTGAAACCTTATTTCAGGATTGATGTATCTGTAAACTATAAATGGAAGAACAGGCGAGGCAACGAACATGGTCTGAATCTTTCTTTGTATAATGTCACATGCAGGAGCAATGACATCTTTTATCGTGTAAAGTTCAGAAAAGACAAATATTTTGCATATAGGCCACTGTCATTTGTATTGCCCATTTTACCTTCAATTAGTTATTTTTGTAAATTCTGATGAAAAATATTGTATTTGCCCTTATATTACTTTCATTTCTGATAGCCTGTGATGCAGATTATCTTCCCGACCAAAAGCCACATCTTGTGGTTGAGGGATGGATAGAGGATGGGGATTTTCCTGTGGTGATAGTTACCCAATCTATTCCAATGTCGGAAGATTATACTTCATCCGATTCTCTGGGTAATTATATAGTCAGATGGGCTACGGTGACTGTTTATTGTGGTGAGGACTCCGTCATACTGACGGGGAAATATGCTAATGGATATTTTCCTCCTTACATTTACACCACCAGTTGGATGAGAGGTGAGGCAGGCAAGACTTATTTGCTTAAGGTGGAATACAAGGATATGAAGGTGTCTGCTGTAACTACTATTCCGGGGAAACCAGACGTTAAAAGATTCTTTTTAGAGAAATGTACTGATTCGGATAGTTTATATCAAGCGAAAGTGGTTTTTGCGGATAATAAGGACGAGAAAAACTATTACCAGTTGTTTACAAGAGTTGGGGCTAACAACAGGCAATATCTGGCTTCATATCTCGGAAGTATGGATGATGCCATTCTTGGCGACACTACAGAAGTTGCCGCATATAGAGGACACGAGGTGTTATCTATGCTGGATTATACTCCTTACTTCAGACCCAATGACACCATATCTGTAAAACTCTCCCAAATTGATGAAGTGTCATATCATTTTTGGGATGATTATACCAAGAACCTGTCTCTTTCAAAGAATCCTTTTCTTGCGCCCCAACGAAGCATACGCTCCAACATTGTCAATGGTTCCGGCTATTGGTGTGGAATGAATTCAGTGAAAGAATATTTCGTCGTCCCCAATTAGCAGGAGCTTAGTATAACGAGAACTACGGCTATCGCCTCGGCAATGCGGTTGATGCGCACCGCTATTTCCATGTCTTGCCTTGTCAGCGGTTTGTCATTGTCGCCTATGTAGGGCTTGTTGAATGTCTCGCCGAAATACTTGTGGGGACCGCCGAAGCGGCAACCGAGGATGCCGGCGAGGGCGGCTTCAGGCCATCCGCTGTTGGGACTGGCATGACATGGACCGTATTTCATCACGAAGCGGATGAGGTATAGGCGTTTGGCGGCTATCAGCATAAGTAGGGCAGTGAGACGGGCTGGGATGTAATTGGCTATGTCGTCAATGCGTGCCGCCACCTTGCCGAATTTCAAATAGCGGGGAGAATGATAGGCTATCATCGAGTCGAGGGTGTTCACCATCTTATAGCCCATCATAGCCGGTACTCCGCCGACGGCAAACCAGAAGAGTGGGGCAATCACTCCGTCGCTGAGGTTCTCGGCGAGTGTTTCGAGTGCAGCCTTGCGCACTTCCTCGTCGGTGAGTTCAGATGTGTCGCGACCTACGATGCGCGCTACTTGTCGCCTGCCCTCGTCGAGCGAGCGGTCGATGGCATAGAACACCTGCCGAACTTCGCGGATGAGTGTGGTGCCGGCAAGACAATAGAACACCAATATTGCGCGCACTGCCATACCTATATATATATTAATGTCATCGGCAATTAGCATCAATGCCCATGTCGCCAATACAACAACCGATATTAGCGATATAGCAAGCAATGCCCCCTTGAATACACGAAATTTCCCACGGTTGAGCCGCCTTTCTCCTTTGGCAATCATCTTGCCGAAGAGCACCACGGGATGGGGAAGGCGAGCGGGGTCGCCAAATAGGCGGTCGAGAAACCAACCAATTAGGAATGAGAAATTAGGGATTAGGAAACGAAGTTCGACGTTAGTCAATGAGGAATTGATGTCCATAGTCTTATTGCATTTATGAGGGTGTCGTTTTCTTCTTTGTTTTGGGCAGCTATGCGGAAATGGCGGGCAGTGAGCGTGCGGAAGTTGGAGGCATCACGGATGAGTATGCCGTGATTCTTGGCAAGCCAGTCTTTCAGTTCGGCGGCAGTGCCAACAGACAGTTCGCATAGCATGAAGTTGGTGTCAGTAGGCATAACCGAGACTCCTTCTATCGCATCAAGTTCATTTCGAAGTCTCTGTGCTTCCGAGAGATAATCTTCGATATCCCTAACTGCCTTGAAATCATTGTCGAGGATGTAATGACCTGCGGATATGGCGAGGGCATTCACGCTCCACGGATGCAGGCACTTCCTTATAGCCTTGGCATAGCGGTGGGAGGTTACGATATATCCGAGACGAAGGCCGGGGATGGCGCATGTCTTTGTCATCGAATGAATCTGGATGATATTGCCCGCATCAACAGCTTCCCGTGCGGTCATCATCTGGCAAAGCGTGATGTTTTCGTATGACTGGTCGATAATGAGTGTGCCGTATTCCTTTGCAAGCATAATCATGCCCTCAGTGTCAATACATTCGCCAGTAGGATTATTCGGATTGCAGATCCATACGGCATCAGTGTCCTCGTCGGCATCAGCTTGGATTAGCAGTCCCGCATTGCGGCAGGCATCCTCATATTCCGCGAATGTAGGTTGTATGATATGATGATGCGAAATACCGAGATTGCGGCAAGCCTCCGCGGCGAGATAAATGCCATCCGTGGCTCCGTTGGTAACTATGACACATTCAGCCTCAACCCCCTCTTTCCCAGCTATCTTTGCCTCAAGCGTCAGTGCCTCAGGCTCCGGATAATTGCATATTCTCACCATCTCACCCCTCAAGTGTTCCACAAGCGGTGTGATGTCAGCATGGGCATAGATGTTAGAACTGAAATTCATCCTAACGCCCTCATATCCGTGTATATCGTCTCCGTGACCGGTTATCATCTGCGATGAAATTAAAGAATTAAAAGATTAAAGAATTAAAGTTCATTGGCGACTTAGGATGTCATATACCTTCGCAATGTCAACATGCTTTCTGATGTGGTCGGCAAGTCGGTTGTAGTGCTGTTCCTTGTATTCGGCGAAGTCGAAGGACTCATCGTTCTTGCTGCCGAGAAGGAAATCGACGAAGGCGGCATTGTCGAGGCAACCATGGAGATAGGTGCCCATACAGTGACTGTCGGCTATGCAGCCGTCGGGGGTGCCGTCGGCTTTGATAGTCAGGGGTTTGTATGTGGTTCTATCTATTGGGGTTGAGATGCCTTGATGGATTTCATAGCCTCGCATTTTCTCACTTCCTGTGGCAAGTGTGAACTCCGTTTGGCATGTCGTTTTCTTCTCGCCCATCACGGTGCGTATGGGTAGCAGGCCGATGCCTTCGATGTGGATGGTGTCGCCTTCTGTCTGTCGAGGGTCATCTATACTCATACCGAGCATCTGATAGCCGCCGCATATTCCGAAGATGGTCTTTCCTTGTCTGTGGGCTTCGCGGATGGTGTCCGCCACTCCTTCCTCTTTCAGGTGGCGCAGGTCGTCGATAGTAGCCTTGCATCCGGGAAGTATGATGATGTCAGCCCTTAGCAACTGCTCCTTTTCGGTGGTGTAATACACGTTGAGACGGCGGTCTTGCTCAATGGCGTTGAAATCGGTGAAATTGCTCAGATGCCGCAGTTTGACGATGGCTACATTGGTTTTCCCCTCCTTGGCTGAACGTTGTTTCTTGTCGAGCACCACACTGTCCTCGTCCTCCACGCCGATATCCTCAAGATAAGGCACGACACCGAGCACCGGCACCTGGCATAGTTCCTCAATCATCTTGCGCCCGTCCTCAAACAGGCGCAGGTCACCACGGAACTTGTTGACAATGATGCCCTTGATGCGCTGGCGGTCTTCGGGAGTCTGGAGCATAATGCTGCCATAGAGACTTGCGAACACACCGCCGCGGTCGATGTCGCCCACGAGGATAACGTCGGCATCGGCATGACGTGCCATCGGCATATTCACGATGTCCCTGTCGCGCAGGTTGAGTTCGGAGATACTTCCCGCCCCCTCCATGACGATGGGCGAAAAGCGTGAAGCCAATCGGTCGAAAGCCTCGCACGCCTCACGTCTTAGCCAGTCCTTGCCCTCGCCGCGGAAGTAGCTGTAAGCGTCGCGGTTGCCAATGGGTTTGCCGTTGAGCACTACCTGCGACGTATGGTCCGACTGCGGTTTGAGCAGGATGGGGTTCATATCCACATGACACGGAATCATAGCCGCCTCAGCCTGTGCCGCTTGCGCCCTTCCGATTTCCTGTCCTTCGGGCGTGGCGTACGAGTTGAGGGCCATGTTCTGTGCCTTGAAGGGAGCCGGCTGATAGCCGTCCTGCCTGAATATACGGCAGAATGCGGCAGCGATGACGCTCTTGCCCACATCGCTGCCCGTTCCTACAAACATTATGTTCCTAATCTTTTTCATTCGGCTGCAAAGTTACGACTTTTATTTTAATATCTTGCACAAAAGCGGAAAGTTTCTGCAAAAAATGAGCGAATGAGTTAAAGAATTTGAATTTCTTTTGGATTTCAATGAAAAGACGTACCTTTGCATAAACGTTAATCAGTTGTATATGAAAAAAGGATTTATGATAGCGGCTCCCACGTCGGGAGCGGGCAAGACAACGGTAGCCGTAGGACTTATGGCATTGTTGGCGAGAAAAGGATATAAGGTGCAGCCATTCAAGTGCGGACCTGATTATATCGACACTATGTTTCACGGAGCGGTATGTGGCAGACCGTCGGTGAATCTTGACCTGTTCATGGCTTCGCATGAGCATGTCAAGGAGCTTTATCGCCGTTATTCTTCAGATGCCGACATCACTGTTGTTGAGGGGATGATGGGCATGTATGACGGATATGACAGGCAGAAGGGTAGTCCGGCAGACATCGCCATGACGCTTGGTCTGCCCGTGGTGTTGGTGGTGGACGCGAGTCATACGGGATATTCCATTGCCCCTTTACTCTATGGATTCAAGAATTTCTGCGAGGATGTGAAGGTTATGGGGGTTATATATAATAAGGTGGGGTCGGAGAGGCATAAGAAATTGCTTCGCGAGGCTTGCGATGAAGTGGGATTAGAGTGCTTCGGGTTTATTCCGAGAAGGAAGGAGGCGATGAACGGGGAGAGGTATTTGGGATTGGATTTCAGTAGGAAGGCAGATGCGGGGGAGCTGGCTGATATGATTGAGGAGAGCGTTGATTGGAGGGGGATTGTTTTGAGGGGAGGGGATGTAGGTTTTGTAGGTGATGTAGGTGATGTAGGTTTTTTGGGGGAGAGGATTCTTGTTGCGCGGAATGGGGAGGCTTTCTCTTTTGTTTATCAGGAGCATATTGATATGTTAAGGAGTCGGGGAGCTGTGGAGTTTTTTGATACGGAGGAGGATAGGGAGATTCCTTTAGATACGGATTTGCTTTATCTTCCTGGAGGGTATCCCGAGAAACATCTCGACGCATTGTATAGGGCAGAGAGATGCAGGACGTCTATACGTGAATATGCAGAGAGAGGAGGACGTATTATCGCTGAATGTGGTGGTATGATGTATCTCTGCGAGAGTATTCTGTCTGATGATGGTGAGGTGGAGATGTGCGGTGTGCTTCCTTATAAGATTACTGCGAGAAAGGCTGACCGCAAACTGTCGTTGGGCTATCGCCGTGTTGTGATTGACGGCAAGGAATGGCGCGGACATGAATTCCATTATACTCAGTTTTTAGAGCCGAAGCCGCAATCGGCTGCTGTTGTTTATGATGCCCGCGGCAATGTGGTTGACTCGCCTGTAATAAGGCAAGGCAATGTTATGGCAAGTTACACCCATTTGTATTGGGGAAGTCGGGAGAATCAACCCCTATTTGTATAGTAGGAGATAAAAAACATCCAATTTATTTGGTAGTTTCAGAATAAAGTGCTACCTTTGCACCCGAAAAATGAAGGCAATCGGCGGCAGATGCCGTCCGACGTAAGGGAATCCGAGTGAAAAACCGGAGCTGTTCCTGCAGCTGTAATCCCCCGAAGAAAAGGCCTGTCAGTATAACGCCACTGCACCAACGGTGCGGGAAGGTATGACAGACCGGGGAGAGCCAGAAGACCTGCCTCAAATGCTATAACCTCGGCATACGCCAAGATTTGGCATCGCGCCCTCAGGAATAAGGGTAGGCGAAATCAACAGTTTTTTATTTTTATTGGTATGAATAACAGAGTTGTTGTGGGCTTACTGGCTCTTGCCGGTTCGTGCCCGCTTGCTTTGGCGCAACATACTATCGAGAGCAAAGAGAAATTGCAGGAGGTAGTGGTGACAGGTACTGGTACGCAGCACCTACTGAAAGATGCGCCCGTACAGACGGAGGTTATCAGCCGTCAGGCATTGAAGAATTTTGCAGGACGTTCCATCGAGGATATCCTGTCGCAACTGTCGTCGTCGTTTGACTTCGAGCAGGGGGACATGGGTTCGCAGATGCAGATGAACGGACTGGGCAATTCGTATATCCTTATCCTGATTGACGGCAAGCGGCTGCATGGCGACGTGGGAGGACAGAACGACCTCGGACTTATCGACCCCAATAATATCGAGCGCATAGAGATTGTGAAGGGGGCCTCGTCGGCACTCTATGGCAGTGACGCCATTGCGGGAGTTATTAACATCATCACGAGAAAGCATGATGAAGGACTGATGGTGGAGAACAAGACCAGATACGGCACCCACAACGACGTGCGCCAGCATAATGGCGTGGCACTGAGATGGGGCAAGATAAGTTCATACACCAACTTCCAGTTGCAGCACAACGACGGTTGGCAAAACACCGCTACGGAATACACCCCGTCGTCAGCGGCATCAGTCACTGACTCCAAGAGCAAGACAGCCAATGAATTCACCAACTGGCAGATAGCCGAGCGACTCGCGTGGAATCCCACGAAGGCTATGGAGCTGTATGCCGAAGGCTCATGGTATCAGAAAGGCATATACCGCGAAAGCGGTAAATATCCCAAATACGATGTGTATAACTACGACTTGAAATATAAGAATGCATCGGCAACGGCAGGCATGAAGTGGACAACGGGCAGGGGCGACCTTGTGACCGCAGATTTCAGTTGGAACAAGCATGCCTATTATCATGCCTTCACCACAACAACCCTTGCCGAGGGATTCGACGAAAAGGGCAATTTTGTTCTTGACTATCCATATTTCGCAGGTCAGAAACTGCTGATGAGCAATCAGGAGCGCACGATGCTCACCATGAAGGGAGTGTTCGCGCTCACCAACACCAACAAGCTCAGTGCCGGACTTGAGGCGAGATACGACTATCTTGAAGCACCGGCAAGCATCAAGGGAAAGACGGCAAGCGACAATACCGAGGCAATATACCTGCAGGACGAGTTGCAACTCATAAAACTGTTGCACATAACGGCAGGACTGCGCCTCAACCGCAACGAGAGTTTCGGTTGGCGACTGACTCCAAAGCTCTCGGCAATGCTGAAAGCCGGTGACTTGCGAATAAGGGCATCGTGGAGCCAAGGCTTCAAGACTCCCACGTTGAAGGAACTGAACTACCAATATGCCCGCGACATGAACGGCATGATACTCTTTCTCGGTAATCCCAACCTGAAACCGCAGACATCCAATTACTTCTCGCTAAATGCGGAATATACCATCGGACACTGGAATATCTCGGCAACAGGATATTACAACAAGTTGGGCGACATGATAACCCTCGTCACCATTCCGAATTCGGAAGCTCCCGACGTATATCGCGAGCAATATGGCGAGATGCTCAGTAAGGTGCGCCGATATATGAATATGGACGATGCGAAGACCTTTGGAGCCGACGTTACATTGAGATACACCACCGACAACCTCTCGTTGGGAGCGGGATACATTTATCTTGACACCGACGCTAATCTCTTCGACACCACCCACGACAAGATGGTGAACGTGACCATCGACGGAATGGCACACCATAAGGGCAATGTCTTCGCCACATGGAATCACAAGTTCTCACCTACATATAATCTTGGCATCGGTATCTATGGTAAATTTTCAACAAAAAGATACTACCAGACAAACGGCGACGGCAAGGGCTATCAGACATGGCGACTGACCACAACCCACGACCTTGGTAAGAAGCGAGGAATGGCATACCGCATAGAGGCAGGCATCGACAACATCTTCAATTATGTTGACCGTACGCCCCACGGACTTCACCTCGGCACAAACACGTCGGGCACAACACTGTTCGTCTCGTTGACCGTGAGATTTTCACAAGGAAAGAAGATTAACAATATAATTAATAAGAACAAAAAATTCAACGACAATGAAGAAGATTAAGTTTTTTGCAATGATGATTGCAGCCGCAATGATGAGCATATCATTCACGGCATGTAGTGACGACAATGACAACAAAGGTGGTAACATCTCAAACACAGAGCGTTATCAGCAGGAAGTGGACGCCACGGTGAAGGCGCAGAAGCAGAGCACAAAGGCAATCCTGCTCGTGGCATTCGGTTCGACATGGCAGCAGGCTTATGATGCCTTCGACCTCACTGTGAGCGAATACAAGAAGGAGTTCCCCGGATACGACGTGTATCTCTCCTTCTCTTCAGCCATCTGTATCAACCGTGCCATGGCAGCCGAGAATACAGCTGCCCGCTCGTTCTATGAGCCGAAATACTGGCTCGAAGCCTTCGGTCGCGTGAAATACAGTGAGATAATTGTGCAGTCGATGCAGGTAATCCCCGGTGAGGAATACACCCGTGTCATCAATGCCATGAAGGATTTCTCCAATAACTCCAACGGCGACCTCGATGATGACTATCTCGCCAGCATGACCCTCAAGCTCGGCTATCCCCTGTTGGCTGAATACCCCTCTGACGTGAATGCACTTGCCAAGGTGCTCGACACCAATTTCGGCAGCTATGCCCAGAAGGGTGCCATGCTACTGATGGGACATGGTAATCCCGACACCTACGATACGTACAAGGCAAACGTGCGCTATACCCAGTTGGAGGAGGCTCTGCAGGACATCAACCCCAACTACTACGTGGGAACTGTGGATATGAAGGAGAATTTCAAGACACACGTGTATGAGCGTATGCAGACCAACGGTCTTACCTCGGGAAATGTGTATTGCGCACCCCTGATGTCAATCGCCGGCGACCATGCCCACAACGACATGGCAGGTGATGACGACGCTTGGGACAACGGATATGAGTATAACGACGAGGGCGAGGTGGAAGACACCAGTTGGAAATGTTTCTTTGAGCGTATGGGCTATTCGATTGATACCAACAGCTATACCGATACCAATGGAACAGTGAAGGGACTATTGGAGTTTGCCAACGTGCGTGCCCTATATAAGGCACATACAAGAAATGCCGAGACAGTGGATTACTATCACTCTAAAAATCCGGAATAAGTAAAGATTATAAATGAAACTCTTTTTTTCACTATTGGCCATCGCTCTTCCGTTGACTGCCTCGGCGCAGATACATCGGAAGAGTGATACGACCAATGTTTATAAGACGATGAGCCTCAACCCAGTCGTGGTGACTGGGTCGGGGCATCATCAGCGTTTGGGGACTGCCGTGACCCCCGTACACTTAATCACGGCAAAGGAAATAAGCGAGCAGGGAATATCCACCTTCGCCGATGCCTTGACGCGCACCATGCCGCAAATATCAATGGCACCCAACTCAATGGGTTCGCAGTTGAGGCTCAACGGTTTGGGAGGCAAGTATATACTTGTGCTCATCAACGGCAGGAAACTGAGCGGAGAGATTTCCAATAATGCCGACCTTCAGCGCATCAATATGGCGAGGGTGAAAAGAATAGAGGTGCTCGATGGTGCAGCCAGTTCGCTATATGGTAGCGATGCCATTGCCGGAGTCATCAATGTCATCACCGAACAGCCTACGAGTGAACTTGTCAGTGTGACATCAGACACGAGGGTGAGCGGTGAGGGACAGTTGACGGAGAGTGTTAACCTCGACATCTTCTCCAACGGCTTCGGTTCCTACACCTCGTTCAGTCACGACCGTGCCGACAGTTACCGAATTAATGACTACGAATATGTAAGCGGTGAGGAAG
>CALZYS010000029.1 GCA_945830345.1 uncultured Prevotella sp.
GGCTTCGAGTTTAAGTATCAACAGGTGCTTAATAAAGTGGTGCTGTCGGCGACTATGCCGTATGAGGTGATGCTGCTGAGCGGTGTTATCTTCTTGAAGATGACGGAGAAGGAGTTCTGCAATTTCTTCTGTGCCGTGGCTAAGACGGCGATGAAGGCTTGGCCTGTGGTGACACTCGAGGGCATTCGATACAACGAGCGCTCGATTGTGATTGAGAGGGCTGAGGTGAGGTATGTGTCGGGGATGACACCCGAGGGTGTTTGTGTATCGACGGAGCTGAACCGCATTGCGTCGCTGTTCAACGGATATGCCGACGGATTCGAGGAAGACCAGTTTGGCGGCAGGGCACGGATGGAGGTTACCCTCGACTGGGAGGAGGTTGTAGGCACGGACGAGTGATTTATTTTAGGCACGGATTAACACGGATTGACACGGAGTTTTTTATAGACCACAGATTAGCACATATTGACACAGATTATGAGCCTTCGGCTCGGATTTTTAGGAATTAGGGATTTTTAGGCACGGATTAACACGGCTTTTTTTTCAAAAAAGACACGGAGGCTGCGCGATAGATTAAGGCTTTATTTGCTTTGTGATTAATATCAATGCGGAGCCAAGCCGTGTCTTTTGAAAAAGCCGTGGGATTCCGTGCCTAAAAAACAGTGTTAATCCGTGTTTTCCGTGCCTAAAAAAGAAAGGGTTGAATTATGAATCTATCAAAGAATTTTACGATGGAAGAGCTGTGCAGATCGGCTACGGCGGAGAGGCATGGGATAAGGAACTGGCCTGAGGCTGGCGACGAGGAACATCGGGTGAGGGAGAATTTGAGGTATCTCTGCTTTGATGTTCTGCAACCGCTGAGAGAGCATGTGGGCAAGCCGATTATTGTGAACAGTGGATACAGATCTAAGGAGGTTAATCGCCTTGTTGGTGGAGTGAAGAACTCGCAACATCTAACGGGCGAGGCTGCCGACCTGAGGATTGAATCCACCAAGCAGGGGCGCGAATGGGCGGAGTGGATAATGGATAATTGCGACTTCGACCAGATGCTGCTCGAAAGCAACGGCAAGAGCGTGTGGCTGCACGTCAGTTGCAAGCGTGATAAAGAGAAAAACAGAAGAGTGTTTAAGAAAATAGGAATTACTAAACTTACGTAACAGGGAAAAACCTTGTATAAAGATTATATTTAAACCACAGAGATAAAGAGGAAAAGAGATTTATGGTTATAAAGAGGAGGTCGCAAGCGACGGAGGACGCAGAGATGCCATACGGCTGACATAATGCGCAGCCCTCTACGAACTCTAAATGCCAAAGGCATTAAATCTCTTACATAGTATATAACTCTTTATCTCTTAATCTCTGTGGTTCAAAATTACTTCATAAAGTCGAGTTATTAATTAATAAAGTAAAATACTATGACAACAAAGACAAAGAAAGAGCAGGAAGAGGTCACCAAGAAGGTGACGCCTGCACAGGAGAGAGTGACCTCAACAAGAGGTTATGGTAAGTATGACCTGAAGACGGGGGAATTTACGTACAAGCCATCGAAGGTGGGTGAACCGGCTAAGGTGAACGTGAAGACCGAAGGCAAGTCGGAGATCTACGAGACGACATCGAAGAAGAAGCCGCTGCTCGTGATGACACTGAAGGCCAACAAGGACTCCACCGACCCTGTGGCTGACATGTATGACGACTTCAAGAAGTTGGCTGTGGAGCACGGCTCGGTGATTCCGCCGCTTGCCGGTGGAAGGATTCTTGCCAACAGTGGCGGTCTGAAGATGGTGATGGATGAGGAGGGGCGCACGGTGACGACGCAGATTGTGATGTCGTTTGACGAGGCGCGCAATCCTGCCAAGCACCTCGGAGGATACTACACCAAAATCAGCAACACGCTGATGATGGAAAAGAACAACTTTAAATAGTGAGTTATGTTTGACTACAGTTATAATTTTACTCTGCCGTGCCAGGAGTGCACGGCGGAGGAATTTGAGAAGCTCGTGACATCCGACAAGGTGAGGCGGGCTATCGCCAAGGCAAGGGAGTGCGAGGCAGCGATAAGGCAGTTGGGCGACGATGCCGACGAGATGCGAAAGCAACTGGAGGCGGAGAAGGCTAAGGCCAAGAGAACGCTGCCTTGCATTATGTTTCAGGCGACGTTTGATGCTAATACAGAGGGTGAATCGCCCTCTGATCCTACACAGAAGAGATGGCGCAACAATAAGAATGCCAGGCTCAACGGACTCTTCATCGTGGATATCGACCATGTGGCGAGTCCGGATCTGCTCCACCAAAAGAATATGGACGTGATGAAGCAGATAGGTATAAGCGACCGACTTATGCTTGCCTTCATTACCGCCTCGGGACACGGACTGAAATACGTGCTCAAGGCTGACGCCACGATAGGCGACATCGCACAAAACCAAGCATGGCTGTGTGAGGAACTTGGCATCGAATATGACAAGGTCTGCCGTGATGCCGCGAGAATTAGTTATTGTCCTTCGAAGGAGGACATACTGTTTATTAACTCTGAAATTTTTGAATATAACAATGAAGATTATGACAGACAATTTGGAGGGAGGTATAGAGGCTGCGCACAGGACTCAGGCGGGACGCCTGCGCTCCCAAAGACATCCGCAACAGCCGCAGGCGAGTCGCCTGCTACTCCTATGCCCTCCGCAACAGACGGAGGGGGACTGCCCGACCTTTCCGAAATCTCCTTCTGCGGAGTCAAAGGAGGACTTCTTCAACTGCTGGAGGCGTACACGAAACTATTTGCTCGACAAGACTGGCATGAGGGAGTTCCCCCTGATGGACAGCGTCATGGATTTGTTCTCAAAATGGCTACAGACCTCAGGTATGCGTGCGATATGGAAAGGAATAGACTATTCGCGCTACTACGTACGAGTGCGGCTGGAGCTACAATCCATGCCCGCGACCCCAAGGAACTCGAGCGCATTGTGGATGGAGCTCTCTCTTATAAGAGTATCTGCGGATACCCACAATCAGTCAGAATGGCTTGTAAGAATTGTGGCATCGAACTGCCTTACTGGGGACCAAGAGAAATCATTGACGAGGACAATGCAATCGATTATGACCTATGGTCATCTCGTCTGTTGCCTCTCCTTCATCCAGACAACCCTCGTGACATATACGCCCGCGCCATTGGCAAAATGGATGACAAAATCAAACTCGGCGCAGTCCTGGTGGCAGGTGCAATGGTAGGCACATATCTCACCAACTGCTATTTCCAACACTACGACGCAAGACTCTACCGACTGTCGTATCTCGTGTATGTCATCGGTCCGCCCGCATGCGGCAAGTCGTTCCTTGTGGATCTCGACAAGGTGCTGATGTATAACATGAAGCAAAAGGACGAGACGTACAGAGTGATTGAGCGACAGTATGAGGAAAAAAAGGAGATGATATCGCAGACCAAGGGTGCAAAACCGTCGGAGGTGGAGCCAAGACCCCACATGCCTATAAGGTATATACCGTCGTCAACCTCAAACAACGTGCTCTATCGTAGACTTCGCGATGCCATCAATGAGGACGACCCTAACTGTCTGCACATGCACCTGTTCACCACCGAGTCGGAACTCGCCACTGCCCTGAGGGCGCAGACGGGTTCGTGGGCAGGCAAGCAGGACTTGGAACTGAAATCGTTCCAGAACGAGTATGCTGGTGTGGATTTCGCCAATTCGGGCTCTGCCAACGGACTGCTGCAAATCAACTGGAACCAGTGCGTGTCGTCAACCATGTCGAGCGTCAACAAAAAACTGCGCGGTCAAGACCTCGACGACGGATTCATCACACGACTCGCACTGTGGTGGATGCCGCCCACGGAGGGAGACATCATCGACTATAAGGGCGATAAACCCGTGCTCTTCGACGACATCAACATGGCTCCCGAGGATATGGGGATTGTGGAGATGTGTCAGGAATTGGAAGGACTGTCGGGGAGAATAGAGTGTGAACCCCTGGTGCGCTGCGCATGGGAATGGTGCAGAGAACAGACCGAACTCGTGAGAATCGACGGTGACAAGGTGAGAGATTATTTCCGCAAGCGCATACCTCTTTATATGGTGAGATATACGCTACCGAGGATGGTGTGCATGCAGTATGAGGAGTTTAAGAAGACTGGCAAACTCGAAGTGACCGAAGAGGACAAGCAGTTTGCACGTCTCATAGGCGACTGGCTGATGTATATCTCGATAAGGGTGTGGGGCAACAGACTCACCGACATGTGGGATAATGTGGCTGAGGTGAACAAACCGAGGACAAGACAGTCGGGATTCGCCGAGAAATATATGTCACTGCCACAGACATTCACAATAGATGAAATAGAAAAGCTCTACTCCAGTCGCAAGTCGGCTCAGACCATCATATCGATGCTAGTATCCAACAAGACGATAGAGAAGGTGGCAAAGAACACTTGGAGGAAACTGAGGAATGTTGTATGACAAAATACAAAATACAAAGTACAAAATTACAAAAAACTAATAAAGTACGACTATGGAAACAACAGAAGCAAGAAAGACGCTGGATTTCTCAAAAGAGAAGGTGCAGACAATTACGCTCGCCGAACTTGAGGCGACGTACAAGGAGAACGACGTGTATGGACGTCCGCTTGGCGGCATCTATCATTCGGATCTCATCAACGGTATCTCCGACATGGCTCGCGAGGCTGGTTTGGAGGTGGAGATGGGCGACATGTTCGCCGTGAACAATCTCGACGGCAAGCGTCCGGGCGTGGCGCTGCTGCCCGAGGTTGAAGACAAAGAGGGGGAGCGAAGTATAAGGGCGCATCTGCTGAGAAGGGTGTTTGCAGTGATACGATTGGCAGCGGGCGGTATTCACAAGTTGCCAAAGTCATTTGTCGAAACAGCATGTCCCGCCATCGCCATCAGCTATTCGCAGCACGGCATACAGATAGGCATCGGCCCGAATATCCACATCTGCCGAAATCAGACGATCCTCAGTTCCCAGCAGCTCATTGCCAACTATGGATATTGCCGCCTCGACATGGACAAGAAGGAGTTGGCAGGTGCTGACTGGTGGCGACCCACTGTGGAGGGTTGGATTACGGATGTGTCGAATGGAGTGATGCAGAAGCAATGGGCTGACATCATACAAATGCTCGACGAGCAACTGCTATATCGCCAAGACATGCAGCAAATATTCGGCGGATTGATGCAACTGCGCATAGAGGCAGACACAACCGAGAAGACCCTGCGCACGGGCGAAGTGCCGCCACTCACGCAATCCCAAATCAATCACTGTATGGAGCGAGTATTGATAAAGCACTTCGGAAAGGGCGGAGCGGGCATGTGCACCAAGTGGGACATCCTCAACGCCATGACCGACACACTTAAGCCCCTCGAAGACAGTGAAGGCAGACGAGTGCCGGGATGCGACACATCGAGACTGCTGCCGCAGTTGGCTAAGTGCGTGGAGTTTCTATTGTAGTATAAAAACCGCTAAGTAACCTCTTAGCGGTTTTTTTGATATATGCAATACGCCTTCGTGGAGACGCTTACCTCTCATTGCGATGGAATATCTCGATGCGCTCGCGGAACATGTCGCGGAGATTGTCGGAGAAGAAGGAGGTGCAGATACGCACTCCTTGTTGGGTGCTGCCCATCGTATCGAGCGGATAGACGGCTATGCCGTAGTACATCAGGGCACGGGTGAGCTCGAGGTCGTTCATGCCGGGATATTGCACGGTGAAGTAGAATCCGTCGGCGAGGGGAGCGCCCATGTCGTTGTCATACACGAGATAGAATCCGTTGGCGAGGAGCACGTCCTTCATATACTTCGCCCTCCTGCCGTATTCCTTCACATCGTCGAGGAAGTTGTAGGCTCCGCTGCATGCCGCCTCCATCAGGGCTGCCATGGCGTGCTGCACACTGTGGGTGGTGCCGCTGGAGAAGGTGTACATCAAGCGGTTGGCAAAGAAATTGCCAAATTCGCCCACACCGAAGTTCTCCTGCAATGGGGCAAAGACACGGTGGTAGAGCTTGTTGCTTATGCAACTCACTCCGATGCGCTGACCGGCATAAGAGAATGCCTTCGAGCCTGACACCGAGAGCATATAGTTGTCGGTATAACGTGCCACAGTGGCCTGATAAGGCTCTTGGTAGGGGTGGGAGAGGTCGCGACGGAAATCCATGGCAAAATAAGCGAGGTCTTCCAGTACGATGAAGTCATACTGGGTGGCAAGTCGGCCTATGCCTTCCAGTTCGTGCTCGTTGAAGCACACCCACGACGGGTTGTTGGGATTGCTATACACAATGCCGCAGATATTCTCCTGCTGTACGATTTCCTCAATCTTGGAGATGAGAGCATCACCACGATAACTGTGAACGTCGAGACCGATGTGGCGTATGCCGATGACCTCACATTGGGTGGTTTGCACGGGGAATCCGGGATTGATGAATAGCACCGTGGGCTCGCCCTTCTCGTTGGCGGTGAAGGCATGGTGCCAGATGGTGAATGCGGCAAATGTGCCCTGCATTGATCCCGTTGTGGGGATGCAGCACAGAGGGTCGATATCCACACCGATGAATGCCTTGACGAATTCGGATGCCGCCTTCTTGATGCGCGGAATACCGCCGTTGGGAGGATAGATGGTGGCGCATCCGTTGGCAAGTGCCTCCTGCTCGGCCTTCATGGCGATGTCTGAAGGTTTCAGACCTGGCACACCCATTTCGAGGTGGATAACGGTCTCGCCGGTCTTCTCCTCCAATATGCGCGACAGGCTTTGTATATCGCGTATCGTAGCTTCAGAGAAGTCGCCGAGGCCCATCTGTTCGATGGCCTCGGTCACTATATCATAATTTAATGGTGTAGTCATATTTTTTTTTGTTAAGAATTAAGAATTAAGAATTAAGAAAGATAGCTACTGAGCATCATCAATGCCATAACATATTCTCTTAATTTTTAATTCTTAATTTTTAATTCAATATGTTCTTCATTTAAACTGTCTCTTATCGTTCACGTGCTTAGCCTTACCGATAGAACGCTGGATGGCTCCTGGTTCCTTGATGTGGATGTTCGGCTTGATGCCCACCATAGACACGATGCGGTCGTAGAGCGGTTTGATATACGGCATCTGCTTGGATGGGTTGGGCGAGAAATACTCGCTACGCAGTTCGACGTCGAGGTCGAAGGTATCCTCGTTGTTCTTGCGATCTACGGTGATGAAATACTGCGGAGTGAATGCGGGGAACTCGGTGAGGCAGGTCTCTATCTGACTCGGGAACACGTTCACTCCACGGATAATCATCATGTCGTCAGAGCGACCGAGGATGCGGTCCATGCGCACAGCCGTACGTCCGCACTCACACTTGTCGTAGATGAGGCGTGTGAGGTCGCGTGTGCGGTAGCGGAGGATAGGCATAGCCTCCTTGCAGAGGGATGTGAAGACGAGTTCGCCAAACTCACCCGGCTCTACTGGTTCGAGAGTGTCGGGATTGATGATTTCGGGGAAGAACATATCCTCCCAGAGGTGAGTGCCGTTCTGGAATTCGCACTCGCCACCCACGCCGGGACCGCACATCTCGGTGAGTCCGTAGATGTCGATGGCCTTGATGCCAAGTCGCTCCTCCAGTTCCTTGCGCATACCCTCTGTCCAAGGTTCAGCTCCGAAGAATCCCACCTTCAGCAGCAGGTCCTCCTTCTTCACCGTCTCGCTCTTCTCGATAACCTCGGCGAGGTGGAGTGCATACGAGGGAGTACAGCAAAGAACCGTAGAACCGAAGTCCTTCATAAGCATAATCTGCTTCTCGGAGTTACCGGCAGATGTAGGCAACTGCACAGCACCAAGGAGTCCGGCAGCGTCGTGCGCACCAAGACCGCCGGTGAACAATCCATAGCCGTAGCTCACCTGCACGATGTCGCCCTTGCTCACGCCTCCGGCAGCCATCACACGAGCGGCACCCTCAGCCCACATGGCGAGGTCGTTCTTGGTGTATGTGCCTACAACGGGTTTGCCTGTAGTTCCTGATGATGCGTGGATACGCACCACCTCGCTCTGCGGCACAGCCTGGAGTCCGAAGGGATATTCGTCCCTTAGGTCGTGCTTGGTGGTGAAGGGCAGACGATGAATATCGTCGATCGACTTGATGTCCTCGGGTTTGATACCCATCTTGTCCATCTTGCGGCGATAGAAGGGCACCTTCTCATAACATCTCTTTACTGTAGCAATCAGACGCTCGGTCTGAAGCTTTCTCATGGACTCGCGGTCCATACATTCCATTGCTCTGTTTAGAATCATAGTGGTAATTTAGCCCCCTCCCTGCCTCCCCGAGGGGAGGAGAAAGAAAGCATAGTTTTAATTATTAATTATTAATTCTTAATTCTTAATTCTTAATTATTAATTCTTAATTCCTAATTCCTAATTCCTAATTCTTTCTTGGTCCTATACGCCGACCCTGTTACTATGCAGATAAGTTCGCCACGTTGGTTGGTGACGCGCATCTCGCAGAAGGGCAAGCGATGGTGATTGAATGTCACTTCCGCCTCGGCTATGAGGGTGTCGCCCTCGTGAGCTGATTGCAGGAAGGTGATAGAGTTCTGTATGCCGAGTGTGATGATGCCCTGGTAGTTGGTGACTGCCGCAAAGGCAAGGTCGGCAAGGGTGAAGTAGGCTCCGCCCTGGCATACTCCCGCGGCATTCAGATGGCGTGCCTCCACGGTCATCTCCGCCCGTGCATATCCCTCACGCACCTCAGTGAGCTGCATCCCGTTGGTAGCCGCAAAGCGGTCGCCCTCATTCAGAAAGTCTTTTATATCATTCATAGCCCAAGACTATTTTTCATAATTCTTAATTCTTAATTCTTAATTCTTAATTCTCATTTGTAGCACTTAAAAATGTTTTCCACGCTTTCGCGCTTCATCTTCGGTGTGATGAGGCTCACGAGGCCGACCACCACGAATCCGCCCACCATTGCCACGGCACCGCAGTCGATAGGGTTCATCAGTGCATTGCCGAGCATCATATTTACTACAGTCAGTCCCACGCCCCATACGAAGCATGCCCATACGGCAAGACGGGTGACACCCTTCCAGTAGAGACCGAGCATGAAAGGAGCGAGGAAGGCTCCGGCGAGGGCACCCCACGAGATACCCATCAGTTGGGCTATGAACTGCGGAGGATTGAGTGCAATCATCAGCGAGAGAACGATGAAGAACACTATCAGCACTCGCATCACAACCACCTTGCGACGCTCAATCTTCTCAGCCACAACATCGTCAATCTCGCCGCCTTCAACCTCACCGTCAGCCGACTTCTTGTCGCGATAGATAAGGTCGAGGGTCATTGTGGATGAAGAGGTGAGCACGAGCGATGCCAATGTTGACATCGAGGCAGAGAGCACGAGCAGCACCACAAGGGCTATGAGTACGTCGGGCAGTGTCTCGAGCATCGAGGGCACGATACTGTCGTAGGCATACTTGTGTTTGGCGACGCTGAACGCCGGTTCGGGGAACAGGCGACCGAAACTGCCGAGGAAATAGCATCCACCCGATACCACGAGGGCGAAGATGGTGGAGATGATGGTGCCGCGGCGGATGGCCGTCTCGTCGGTGATGGAGTAGAACTTACCCACCATCTGAGGCAGACCCCATGTGCCGAGAGAAGTCAGTACGACGACGCCCAACAAACTGAGCGGAGCAGGACCAAACCACGAGGCGAAGTCGCCAGCCTGGAAGTTGGCAAACAGTCCCGACTTGTCCTCCAAGTCGTGGGCCGTGGGCATAGCCTCGCCCATCTTGTTGATGGCCTCCATGAGTCCGCCCTGACTGTTGAGCACCACGGCAATCACGGTGGTGATACCGAAGAGCATGATGATGCCCTGGATGAAATCGTTGATAGCCGTGGCCTTATATCCTCCGAGGATGACATACACGGCAGTGAGCAATGCCATGATGATGGCGCAATACTCGTAGGGTATGCCGAACCCCATCTCGAAGAGTTTGGATATTCCCATATACACACCTGCGGTATATGGAATAAGGAACACGAAGGCGATGATGGAAGCCACCACGCGGAGCCACTCGTCGTCATAGCGCGTGCCGAAGAAGTCGGGCATGGTGCGGCTCTGTATGTGCTGGGTCATGAGTTTGGTGCGCCTTCCGAGCACCAACCATGCCAATAGAGAACCGATAATGGCGTTGCCCACACCAATCCATGATGCCGACAAACCGTATTTCCATCCAAACTGTCCGGCGTAGCCAACGAACACCACTGCCGAGAAATAAGATGTGCCGTAGGCAAATGCCGTGAGCCACGGACCGACAGAACGGCCACCGAGAACAAAACCGTCAACAGACTTAGCCTGCTTTCTTGAATATACTCCCACTGCCACAGTAATGCAGAGGAAGATTATTGTCAATAATATCTTTATGAACATAGTTTTGTATTTTTTTAATTCTTCAAAACGCCACCTGTATCTGCGTCTGTATAACGCTCTGGTTGGAGCCTTCGAGCGCCTTCATCGCGTCGCTACGCATGCTATATGTGTATTGCGCCTGGAGGCGGCATTTCTTGAATATCCAGTATTGCAGACCAGCCATGAGATTGGTCTTTTTCAATCCCAAGTCGGTGTTGTAGTTCATGTAGTCAGCCATCCACACGAGGTCGAGACCCTTGTAGAGTGGGATGGAGGATGACACATAGGCACCAAAGCTCTTGCAGTCGCCGTCCTTGCCGCCGAGCACCTCAGTGCGCACCATGGCACAGCGGTTCTTGTAGAAGTCATTGCCTGTAGCCTTCGACTTCCACTCCGCACCTGCGGCATAGCGGTTTTGGCGATAAATCTCGCCCTCCTTCACCGTAGGGTTGTATTTGGAGTCAGCCACGGCAGTGCCATAACCCAATTGTCCCGACACGGATAGACGGAAGTTGGGCACGGGCTTGTATTCCAGTTTTCCAATCACGTTCTTGCGGTTATCGCGGTCGGCGGCATTTGTCTGTCCTCCGTTCACCACCTCCAGCACATATCCCAACTTGTCGTTGAAGAGGTCGCCATACATCATGAGTCCCATGTCGCGTCCGGCGGGATTGCCGATGAGCGGGTCATATCCGCAGAGCCAGAACACGCCCTGGGCCATCGGACCGATGCTCTCAAGCACGCAGGGCGACATCGGGTTCTCCATCGTGTATTCAATCTTCGACTGTCCGAAGCGCAGTTTGAAAGCCTTCGACGGACGATATTCGAGATAATACTCCTGCATGTCCTTGAGTTTGAACTCATGCATGAAGAATGCATAGAACTCGGGCGTAATCTCAGCGCCCACCATCAGTACGACACGCTTCATGTCGAAGGTGTTCCGCTTCTCGCCCTCCTCGGGCAGAGTGGCGGTATATCCAGCCTGTGCATAACCGCGCACCTTCACTCGCGAGGCCAGTTCCTTGGCCCAGTAGTTCAGGTCCTTTCCCTCATTGACATCTTGTGTCTCTGTTGTTTCCGCCATTCCTCCCATAGCTATCAGGAGAGCGGCGATTGTTGTGATAAGTTTTTTCATTATAAGGTGTTTGGGTAAAAAATTCGTTGTTCAGGACGCTTTTTACACGTCCTGAAGGTCTTTCTCTGAGATATAATCCATCTTTTCGAGCATTATCACTTCCTCTGCCTTGTCGTTGTTGTCGGCACGGAACACCACGATGCCGTGTCCGCCGAACATGAACGAGTACATATACTTGATGCCCACGCCCGACTTGGTAATCTTGGCCACCACGTCAGCCGCCGCTCCCGGTTTGTTGTCGGATAGTCGGATGGCATACACATTGGATATTGTGGCAGAGATGTTCTTGTCGCGAAGCATCTTGAATGCCTTCTCTGTATCGCTGCATATCAGGCGGTATATACCGAATCCGTCGGTGTCGCCCAATGTGCTCACTACGATGTTGATGCCGTTGTCTCTCAGCATCTCGAGAATCCCGAGCAGTGCTCCGCTCCTGTTCTCTACAAATATTGATAATTGCTTTATTGTCATAATTCCTAATTCCTAATTTTTTTTTTGGCACGGAAATCCACGGCTTTTTTAAAGACACGGCTTTGGCTGCGCATTGATATCTTGGACACGGCACTTCGTGTTTACGGCTTGCTTCGCAAGTTCACGGCTTAGTTTGTTCTATAGCTAATGAGCCGTGTCTATACTTTAGTATAGCATAATACATAATAAGCCAATTATTATGCGGAGCCCAAGCCGTGTCTTTTTATAAAAAAGCTGTGTCAATCCGTGCCAAATAATACCTAATTGACTTCGTCGATTGCTGGCTTCACCTCAGCATAGCTCAAGCGAGCTTGGCTCTGCATTCGGTTTGCGCAACAATTCCTCATTACTTATACACCGTTCTCTTATCGACAACTCTCACAGCCTTGCCATCGCTCACAGGCAGTGAGCCCTTGGGCACGAGCTTAACGATAGGAGTGAGGAGAATCTCGTCCTTGAGTGCTCGGGTGATAGACTTCTGCAGGGCTGTGAGTCGCTGATAGTCATCAGTGAAGAGCTGTTCGAGTTCCACCTCCACCGTCATGTTGTCGTTGTTCTCGTCGGTGGTGAGGGTGATGAGATAGTTGTTGGCGAGTTCCTTGAACTGCATCAGTATCTTCTCAATCTGTATCGGGAAGATGTTCACTCCGCGCAGCACCATCATGTCGTCGGAGCGTCCGCGCATGCGGTCGAGGCGCACATGATTACGTCCGCATGGACATGTGCGTCCCAACACCCTTGTCAAGTCGCGCGTGCGATAGCGCAACAGAGGCATTGCCTCGCGGCATAGGGTGGTGAGCACCAACTCGCCTATCTCGCCGTCGGGCACTGGTTCAAGTGTCTCGGGGTCAACGATTTCCACGATGTAGTAGTCCTCCCAGAAGTGGAGTCCGTTTTGCTCCTTACACTCGAATCCCACACCGGGACCGCACATCTCCGACATACCGAATGAGTTGTATGCCTTCACTCCCATCATATCCTCGATGCGCTTGCGCTGCTCCTCGGAGTGAGGTTCGGCACCGATGGCAAGTACCCTCAGTTTTGTGTCCTTGCGCGGGTCGATGCCCTGTTCCACCATCACCTCGTGCAGACGGGTGACGTATGACGGTACGGCATGCACTGCAGTAGTGCCGAAGTCGGTCATAAACTTAATCTGACGGAGTGAGTTGCCTGCGGCGGCAGGAATGGTGAGCATACCGATGCGCTCGGCTCCATATTGGAATCCAAGTCCGCCTGTGAACATACCATAGCCAGATGAGTTCTGGAACACGTCGTCGGGGCGCAGTCCCACCATCCACAGGTTGCGCCCCACCTGATTTGCCCATTCGTCGAGGTCTTTCTGCGTATGCAGGATGACGGTGGGGTTGCCGGTTGTGCCGGATGATGAGTGCAGACGCACGCATTCAGTCAGAGGTGCCGAAGCAAGACCGAAGGGATAGTTGTCGCGCAGGTCCTGCTTGGTGGTAAACGGTATGCGTCGTATGTCATTCACAGATGTGATGCTCTCGGGTGTCACTCCCGCCTTTTCCAGTCGTTCGCGATACACGGGATTGTTCATGCACTGCTTGATGGTGGCCTTGAGGCGCTCCACCTGCAGTTTCTCTATTTCCTCCCTCGACATCGTCTCAAGCTGAGGGTCGAGGTATTCCGATTTCCAGTCGGGTAATTCTTTTCTGTACATAGATCACCTCGCTCCCATGTCAAACGCCTTGAGGTTGGCCTCCACCACAGCTTCGCCCTTGCGTGCGAAGATAGTGGCGACTGCTTCACGAAGTGCCTCAGAGGACAGGATCTCAATGTATTTTGCAGCCATTCCGAGCAGCACCACGTTGGCAGAGCGGGCCGAACCTGCATCCTTTGCCACTGCCTCGATGTCGAGCATCACCACCTTGTTGGGCAGTGCATTAAGCTCATCAAAGAGAGCCTGCTCCTCGGGATAGTTGGGAATGTTCACGAATGGCTTGTTGCTTGTCACTATCACTCCGTCCTTTGCCAAATAAGGCAGATAGCGCAGAGCCTCCATCGGTTCCATGGAGATGATAACGTCGGCACCACCCTGAGGGATGAGGTCGCTGTAGATATTGTCGGTTGACAGGCGCAGGTTCGACTGCACGTCGCCGCCTCGTTGACTCATTCCGTGCACCTCAGCCTGCTTGAGGTTGATGTTGGCCTTGGTGGCTGCCTCGCCTATGATTGTGGCGATGGAGAGGATGCCTTGTCCTCCCACACCGCAAAGTATAATGTCTTTTTTCATTTCTTGTTCTGTTTAGCCTTCTCCCTTGCATGTCTTGCCGCCGTCTGTATGCACTCGCGGCGAGGGATGATTACTGACACTCCGTTGTATTCAATCTCTTCGCGGATGGTGCGTGTTATCTCCTCCATGTTCTTGGGCAGAGGCACTACCACGCGCACATGCTCCGGCTCAACGCCTAGTCCGATACATATTGCCTCAAACTTGTTAGTTCCTGCCGAATCCTGACCACCTGTCATACCGGTGGTGAGGTTGTCGGAGATAATCACCGTGATGTTCGACTTGTCGTTGACGGCGTCCAACAATCCAGTCATTCCCGAGTGGGTGAAGGTTGAGTCGCCGATGACGGCAATCGCGGGGAACAGTCCTGCGTCGGCGGCCCCCTTGGCCATAGTGATCGAGGCACCCATATCCACGCAACTCGACAGAGCCTTGAACGGAGGCAGTGCACCGAGTGTGTAGCAACCGATGTCGCCGAAGATGCGGTGGTCGGGATATTCCTCAGCCACCTTGTTGAGGGCGGCATATACGTCGCGGTGTCCGCATCCCTGGCATAGCTGCGGTGGGCGTGCGGCGAGGTTTTTTGCCTGCGGCAGAATGGCTGGAGCCTCCACACCGAGGGCGGCAGCCACCGAGTCGGGCGTAAGCTCACCTGTGCGGGGCAGTGCGCCAGTCAGTCGGCCGCATACGGTATATCCCGTGCCGAGCATAGCCTTCACGCCTTCCTCCACTACGGGTTGTCCGTCCTCCACGATGAGCAGTCGGCCGCTTTCCTTGGCAAGCATCTCTATGCGCTGCTGCGGCAGAGGATACTGCGACACCTTTTCTATATTAAATAAGGCGCGCTTCTCCTCAGGCAATTGCTCTAAGGCTTCCTTCACATAGTTATATCCGATACCGCATGCCACGATACCTGTCTTCTCCTCCTTCTTGCCCTCGTCGGAATATTCACTGCGGTTGAACATCGACATGTTGCTTGCCATCACCATCTCGTCCTGCTTGTCGATGAGCGCGTCGTATTTCTTGCGGGCTATTCCAGGCAGCAGCACCCATGCGTCGGTGGAGATATTGATTTCGTTTTCCTCGCGGGCATCGCGCACCACCACTCCGGCGCGCGAATGTGCCAATCGTGTCACAACTCGCAGCAGCACCGGTTCCTTTATTCTCTCCGAGTAATCAAAGGCGGCAGCCATCATGTCGTAGGCCTCCTGCTGGTTGGACGGCTCGAAGATGGGCAGCAGTGCGAATTTGCCGTAGAAGCGCGAGTCCTGCTCGTTCTGACTGGAGTGCATCGACGGGTCGTCGGCGGCAAGCACCACCAGTCCTCCCTGCACACCCGTTATGGCACTGTTGATAAATGCGTCGGCACATACGTTCATGCCCACATGCTTCATGCACACCAAGGCACGCTTGCCGGCATACGACATGCCGAGAGCCGCCTCCATGGCAGTCTTTTCGTTGGTACACCATCGCGAATGTACGCCTCGCTCCTTGGCGAGCGGGTCATTCTGAATAAATTCGGTAATCTCGGTAGAGGGAGTGCCGGGATAGGCATACACGCCGCTTAGTCCTGCGTGTATTGCTCCAAGGGCTATAGCCTCGTCGCCGAGAAGAAGTCTTTTTTCCATGTTGCTCTAATATTATTATTTTTTATATAATCTTTAGGTTGTCATGACTATACATCATAATCGGCGCAAAGTTACACATTTTTATTTAAAATCACGACAAATTATCAGTTTTTTTTTGTAATTTGTATAGTTTTTGTTATAAATCCCGTATATTTATCAAAATTATACTATAAATGATTTCAATTAATTTCAATCTAAATACCAAATTGACTAATATTAGTTGCGTTAAATTAGTATAAACAGAGGAAAAAGTGTGGTTTTTCGTTTTTTTTATGTTATCTTTGCACCGAAAACTGAAAATAATAACTGTATCAATATGAGGAAACTAATAAAAACCGTAATTGCCCTTGTGATGACCGCTAATGCGGCATGGGCAGCAGACAATAGTAACAAGACAATAGTGACATCTCCTGACGGAAAGCTGAAGGTGACTGCTGAATGTGGTGGCGGTATGACCTGGAGTATCGACTATAATGGAATGGTCGTGACAGAGCCGTCGGCTGTGGGAATCACGATTGGCGGAAAGGAACTGCTTAAAGGAAAGGCAAGCGCATCGAAGGCGAAGGCCGTGGATAAGACCGTTGAAGTGTTGTATGCCAAAAGAAGTAAGATAAGGGATAGATACAACACGGTGACACTCTCGTTCAAGACGGGAGCAAAGGTGGAAGTGAGGGTGTATGACGGTTTTGCCGCCTACAGGATTCTGCCTGGAGTGAAGAAGATAGAGACGGTAGATAAGGAGACTGCCGAATTCCGATTCCCGTCTGATTGCGAGGCATTTGTGCCATACGTCAATGACAATCGTGGAGGTGAGCGATGGTGCTATAGCTTTGAGTCATACTACGACGAGCAGTGCCTCACGGAGATGTTCGCAGACTCGCTTGCCATCACTCCTCTTGCCGTCACTGTTCCGACGGTGGGCAGAGCCGTGGTGATGGACGCCGGAGTGGAGAACTATCCCGGAATGATGCTTGTGAAGGGCGAGGGCAACTCGCTGAAGGCGCAGTTTGCCCCTTATCCCATAGAGAGCGAGATAGGCGGATATGCAAAGCTCAACCTCGTGCCAACGAAGAGAGCTGACTATATCGCCCGAATCACTAAGGGACAGGCATTGCCATGGCGAGCCGTGGTGGTGGCTAAGGAAGACAGGGAGATAATGAATTCGGACGTGGCGCAGTTACTCGCTCCGGAGTGCAGGATTGCCGATACGTCGTGGATAAAGCCTGGAAAGGTGGCTTGGGACTGGTGGAACAACACCAATATCACGGGAGTGGATTTCAAGTCGGGAATGAATACGCCCACATATAAATATTATATAGACTTCGCTGCCAAGAACAACCTTGAATACATCATAATCGACGAAGGATGGAGTGGAGGAGAGTCGCTAACTGATGACCTGAACCCGGAGATCGACCTCGAAAAGCTCATTGCCTACGGACAGCGCCGTGGTGTGGGCATCATCCTATGGTCGAGTTGGCGCAGCCTTATTGGCAGTAACCCTCAGAAAGATATCTCCCTTACTGATGCGGTGATGAAACACTATGCTGATATGGGCATAAAGGGATTCAAGGTGGATTTCTTCGATCGCGACGACCAAGAGGTGATAGTATCTGCATATAAGATTGCCGAAAATGCCGCACGACATCATCTTCTGCTCGACTATCATGGACTCAAACCCTCTGGCATACAGCGTGCTTATCCCAATATCCTCAACTTCGAGGGCGTGAAAGGACTGGAGAACTCAAAGTGGGAACCGAGAGTGGGCGACGGACCGCTGCACAACCAACCGCGATATGACGTGACAATACCATACCTGAGAATGTTGACCGGACCGATGGACTATACCCCAGGAGCAATGGATAATGCCCGACGCGACAACTTCTTCGGAAATAACGATCATCCAATGAGCCAGGGGACAAGGGTTCACCAGATGGCTATGTATGCCACCTTTGAGGCTCCGCTACAGATGCTCGCCGACAGTCCGACGAAATACGAGCGCGAACAAGAATGTACCGACTTCATCTCTCGCATACCCACGATGTATGACGAGACTGTGGCTATTGACGGACGTATGGGTGAATACACCGTGGTGGCAAGGCGCAAAGGCAACACATGGTATGTGGCGGCAATGACCGACTGGACAGCACGCGACCTCACCATCGACCTCTCGTTCCTCGGTGAGGGAACATACGAGGCAGATGTATTTGCCGACGGTATAAATGCAGAGAAAGAAGCCACCGACTATAGGCATACGAAGCAGAACGTGAAGGCTGGCGATAAGCTCTGTGTTCACCTTGCCTCGGGAGGCGGATGGGCTGCCATTATCACGAAATAAACATTTTTTTGCAAATAATTGCCAATAAATTCGATTATTCCAAATAAAATGTGTATCTTTGCGCATTGAAATATTAATATAGATACTTTGGAAACAAACGATATGAGCCTTCTTGGCAAGATTAACTATCCCGACGATCTCAGAAAACTGTCTGTGGATGAACTTCCCGAAGTGTGCAGGCAACTGAGAGAGGATATAGTAAGGGAGGTGTCGGTAAATCCCGGACACCTCGCCTCCAGTTTGGGTGTGGTGGAACTGACCGTTGCACTGCATTACGTCTTTGATACGCCGGAGGACAG
The DNA here is from genome assembly GCA_945830345.1 of uncultured Prevotella sp. Taxonomy (GTDB): domain Bacteria; phylum Bacteroidota; class Bacteroidia; order Bacteroidales; family Bacteroidaceae; genus Prevotella. Next base: position 18,511 of record CALZYS010000029.1, read on the forward strand.
AATTGTATGGGATGTGGGACATCAGGCCTATGGACACAAGATTCTGACAGGAAGACGCGACAAGTTCTCCACTAATCGCAAACTTCATGGTATCCGACCATTTCCGTCGCCGGAGGAGAGCGAATATGACACATACGAGTGTGGACATGCCAGCAACTCGATATCCGCTGCCCTCGGTATGGCTGTGGCCAATAAGAACGCCACCGACCGAAGTGCCGACCGCCAGCGCCATGTGGTGGCTGTGATAGGCGATGGCGCTATGAGTGGCGGATTGGCATTCGAGGGTCTGAACAATGTATCGCAATATCCCAATGACATGCTCATTATCCTCAACGACAACAATATGTCGATTGACCGCAGTGTAGGCGGTATGAAGCAGTATCTGCTCGGTCTCAACACCAACGAGACATATAATGCCTTGCGTTTCAAGTTATCCCAGTGGCTGCACTCCAAGGGGTATCTTGAGGATGACCGACGTAATGGGCTTATGCGACTGAGCAATGCCTTGAAGTCGGCGATAAGTCATCAGCAGAACATCTTCGAGGGTCTGAACATAAGATACTTCGGTCCATTTGATGGGCATAACGTGAAGGAATTGGTGAGGATATTGCGCCAGTTGAAGAACATGAAAGGTCCCAAACTGCTGCATCTGCACACTGTGAAGGGCAAGGGTTACGCCCCAGCCGAGAAGACGCCGCAGATATGGCACGCCCCGGGAAAGTTTGATGTCGATACGGGTGAGCGCATACTTGAGCACAAGCCTGGGCAACCGCTGAAATATCAGGTGGTGTTCGGGCGTACACTGCTCGAACTCGCCAAACAGAATCCCAAGATTGTGGGTATCACGCCAGCCATGCCCTCGGGTTGCTCGCTCAATATCATGATGAAGGAAATGCCCGGAAGGACATTCGATGTGGGCATTGCCGAGGGACATGCCGCCACCTTCGCCGGAGGAATGGCAAAGGAGGGACTTGTGCCGTTCTGCAACATATACAGTGCTTTCGCTCAGAGGGCATACGACAATATCATACACGATGTGGCAATACTCAATCTGCATGTGGTGTTCTGCTTAGACAGAGCAGGACTTGTGGGTGAGGATGGACCTACCCATCACGGAGCATTCGACATCGCTTCGCTACGCCCGGTGCCTAACCTCACTATCTGTTCGCCTATGGACGAGTGGGAGTTGCGCCGACTGATGTACACAGCCCAGTTGGATGGCATGGGACCTTGGGTGATACGCTATCCCCGCGGTTGCGGTGTGAAGGAGGAATGGCAGTGCCCACTTGAGAAGGTAGAACCGGGAACGGGACGCAAACTCAAGGACGGTGACGATGTGGCTGTGCTGACATTAGGACCGATAGGCAATGACGTGGCTGAGGCTATCGCCGAAACCGAAGGCAGCGGAGCCACTACAAAGACTGCCGCCCACTACGACATGAGATTCGTGAAACCGCTTGACGAGAAACTGCTCGACGAGATAGGCAAGAAATACAAGGAGATAGTGACCGTGGAGGACGGAGCACGCAACGGCGGATTCGGTTCGGCAGTGATGGAGTGGCTACAGGACCATGGCTATACCACGAGAGTGAAGCGCATGGGACTGCCCGACCATTTTGTGGAGCACGGAACGATAGCCGAGCTTCGTGAGATAATCGGTATGGACAAGGCATCTATCATCAATACTATATATAAATAAGGTGTAAGAAATATGAAAATTGTTATAGGAGGAGCCGGTGCCGTTGGCAAGCATTTAGCCAAACTGCTGTCGAAGGAACATCAGGACTGTACGCTGATGGACGATGACGGCAGTAGGCTTGAAGGGCTCGACAGCGACTATGACATAATGACCATGCAGGGCTCGCCCACGAGTATCAAGGACCTTGAGGCGGCGGGAGTGAAGAATGCCGACCTTTTTGTGGGCGTCACTCCCGACGAGAGCCGGAATATGAATGCATGTATCATCGCCCATGGTATCGGGGCTAAGAAGACTGTTGCGAGAATAGATAACTATGAATATCTCGCCCCGAAGCTTAAGCCTTTTTTCGAGAAACTTGGTATCGACTCGCTTATCTATCCAGAGGTGCTTGCAGCGGCCGACATTATCAATGCCCTGAAACTCAGTTGGGTTAGGCAGAGATGGGACGTGCATGGAGGTGCATTGGTGATGCTCGGAATAAAACTGCGCGAGACGTGCGAGATACTCAATCAACCCATTAAATTGCTCTGCGGTCCCGACGACCCTTATCATATAGTTGCCCTTAAGCGTGGCGGAGAGACTATCATACCAGGTGGTAACGACGAATTGCATAATGGTGACTTTGCCTATTTTATGACTACCAAGGAGTATATCCCCTATATTCGCAAGTTGGTGGGCAAGGAGCATTATGCCGATGTGAAGAACTGCATCATCATGGGTGGAGGCAAAGTCACAGTGAGAGTTGCACTTACCATTCCTGACTACATGAACGTGAAAATCATCGAGCAGGACGAGAAGAGATGCGAGAAGCTCAACACACTGCTCAGCGACACCGACTGCATGGTGATACATGGCGACGGTCGCGATCTGGGGCTTCTCGTGGAGGAGGGAATAAGAAACACTCAGGCATTCGTGGCTCTCACCGACAATGCCGAGGCGAATATCCTTGCCTGTCTCACAGCCAAGAGGTTGGGAGTGAGGAAGACTATCGCACTCGTGGAAAACCTCGACTATGTGAGTATGGCGGAGGGACTCGACATCGGTACGATTATCAACAAGAAAACCATCGCTGCAAGTCATATCTATCAGATGATGCTTGATGCCGACGTGAGCAACATGCGCTCGCTGATGCTTGTGGATAGCGACGTGGCAGAGTTTACTGCCGCCGAGGACTCACCCGTGACCAAAAAGGCGGTGAAGGACCTTGGTCTGCCCTTTGGTGTGGCTATCGGAGGATTAGTGAGAGACGGACAAGGAATGCTCGTCAATGGTAATTCGAGAATACAGGCTGGCGACTCGGTGATGGTGTTCAGTCATGAGCACGACATGAAGAAGGTGGAGAAATACTTCAAGCAGCGTCAACTGTTTGATTTCCTTGGATAAAAATACGTGACTTATGATTAACTACAAGTTGCTTTTCCGCATAATCGGACAGTTGCTGTTCATCGAGGCAGGATTCCTCATGATATGCTTGGCGGTGTCGTTGGCCTATGGCGAGGATGACTCGTTCTCGTTTCTCACAGCCACTCTTACCACTATGCTTGCAGGACTGCTTGCACGATTTGCAGGACGCGACTCCGATAACAACCTCTCGCGTCGCGATGCCTATCTTGTGGTAACCGCGGCATGGGTGATATTCACTGTGTTCGGTATGTTGCCTTATATCATAGGAGGCTATATACCTAATGTCACCAACGCTTACTTCGAGACAATGTCTGGATTCACCACTACCGGAGCGTCAATTCTCGACGATGTGGAGCACTTGCCGCATGGCATACTCTTTTGGCGCACCATGACGCAGTGGATAGGAGGCTTGGGAATAGTCTTCTTCACCATTGCCGTGCTGCCCTCGATTGTGGGAGGAAGCATGAAGGTGTTCGCAGCCGAGGCCACTGGACCGATAAAGTCTAAACTGCATCCAAGGCTCTCCACGAGCGCCAAGTGGATATGGAGTATTTATCTCGTGCTCACCATAGCCTGTGCAGTGTCGTTTTGGGCGGCTGGTATGGGGATTTTCGACAGTGTCAACTATTCGATGACAACCACTGCCACTGGCGGTTTCGCACCCCACAACGACTCACTCTCGCATTTCCATTCGCCACTTGTGGAATATATCGGCATATTGTTCCAGTTTCTTTCGGGCATTAACTTCATGATGCTTTACATGTCGGTGTTCAAGGGCAAGATATTCGAGTTGTGCCGCAATTCGGAGTTCCGGCTGTATGTCTCAGTGGTGACAATAGCCACGGTGTGGATAATGTCGTTGCTCATCACTACTCGGGAATATGAGTTGGAGCAGGCGTTCCGCAGTGCGTTGTTCCAGGTGGTTTCGTTTATAACCACCACAGGACTCTTCAACGACGATGCCGGACAATGGCCTCATATTACTTGGGTGGTGCTCGGTTGCTGTATGTTCATCGGAGCATGTGCCGGCAGCACAAGTGGCGGATTCAAGTGCATCCGCGGTGTGATGATTCTCAAGGTTATCCGCAATGAGTTTCGCCGTGTGCTCCATCCCAATGCTGTGCTGCCTGTGAAGATTAACGGTCAGACGGTGCCGCAGTCAAAATTACCTTCGCTACTGTCCTTCCTTGCCGTGTTTGTGCTGATGACCCTCGTGTCGGCAACGATAATGATATCGGTGGGTGTGGACAACACTAACTCAATCACTATAGCCCTCAGTTGCGTGAGCAATGTGGGTCCGACACTCGGTACAGAGATAGGGCCGGTGATGTCGTGGAACTCGCTGCCCGACGTGGTGAAGTGGATCAGTTCGCTGCTCATGCTTATGGGACGTCTTGAGATTATGACGGTGCTGCTGCTATTCACTCCCGCCTTCTGGAAAGACAATTAATCTTTCTTAAAATAACAAGTAAAAACCAGATATAAATCGTAAGTATTATTAGTATGGAACTGTTTAAATTCGAACCGCTGCTGAAACAGAC
>CALZYS010000030.1 GCA_945830345.1 uncultured Prevotella sp.
ATATGCAGTTTCCGCCCGAGGAACAGAGGGTGGAGAAGCATCATAGGGCATACGTCAATCTCGACCGCAAGGAGACGAGGGAGGAGGCGCTGGGGAGATTGAAAATGAGGAATTAAGAATGAAGAATTAAGAATTAAGAATGAAATATGAATTACGCATTGATTATAGCTGGAGGGTCGGGAAACAGGATGGGACAGGATATTCCCAAGCAGTTTATGCATGTGGATAACTGTCCGATTATCATTCATACGATGTTGGCTTTCCAGAAGCATCCTGACATCGACGGCATTGCTGTCGTTTGTCTTGACGGTTGGCAGACTGTCTTGCAGTCGTATGCCAATCAGTTTATGGTGACTAAGTTGAGATGGATATTCCCCGGGGGAAGTAATGGACAGGAATCCATACATAATGGTATATATGGATTGAAGGAAGCGGGAATCGCTGATGACGACTTGGTATTGGTGCATGATGCCGTGCGTCCGTTGTTGTCGCAGGACATCATATCATCCAACATTGCCATCTGTCAGAAATACGGCTATGCCATAACTGGCATCAAATGCCGCGAGGCAATCCTTGAGAGTGAGGACGGTTTCTCCACCACTACAAGCATTCCCCGCGATAAACTCATCCGCACGCAGACACCGCAGACATTCCGTCTGCGCAATCTTATCGCCGCTCATGAGGATGCCGCTGCTCGTGGTATCACCAACTCCGTTGCCTCGTGTACTCTTATGGCGGAAATTGGAGGCAGGGAGATGCACATCGTCCCAGGTTCGGAGAAGAATATCAAGGTTACTACCATCGAGGATCTTGAGATACTTAAGGCTCTGATGCATGTGGAGAAGGAAGCGTGGATTAAGTGAAGAGTGTTTTTAAATGAAGAATGAAGAATGAAGAATGAAGAAACAACGTTCGGCGACCAAAGGGAAAGCCAATGGCTGCGCATCCCAAAGTCGTATTGCGATGATATATTGGCTGCGGCAAACGAAACATTGCCGTGGGAGAAACTGCAGGAATGCAATGTGCTTATAACGGGAGCAACCGGACTTATTGGCGGGTGTCTTGTGGAAGTGCTGATGTCTCGTGGAGATGTCAACGTGTATGCCGCTGGCAGAAATGAGGAGCGTGCTTATAAACGTTTTGCGGAATATAAAGACAATCCACGTTTTCATTTCTTTAAATACGATGTCTCTCGGCCTTTGTCGGAGGGAACATCCAGCCCTTCATCTGAGGGCAACAACATCCCATTCCATTATATCATCCATGCCGCTAGCGATGCCTCCCCTGCAGCATTCGCATCCACTCCAGTAGATGTGATAAAATCCAATATCTACGGCACTACCAATCTCATTGAATATGGTATGGCACATGGTATGCGCCGTTTTCTGTATGTCTCTACTGGAGAGGTGTATGGAGAAGGAGGAGCGTCGGAGGAAACTCCCGACGGTCCAGCCTTTAAGGAGACGGACAGCGGTTATGTAAATCCTGTATTGCCCCGCTCATGCTATCCATCATCTAAGCGCGCTGCCGAAACGCTCTGTGCTGCATACAAGGAACAATATGGCGCAGACGTGGTGATAGCCCGTCCATGTCATACCTACGGTCCGCATTTCACTCCCTCCGACAACCGGGTATATGCGCAGTTTATCCGAAACGTACTAAGAGGCGAGGACATCGTAATGAAAAGCGACGGGAGTCAGTTTCGCTCGTGGTGTTATGTGGTTGACTGCGTGCGTGCCCTCCTTTATATATTATTAAAAGGTGAGTCGGGCGAGGCATACAACATAGCCGATACAAACTCGAATATCACTATCCGCCAGTTGGCTGAGATGATTGCCGGAGCAGCGGGACGGAGGGTTGTCATCCAACTGCCGAAAGACTCCGAGAGCAAGGGCTACAACCGTGTAACACGCTCACTGTTCTCCACCCGTAAATTGGAGTCTTTGGGATGGACAATCACCGGAAATATGAGCGACAAACTCACAAGAACTGTTGAAATAGCCCAAATTTAACCCTAAATAATAGAAAAAGCAGGAAATAATTTTGTCAAGTGCTTAAATTTGAGTAATTTTGCACCATAAATATAATACTCCATTTAAAAAACAGATAGAATAAAATGGCTTACAGACGTATGACCGCTGCCGAAGCCGCAGCGCTTATCAAACACGGAGAGAACATCGCTCTCAGCGGATTCACTCCATCCGGTGCAGCAAAGGCTGTCACCAAGGAACTCGCCAAGATTGCTCTCGCCGAGCATGAGGCTGGTCGCGAATTTCAGGTAGGCATCTTCACAGGTGCCTCTACAGGACAGAGCACCGACGGTGACCTCGCCAACGCGCAGGCTATACGCTATCGTGCTCCCTACACTACCAACTCTGATTTCCGCAAGCATGTGAACATGGGTGAGATTGCCTACAACGACATCCACCTCTCGCAGATGGCTCAGGAGTTGAGATATGGATTCATGGGACAGGTTGACTGGGCTATCCTTGAGGTGTGCGACCTCGAAGAGGGTGAGACCACATGCAAGGCTTATCTCACATCAGCCGGTGGTATCAGTCCTACTGCCGCCCGTCTCGCCAAGCACGTGATTCTCGAGCACAACCATTTCCATAGCCCCGACGCAAAGTATCTGCATGACGTGTATGAGCTGCAGGATCCTCCCTATCGTCAGGCTATACCAATCACCAAGGTTGACGATCGCATTGGTACTCCATACGTGGAAATCGACGCCAAGAAGATTGTCGGTGTAGTAGAGTGCAACATCCCCGATGAGGCTCGTGCATTCAAGGACCTCGACCCCGTGACCACACAGATTGGTAACAACGTGGCTGAGTTCCTCGCTGCCGACATGAAGCGCGGCATCATTCCTTCCACCTTCCTGCCCTTGCAGAGTGGTGTAGGTACTACCGCCAACGCTATCCTCGCAGCATTGAGCATGGACAAGAATATTCCTGACTTCAACATCTTCACCGAGGTGCTTCAGGATGCCGTTGTGGATATGATGCTCAACGGACGTGTGAAAGTGGCTTCTGCCTGCTCGCTCACCGTCACCAATCCGAGCCTTATGAAGGTGTATGAGAATATCAACTATTTCAAGGATCACCTCACACTGCGCCAGAGCGAGATATCCAACTCTCCCGAGCTTATCCGCCGACTGGGTGTCATCGCCATCAACACCGCCCTTGAGTGCGACATCTATGGCAATGCCAATTCAACTCACATCACTGGTACTAAGATGATGAACGGTATCGGTGGTTCAGGCGACTTCGAGCGCAATGCCTACATAAGTATCTTCACTTGTCCTTCAGTGGCAAAGAACGGTGCCATCAGCTCTATCGTGCCTATGGTAAGTCATCACGACCACACCGAGCACGATGTCAATGTCATCGTAACAGAGCAGGGTGTTGCCGACCTTCGCGGCAAGAGTCCTATGCAGCGCGCACAATGCATCATCGAGAACTGCGCTCATCCCGACTATAAGCAGCTCTTGTGGGATTACCTCAAGATTGCCAAGGGCGGTCAGACACATCACAACCTCCCCGCAGCATTCTCATTCCACGATACACTTATCCGTAAGGGCGACATGCACCTCACTGATTATGCTGAGTACGTGAAATAAATGACATTTCATATATTGCATACCGACATCACTCCTCCGGAGTCGATGAATTACCCCTTCTGCTATGAGCCGGATTCTCTTTCCTTGCTTGCAGTGGAAGGGGTAAAATCTTATATCCTTGCTCATCCCGATTGGTTTCCCGTATTGCAGGAGGGCAAGATGTTTGGAGTGCTGGTTGTAGAGAAGAATGGCAAAATAGGGTATCTCGCTGCTTATTCTGGTCAGATTGATAACCTTGAGGGCGATGATTTCTTCGTGCCTCCAGTGTTCGACTATCTCCAACCTGACGGCTACTTCAAGCGTGAGGAGGCGGAGATAACACATATCAACTATAATATAATAAGGTGGGAAAGCGGTGAGGATAATGTCTCTATAGATGTCATCGATAATCAGAAAACCGAACGCAAGTCTCGCTCGCAAGCTCTTCAGCATTGGTTGTTCTCGCATTTCGTTATGCTCAACGCCAATGGAGAGAAGCGTAATCTGCTTGACATCTTCAGTGATACGCCTTTGAAGTTTCCTCCTTCGGGAGCTGGAGAGTGTTGTGCTCCCAAACTCCTGCAATATGCTTATCTCAATGGTTTGCGACCTGTGAGAATTGCCGAATTCTGGTGGGGAGACTCTCCAAAGAAGGAGATTCGTCATCATCTTCACTTCTATCCCGCTTGCCGTGGGCGATGTCTGCCTATACTTTCATTTATGATGCAAGGATTGAATGTTGAGGACGACCCACAGCGGACTTACGGGCATGGAGAACTGAAGATGATATATGAGGATGACCACATTATTGTTGTGGATAAACCGTCGGGTATGCTTTCTGTTCCCGGAAAGCTCAGTCGCACGTCAGTGCAGTCATTGCTTCAGGAGAAGAATCCCGATATCCTTTTGTGCCATCGTTTGGACATGGACACAAGCGGTTTGATAGTTGCCGCCAAGAATGAGGCGACATACAAGCATATACAGAAGCAATTCCTCGACCGCACGGTTAAGAAACGTTATCGTGCCATCGTCATCCCCAAAGACACCAACCGTTTCCATATAGGAGACAAGGGAACAATAGACCTTCCACTTGCCTCTGATTATATGGAACGCCCTTGTCAGATTGTTGATTTTGAGAATGGAAAGCGTGCCATAACCGAGTGGCGAGTGGAATCAATCATCAATAATCAATCATCAATCAATCAAGAAGTAACCCTCTTGCTGATTCCCCACACCGGTCGCACCCATCAGCTGCGCGTCCATTGTGCCAGTCCTTTAGGATTAAATTCCCCCATCAAGGGCGACCCTCTGTACGGACAACGTGCCGATCGTCTGCATCTCTATGCCGTTTATCTTGAGTTCACACATCCCGCAACAGGAGAGCGCATGAGGTTTCAATAAAAAAGGGGGTGGTTCGGATTTTGTCTCCGGACCACCCCCAAAAAGTATAATGAGTTAGAATTTATGCCTTAGCGGGAGCTGCTTCTACCTCATCGTCAGCCTTGATGTGACGTCCCATTGTGATGTAGGCAATAGGAGCGGCAATGAAGATTGACGACAGTGTACCGAATACAACACCGAGAATCATTGCGAACGAGAAGCTGCGGATGCTGTCACCACCGAGGATGAAGATACACAGCAACACGATCAATGTAGTCACAGAGGTGTTGATGGTACGTGCGAGTGTCTGGTTCAACGAGTCGTTGAAGATGTTCTGACGGTCGCGCTTCTTGAACAATCCGAAGTTCTCACGGATACGGTCGAATACCACCACCTTGTCGTTGATTGAGTAACCAATAACGGTAAGGATAGCACCGATGAAGGTCTGGTCGATTTCCAATGACATCGGAACGATTCCCCACAATGCCGAGTAGAATCCGATAACAATCAATGTATCCAATGCCAGGGCAACTGTAGAACCTACCGAGTAAGCCACGTTGTGGAAACGGATAAGGATATACAGGAAGATGGCAATCAGGGCGAAGATCACACTGATGATAGCTCCGTAGGTGATGTCCTTTGCAACCGAAGGACCTACCTTTGTACTGCTGATGATAGAACCACCTGCACGCACGTCGGGATTCTTGAATGCGTTAACGTCCTTCTGTGTCACGAGGTTTGCCTTTGACATCGCCTTGAACAGGATGTTCTCGCATTCGTCGTCAACATTAGGATTGTTTGACTCAATCTTATAGTTGGTTGACACACGGATGGTCTTGCCGTCAGTACCAAGGGCGATTGCGCTCACGTTGGCATCGCCGAAAGCTCCGGCAAGTGCAGTGCGCACTTCCTCAGGCTCAACAGCCTTCTCCAACTTAACAACATAGTTGCGACCACCGGTGAAGTCGATACTCTTGCTCAATCCACGAACACCGAGGCAGATGATGAACAGCACTGCTGCAATACCCCATACGGTGAAAGTCTTCTTGTAGGCACCCATAAAGTTGAAGTGGGTGTTCTGCATCAGGTTCTTAGAGAATGAAGTAGAGAAGGTGAGCTTTGTCCACTTGTCCTTCTTCATCTGGTGCTCATAAACGAGACGTGTGAGATATACGGCAGTGAAGAATGAACATACGATACCAATAATCAAGGTGGTGGCGAATCCGCGGATAGGACCTGTACCGAATACATACAGGATGACACCTGTGATGATAGAGGTAAGGTTGGAGTCGAAGATGGCCGAGAAGGCATTTGCATAACCCTTCTTCATTGCCTCCTTCACGTTAAGACCTGCGCGAAGCTCTTCCTTGGTACGCTCATAGATAAGCACGTTGGCATCCACAGCCATACCAAGCGAGAGCACGATACCGGCGATACCTGGCATTGTCAAAGCAGCCTGGAATGATGTCAGAATACCGAGTGTGAAGAACAAGTTGAACAACAGTGCGATGTTTGCCATCATACCCGGGATTACTCCGTAGAGGCAAAGCATGTAAACCATCAGGAGGATGAATGCCACGATGAATGAGATTACACCCTGCTGGATTGACTGGGCACCGAGTGACGGACCAACGACTTCTTCCTGTACGATACGTGTAGGAGCAGGCATCTTACCTGAGTTAAGAGTGTTTGCAAGGTCTTTGGTGTCTTCAATAGAGAAGTTACCTGTAATCTGTGAGTTACCACCGGCAATCTCACCGTTCACGCGAGGTGCGCTATATACTGCGTCGTCGAGCACGATGGCTACGGCACGTCCGATGTTCTGCTTTGTGAGCTGTGCCCAACGGCGGGCACCATCAGAGTTCATCTGCATAGATACACATGGGTGACCATACTGGTCGAACTCGTCCTTGGCATTGGTGATTACGTCACCCTCCAACGGAGCGCGACCTGAAGGCTCAGTCACCTTAAGGGCATGAAGCTCAAAGATTTCACTCTTCTTGTCGAAGTCGGCAGCCTTGGCACTCCACAACAGCTTAACGTCAGAAGGCAGGATGCGCTTTGCAATATCTGAATAGATAATCTTGTCAACTTCAGCAGTGTCACGTGCAGTGGCATAACCAACCACGCTGAGGCTCTGACCCTGTGAAGGCTGGAAGATAGAGAAGAGCGGGTTCTGCTCCTTCATCTTCTGCAACTGGGCATCCTTGGTTGCGTTCTTGTCGGCCTTGGCGTCCTTGTTAGCGCCAATAGCCTCTGCCAAAGACTTCTTCTCAGCTGGCTTCTCCTCTACAGTTTTCTCCTCTGCTGCTCCGGTGGCTGTTGTATCAGCAACAGCTGTAGTATCAGCCGCCACTGCCTCTGCACCGAGGGCATACTTCTGATTGAGCTGAGAGAGCAGCGGAACAATCTCCTGGCTGTTGTATGTCTCCCAAAACTCGAGGTTGGCACTACCCTGAAGCAGCTTGCGCACGCGCTCCGGCTCACGGATACCAGGCATCTCGACCATGATACGTCCGCTCTGTCCTTCCAGCTTCTGGATGTTAGGCTGAACAACACCAAACTTGTCGATACGGTTACGTACTACGAGGAAAGAGTTGTCAACAGCCGACTGCACTTCAGTGCGAACGGCAGCTTCAACCTCGGCATCAGAGCTTTGAGTGCTCACCTTACCCTTCATCTGCTGTGTGGCGAACACTTCAGCCAGACGGTGTCCGGGGGCATTCTTTTTGTAACTCTGGATAAAAAGGCTGACGAAGTCTTTCTGACTCGTCTCCTCTTCCTTCTTTGCTTCCTGCATCGACTTTGTGAAAGCCGCATCAGTCTTGTGATCGGCAAGCACGGCGATAACATCGGGCACCGACACCTCAAGAATTACGTTCATACCGCCCTTGAGGTCAAGACCCAGGCCAATTTGCATCTCGCGGCACTCCTTGTATGAGTAAGCGCCCAAATACACTTTTTCGTTCATGATGGAGTCGAGATATTCCTGACCTGCTTCCTCGCCCATTGCGGCAGCCTTGTTTTCATAGTGGCGTGTCACGAATGAGAAGGAGAGATAGAATATGCACACCAGCATGAGCATAAGTGCGATAAACTTTACAATTCCTTTGTTTTGCATTTGTTTATATTGATTATTTTATTGTTATATCATTCTAAATGCCTTGTTAAAGCGTGCAAATATAGTGATATTTTTACAATTATGAAAATTTATTCCCACTTTTTCTTTGTTTTACCTTAATTTTTTAAGGTTTGTAACCAAATTTTAGCCAACTTACTATCGGATTATGGTCGGAAGCGGTGATTTTGTCATCGACATGACAATTGTAAGGAATGAAGTGGTCGGAGCACATGATGTTGTCGATTCTCACAAAAAAGCCTTTCTGATTATATGACAAACCGAGACCTCTTGCCGTCTCCACATAACAGTCGGTCAACCCCTTTGCCATCACCCTTCGTGTATATGAAATAGGATTGTCGTTGAAATCGCCCGTCACTATCACGGGATATTTCTTCTTGATTTTATCCACATATTCATGTACGGCATCTACTTGGGGGGCACGTTTCTTGCTTGCCTCTGACAACTTTGTAGCGATGTACCTCGTGTCACTCTTGGCAGTTTCGCCCTCCATGGCTTTTTTTATTATGGTCTTGTATCTTGTCTTGTCGTCGGCAGTGAGACAGTTACTCTCAAAGTGGTTGTTCACCACTACCACCGTTTTGCCGTTTATGTCGAGATAGAATGCGCAACTGCCGTTGCCCTTTGACTCGTAGGGGATATTCTCCTTTTTTATTATCGGGAATCTTGTGTATATGCTTATGCCGTTGAGGGTATGCGAGTCGCCGAATACAGCTTTGTCGTGATAGGCAAATATGCTGTCCATCCTGTTATCTATCGTTGTCTGTATCCATCCGCAGTCTTCCTGAAGGCAAAGGATATCGGGTTTGCTTTTCTTGAAATAGTTGATGATGTCTTCTGGGGCTTGAGGGTTATGCTCGCTGCCTCGCCCATTGAATCCATGAACATTATACGACATCACCTTTATTGCTCCTATTGGTGTCTCGTGCGGTATATTGAAAGGTATGTATGTGCGCACGGGAGCGTAAGCAACTACAAACCCTGCAAACGGTATTATCGCCATCCTTTTGCAGCAGATGAGCCAGAAGATCAGGAATCCGAGATTAACAATCAGCATAAGTGGGAATGTCAGCCCCACAAGGGAGAGTAGGGGATGAGTGGCGGGATTCACATAGTCGGAGAATCCCACAAGCAGCATGATAACTATCGTGGCTATATTAGCCCCTGCCGTCATCTTGCGTGTGAATGTCTTTAGTTGGCTTATCATCTTTCCTGACTACTGTTAAACAGGGTCTTCTTTTCATCTTTTGTAAGACTGTCGTATCCGCTTCGCCTTATCTTGTCGAGAATACGGTCTATCTCTTCTTGGTTTTTCTTTTTCTGCTCGTTATATTTCCAGTCGCTCTCCTTAGCTCCGCCCTTTGTGGCGTGCATGTTAGTATATCCGGAGTTTCCGGATTTCCCTGTGCGCTGTTCGAAGTTGCGCTTCAGATTCTCGAAGAATTGCCTGCCTCTCGTTCTCCCGTAGTTGTCGCTTCCGGGATGGTTGTTCCAGTAGCGTATCATGAAGAATCCGAAGAGCATACCGCCGAGGTGTGCCATGTGTGCCACGTTGTCTCCAGGAGTGCCTATGGCAGAGAAGAGCTCGATAGCCACATATATCATCACAAACCACTTTGCCTTGATTGGTATTGGCAGTGGGAATATGAATATCCTCTCGTTGGGGAATATCATTCCGAAGGCGAGCAGTATTGAATATACAGCACCTGAGGCACCAATGGTTGTCCACATGTTGAGTTGTCCTGACAGTTGATGTCCCACTTCAAACAATTGCAGCATGCCGATGTTTGGGTCTTGACCGTTTATCATGAAATAGAAGGAGAAGAACTGGGCTATCTCCTGCATTATGCCAGCTCCCACACCGCATGAAATGTAATAAAATAGGAATTTCTTAGGACCCCATACATTTTCGATTACCACACCGAACATCCACAGTGCAAACATATTGAAGAGTATGTGTGTGAATCCAGCATGCAGAAACATATAGGTTAGTAACTGCCATACGTGAAATTCGCTTGCCATGAAGAAGTGGAGGCCCAACAATGAGTTGAGATCCACACCGCCTGCTTCCATCATCAATGTCACCAAATAGGCGATGATATTGATAATCAGCAGATTTTTTGTAACTATAGGTATGTTGCGCATATTCCTTTTCTGTTAATTTGTTGTTACTTATTTATATTATCGTTCTTTCGGGCGCAAAATTACAAAAAAATCCCTCAAAAAAGTCATTATTTGGCCACAATAGATAAAAAAAACAATAAAAACAAGATTTTTTTTTGTTTTTTGTTGTTTTTCTAAATTCTTTACCTTATATTTGCAGTGAAAAACCGGAATATATCTATTATTATCATTATTAAAATATTTAAAGTTATGAACAAGACAGAATTAATTGAGAAGATCGCAGCTGGTTCAGGTCTGACAAAGGCTCAGTCAAAGGCAGCTCTCGACGAGACGGTAAAGGCAATTAAAGAGGCCCTCGTAGCTGGTGACAAGATTGCTTTGGTTGGCTTCGGTACATTCAGTGTAGGTGAGCGCCCTGCTCGCGAAGGTATCAATCCTCTTACAAAGGAGAAGATCCAGATTGCTGCAAAGAAGGTCGCAAAGTTCAAGGCCGGTGCTGAACTTGCTGATGCCCTTAACTAATATTCAAGTGAATTAGTCAAAAAAAATGAGTGGAAGCCTTTCATGTCTTCCACTCTTTTTTGTGTATCTTATGGTTGTTTACCAATGTAAGCCAATATGCCACCGTCAACGTATAGTATGTGACCATTGACAAAGTCGGATGCATCGGATGCTAAGAACACAGCCGGCCCCATAAGGTCGTCGGGTGTTCCCCATCTTGCAGCGGGAGTCTTCGATATGATGAATCGGTCAAATGGATGACGGCTTCCGTCGGCCTGCAGTTCGCGCAGAGGTGCTGTCTGTGGTGTAGCGATATAGCCGGGACCGATTCCATTACACTGGATGTTGTGCTCGCCAAACTCTGAGCAGATGTTGCGTGTGAGCATCTTCAGTCCACCCTTGGCTGCCGCGTATGCTGAAACTGTCTCGCGACCCAGTTCGCTCATCATCGAGCAGATATTGATAATCTTTCCGTGTCCCTTCTTGATCATTCCGGGGATTACTGCCTTGGAAACGATAAAAGGTGCGTTGAGGTCGATGTCGATTACCTGGCGGAATTCATCCACTGACATTTCTGTCATAGGTATGCGTTTGATAATACCAGCATTATTAACAAGGATATCAATAGTTCCCAATTCGCTCTCGATGTCAGCCACCATCTTCTTCACCTGCTCCTCGTCGGTCACGTCGCAGATATATCCCTTGGCGTCAATTCCCTTGGCCTTGTAGTCGGCAAGTGCCTGGTCGAGGTGATGCTGTCCGCGGCAGTTGAATGCTATCTTGGCACCTGCCATGGCATAAGCCTCGGCAATGGCGAATCCTATTCCGTATGCTGCTCCTGTCACGAGGGCAACCTTGCCCTCAAGTGAAAATCTTTTGCTGAATGTATCCATCTCTTTATTTATTATTTAACACAGAGTTACGGAGTCACTGATATTATTCTCTGTATCTTCAAAAAACTTATAAAAATCACCTCTGTAACTCTGTGTCTCTGTGTTTCAATCTTTATTCCTAATTTACTTCAAGTCCGTAATCAGCGAGAAGTCCTGATCGCCGTAGTCGAGGTTTTCGCCTCCCATACCCCAGATGAATGTATAGTTGTGGGTGGCTGCGGCAGAGTGGATGCTCCATTCGGGTGACAGCACAGCCTGGTCGCCCTTCATCCAGATGTGACGTGTTTCATTCACCTCACCCATGAAGTGGCAAATAGCCTGGTCCTCTGGCACCTCGAAGTAGAAATATGCCTCCATGCGGCGGCTGTGAACGTGAGCAGGCATAGTGTTCCATACGCTGCCAGTGGCAAGTTCGGTCATTCCCATCTGCAATTGGCATGTGGGCAATACCTGATTGACTATCATCTTGTTGATGTTGCGCTCATTGCTCATCTCAAGTGACCCCATGTGAGCCACCACTGCGTCCGCCTTTGTTATCTTTTTGCAGGGATATTCCTTGTGGGCGGTTGCACTGTTAAAATAGAACTTGGCAGGTGTTGCACTGTCCTTGCTTGAGAAAATCACGTCGCGGTCGCCGCGTCCGATGTATAGTGCTTCCTTGAAGGATAGTTCGTAGGTTTCGTCACCTACTTTCACGATGCCGTCGCCTTCACCCACGTTGAAGATACCTATCTCGCGTCGTGTGGTGAAGTATTCTGCCTTCAGCGGGTCGATAGCCTCAAGTTTGAGCTCTTCTGTCACTGGCATTGCACCTCCCACCACCATGCGGTCGTACATGGAATAGACCATGTTAACCTCGTCGGCAGCAAACACCTTTTCGATGAGAAAGTCACGGCGGATTCTTGTTGTGTCATAATGCTTTGCGTCTTCTGGATGAGCCGCATAGCGAATTTCATAATTTGTTTTCATAATTATTAATAAGTTTGTTTTTTAGTCAATGCGAATAGTTGAATGTAAGTAGTTGGACCAACGGGACTCGAACCCATAATGACAGAACCAAAACCTGTAGTGTTACCATTACACCATGGTCCAATTGCTTAATTTCGGTGCAAAGGTAATGCATTTTTTTTGCATTACCAAATTTTTGCACCTATTTTAGCTTTTTTTTTATTTCACAGTGAGTAAGAAATAGTTTTTCTTGCCTTTTTGAGCCAAAAGATACTTCCCGTCGATCAAATCTTCCTCTGTTAGGACACGATCGAAGGCTGACAGCTTCTCCTTGTTTAGTGACACTCCGCCGCCCTGAACGAGCTTTCTCATTTCACCCTTGCTGGCGAAAACTGGTGCAGCTTGCGTCAGGATTTCTACTGCAGGTTGGTTGAGTTGGTCGCGAGATATGGTGTATTGTGGCACACCGTCAAAGATGTCGAGGAATGTCTGTTCGTCAAGTTTCAGCAGACTCTCCTTGGTTGATTTGCCGAAGAGGATACCGCTTGCTTCGATGGCTGCGTCGAGAGCCTCCTTGGAGTGGACGAGGATGGTTGTCTCCTCTGCCAGGCGCTTCTGCAGCACTCGCCTTCCTGGGTCTTGCTTGTGCTCCTCCACAAGGGCATCAATGGTTTCCTTGTCCAGACTTGTGAATATCTTGATATAGCGCTCTGCATCCTCGTCGCTGACGTTGAGCCAGAATTGGTAGAATTTATATGGAGTGGTGCGCTTGGGGTCAAGCCAGATATTTCCACTCTCGGTCTTACCAAATTTCTTTCCGTCGGCCTTGGTAATCAGCGGACAAGTGAGGGCGTATGTCTCAACCTCGTTGCCCAATGTACGGCGGATAAGCTCAGTGCCTGTGGTCATATTGCCCCACTGGTCGTTTCCTCCCAACTGCAACTTACAGTTCTTGTTCTTATACAGGTAAAGGAAATCATATCCCTGGAGCAACTGGTAGGTGAACTCTGTGAATGAGAGACCATCGCGAGCCGTTCCGTTGAGTCGCTGCTGAACGCTCTCCTTAGCCATCATATAGTTGACGGTGATGTGTTTTCCTACCTCTCGTGCGAAGTCGAGGAAGGTGAAGTCCTTCATCCAGTCATAGTTGTTCACCATCTCGGCCTTGTTGGGCGCATCAGTATCAAAGTCAAGGAACTTTGCCACCTGTGTCTTGATACATTCCTGGTTGTGGTATAGAGTTTTGTCATCCAAGAGATTGCGTTCCTGGCTTTTACCCGATGGGTCTCCAATCATACCTGTTGCACCGCCAACAAGGATAATGGGCTTGTGCCCGCAACGTTGCAGATGCCTGAGCATCATGATGCCGCAGAGGTGTCCAATGTGTAGTGAGTCGGCTGTCGGGTCTGTTCCCAAGTATGCCGTCACCATCTCCTTCTGGAGCAGTTCCTCTGTTCCAGGCATTATCTGCGCAAGCATTCCGCGCCATTTCAGTTCTTCAATAAAGTTTTTCATCCAACTTTAATAATTTAATATTTTAATTTTATAATTCCTCAAGGAACCGGGTCATATCCGCTCCCTCCCCACGGGTTGCATCTCAGTATTCGCCATATTGCCAAAGCGAGCCCCTTTATCGGTCCGTGCTTCATTATAGCCTGTCTTGCATATTCTGAGCATGTCGGGGTAAATCTACAAGAGGGTGGGGTATAGCGTGATATGCAGCGTTGGTAGAAGAGTATCGGCAGACATAGTAGCCATCCTATGGCTTTATTTATCCATCGTAATTCGCTCATTAAGCCTCTCCATTAAGTTTATAACGCTTTTCTCCACTATTTCCGTGGGCATCAGTTTGTCGCTGACCCAAATAAATCCCATACTGAGCGTCTTGCCCTCAAGTCTTTCCGCGGCTGAGGCGAGGACGTGCTTGTTGAGCCTGTAAGCCTCGCGTAGTTGTCTCTTAGCCCTGTTGCGCTTCACTGCATGCTTGAAATGCCTTTTCGATACGCTCACCATTATCATCAGCTGTGGTTTGTCTGGCGTGCTGTCATGAATCATATACACCAATCTGACGGGAAATGCTGCCATCGAGCGGCTTTTTCCCCCTCCAAAGAGCGTCTCAAGTTGCTTTTTGCTTTTTATGCGCTCCCTGTAGCCAAGTGTATTGCTGCAGAGGTTCATTCTGGATCTTCTTTATATATAATAAGGTGTATCAGTCGTCGCCGTTCACTATGAGGTAGTGCTGCAGTGCGCCTGTCATCGAGGGATATTTCTCGGTGGGAGCCTCAAGGTCGAGACGCAGTCCTGCATCCTTGGCAGCCTTTGCGGTGGCTGGCCCGAATGTGGCTATTGCCACGTCCTTGTGTGAGGTGGCAAAATCGGGGAAGTTCTTCATCAGTGAGTCGATACCCGATGGACTGAAGAACACGAGCATGTCATAATCAAAGTCCTTAATCTCTTCTGCTGTGAAGTCGTTGCTCACCGTGCGATACATCACGCACTCCGTGTGATTGAGTTTCTTTGCGTCCAGCATGGTTTTCACGTCGTCGTTATGCACGTCGCTCAGTGGAATGAGGTATTTCTCACTCTTGTGCTTCACCATGCATGGAAGCAAGTCAACTATCTTGCCTGTGTTGCCGAAGAACACCTTTCGCTTGCGATACTGCACGTATTTCTGTATATACAGGGCGATAGTCTCCGTGACGCAGAAATATTTCAGGTCCTCGGGGATGCTGTATCTAAGTTCCTTGGCGAGTTGGAAGAAATTGTCGATGGCATGTCGTGATGTGAACACGATGGCGGTATAGTCGTGCAGACTAACCTTCTGCTGACGGAATTCCTTGGAACTGATTCCTTCAACCTTTATGAACGGGCGGAAAACCAGATCCACCTCCAACTTCTCCGCTATGTCATAATACGGCGACTTGTCACTCGTCGGTTTGGGTTGTGATACCAAAATCTTTTTAATCATTGGTGTCCTAAAAATTTATTTTCAAAATATTAATTATTGTGGCTGCAAATCCTACAAAAGAGGCAAGCGGCACTATTTCAAGGGCACAAAAGTACAAAATATTTTGCAGAAAATGGCTTTTTATTCTAAAAAAGATTGCGTTTGACTTGTAAAATGTAACAGTTTTAACTAAAATCAAGATAATTATGGTGATTATTAATGCTGTTTTAACATTCAAATTAAAGAATGACAGCAATAGCACCACTGGAAATAAAAGCATGCCTTCCGACGAGATGATGAAGAGTGATGTCTTTAACCAGTGTAAATTTTTTCTCATACCAAAGAAGGTCCAGTTCACAATCGTGTAAATTAAGGATTTGAAGATGAAATACACAAAAGTAATACCGAAAAATATGCTAGTAAGTTGGTAGTGGGAGTCGATTATGTATGTGTCGCTGATATATCTTGTAGAGTAGTATAGGATTATCACGGCATATAGCAAGCTTGTCAGCGCCACCATATATAGTTGGAAGCGCAATTCGCTGCTCGTCTCACTCATTGCCATATCAAAATTCTTGGGTATGTAGAAGATGCTCTTCAGCTGTCTTACGATAAATTGTCTCGACCCCGATGCCGAGATAATCATTGAGATAAATCCTATGAGCAGGATGATGGTCATGGCATTGTCGCCCCTTATGGTGTAGGGTACCGTTTCGCCCGCCACACCATATCTTCCTCCGCTGCGCTCTGGGTGGAAGAGTGAGTCGTTTGCGAAAAACGATTCCTTATAGTATTTGGGCAGCTGTTTTACTTCAAGTGCGCTTTTCCCTTTGCCGTAGCCAGGCAGATGCAGCGTGTCGGGCATATTGCTGTATCTCACCTCCTTAGGCTGAAAGGCTGCCTGAATAGCCGAGTCTTGTTGGGCTGGCGTGGCATCTTTTGGCAATGTCCTGAGCACTTGGTAGGGATGGCGTGGCTTGAAATGTTTCGGTTGCTCAGCCACCACGACATCAGTTGAATCCGTTGTCGTCATTTACAGGTTGAAGCATTTTTTTATCTTATCCACGACATCCAGTTTCTCCCATGTGAAGAGTTCCACGTCGATGGTTCTCGTTTCGTGGTAGTGGCTGGTGAATGTCTTTTTCACCGTCTCAGGTTGGCGTCCCATGTGTCCGTATGCCGCAGTTTCGCTGTACATTGGCTGGCGCAGCTTCAGTTGGCGCTCGATGGCTTTCGGCCTGAGGTCGAAAAGCTGCTCTATCTTGGCAGCTATCTCGCCGTCGCTTATCTTCACGTTGCTACGTCCGTATGTGTTCACGTATATGTTCATTGGCTTTGCCACACCGATGGCGTAGCTAATCTGCACCAATATCTCGTCAGCCACTCCTGCAGCTACCATGTTTTTGGCAATGTGGCGTGCAGCGTAAGCAGCCGAACGGTCCACCTTGCTCGAGTCCTTGCCGCTGAATGCGCCTCCTCCGTGTGCGCCCTTGCCGCCATAGGTGTCAACAATAATCTTGCGCCCAGTGAGGCCAGTGTCACCGTGGGGACCTCCAATGACAAATTTGCCAGTGGGGTTGACGTAGTATTTGATGTCTTCGCCGAAAAGCGCGAGCACCTTCTCCGACTTTATCTGCTGCTTTACGCGGGGCATAAGGATATTGATCACGTCGTCCTTGATCTTGGCGAGCATCTTCTCGTCCACGTCAAACTCGTCGTGCTGTGTAGATACCACGATGGTGTCAATTCGCTCGGGCACGCCGCCGTCGCTATACTGCACTGTCACCTGACTCTTCGAGTCGGGCCTGAGATAAGTCATCTCCTTGCCTTCCTTGCGTATGTCGGCAAGGGTTTTCACTATCATGTGGGCAAGATCGAGTGACACAGGCATATAGTTCTCCGTTTCGTTGGTGGCATAGCCGAACATCATTCCCTGGTCGCCAGCACCCTGTTCATCCTCGTTGCCGTTATCTACACCGCGGTTGATATCGCCGCTCTGTTCGTGTATGGCGCTGAGTATTCCGCATGAATTGCCGTCAAACTGGTATTCTGCCTTGGTATAGCCGATGCGCTTGATTGTATTGCGGGCAATGGTCTGCAAATCGATATACACGTTGGAGCTCACTTCGCCCATTATCACTACCTGACCTGTGGTCACGAATGATTCGCAAGCCACGCGGGCCTTTTCGTCGTAGGCCAAAAACTGGTCGAGGATAGCGTCCGAAATCTGGTCTGCCACCTTGTCGGGATGTCCTTCAGAGACTGACTCTGATGAGAATAGGTATGACATAATACTTTAATATTTTAATATTTCAATTCTTTAATATTTCATTTCTTCAAATCGGCTGCAAAGTTACACAACATTCCCGACATGACCAAACATTTAGCATTTTTTATATTATATACTCCACTTATGCAAGTATATAAAGCTTTAGCTTGTTCTTTCTCCGCTGTGACTCCGCTTTTGAGGGGTGATATTTGAGGTTTTTTAATCTTTATTTCATTATCTTTCTGCCATTGACAATAAGGACCTCACCCTTACGCGGTTGGCATAGCTTCATACCTTGGAGATTGTAAGTCGCGGCATGGGAGTAGGGACTCACGGTGGGAAGGAGAATGGCATTGGGCTCGGACATTACTACAATCTTGGTGAGGACGACACCATAGCCCTGAAGGTTAACACCAACTGACTTGAGCTTGGATAATGAAGAACCAGTGAATATCATCGGGGTGATATGACTTTCTCCTATGGTGGAATAGAATGATCGAGGATTGAAATCGCCGTCAAACTTGGAATCACCTACAGTGAACTGCACTTTTGCACTCCACAATCCATCCATGAGTTGGATGTCCTCGTAGCTGGCGTTCTTATCCTGATAATAATATAACACTATTGTGACTTGGTCGGTGAAAGACGTAAACTCGGATGCCGGTATAGGCGCCTGGAATCCTTTGTCCCAATTCAAGAGCTCCTCACCCTCCCATATCACCTTGCCTCCAACACCTACGTCGGGATCGCCTTCGTCGTACTCAACGTCGGCGACAAACTCGTTCTTTGAGCCTTCCTTGATACCATCGAGGAAGAAGGGGGCATCTACCGACATATTGTTATTGCGATTGAAAATGCCGAATCTTTCGCTGCCATTGCCAAAGGCGTTATTATCCCAAACGAAAGCAGCAATACCATTTTTGCGGGCTTCGGACACCAAGGTCTTAAGATAATACTGGATATTATCCAATTGTGTCTGCTTGTCATTCTCAGTGAAATGGCATGAACAACCATACTCACCCATTACTATGCCAAGTCCTTTGTCCCACCACTCCTTGCGAAGCTTGAGAAAGAGATTGGATATGGTGTCCTCATTACCATCGGGTGTAATCTCACCTTTTTCTGCAAATGCCTTACCCCAATAATAATAGCTACCCTCATGACCACTACAATAAGAATAAGGAGAATAATAATGGAACTCAACTGAAAGCCGGTTTTCAGTTGGATCGTTGGGAATGACAAAGCCGGCAAGACCATAAGAAGGATCAGTGGCATAGGTTTGCACAATGAGGTTGCGCTTGGTATTATTGCCTCCTGTGGCTCGAACAGCATCTATGAATGCCTGATTATAACTATTCTGAACGTCGTAGTTTTCGGCTGTGGGAGATGCCCAATTTGCTGTCACCTCATTGGTGCCTGCAAAAGCAAGACGACCATCATAGTCGGCAAAGGCCGTGGCAATATTTGTCCACAATTTGCCAATCTTAGTATCAAGCGTTTCCTTCATCGAAGACAAAGGATAGCTCTCAAACCATAGTTCGTGGTGGGTATTAAGTATGACCTGCATATCCTCGGCAAGGCACCAGTCAACCACCTCCTTGACGCGAGCTATCCAATTGGCATCGATTTCCATAGTCTCAATATCAGCATGAGGCACCCATCTCACGGGAACTCGTATGGCATTGAAGCCCTGTGCCTTTACAGCCTGTATCATCTCTTTTGTGGTCTTGGGATTTCCCCATGCGGTTTCCCATTTGGCGTAGTCTTTCTCCCATACGTTAGTCCAATCGTACTTGTCGTAATTCCAGAATGCACCTGCACTCTCGAGTGAATTCCCGAGATTCCATCCCATGACGACACTCTTGCACCACGTCTGTGCATCGACATCGTGATTCATGGCTTTTACACTAAATGCCGTTAGGATAAAAAGAATGATAATAGTAAGTTTCTTCATATTTGAAAGAATTGGAATGTCGCTAAAAAGTAAAGGAGGATTGCCGGATGTTATCCCACAACCCTCCTAAACAAATAGTATGATGCCTTATGAATATGAGTCAAATGCAAATTACTCAGCGGCAAGAGTGAAGCGCTTGAAGTCAACCACTGTCAGCTCCTTGTCGGCAGCCTTCAGATAATCAGCTACAGAGAGCTTGCTGTCCTGGATAAACTCCTGGTTGAGGAGGCATGACTCCTTGAAGAACTTGTTCAGACGACCCTTTGCGATATTCTGAATCATCTGCTCAGGCAGGTTGGCAGCCTTCTCGGCAGAAACAGTTGCTATGATCTCCTTAGCCTTGGCAACATCCTCGGCAGTGATCCATCCCTTACCCATGTTAGACTCCATGTGATCCTCAGAATCAACGTGTGCGGGGTTAATGCCAGCCTTCTTCAGGGCAGCTTCAACAGCCTTCTGCACCTGCTCCTGCTTGGTCTTCTCAACAGCAACGCGGATCTCCTCGTCGATGATTTCCTGGGGAACAGACTCCTGATTGAGGGCTACGGGCTTCATGGCAGCCACCTGCATAGCGATGGCGTGACCCTGCTCCTTAGCCTCCTTGTTGGTCTGAACCATAGTGCAGAGAGTGTGTTTGCCCATGTGGTCGTAAACCTCAACATTGTTGCCCTCGATGAAGTTGTAGCCATCGAGCTCCATCTTCTCACCGGTGATACCAGAGCGAGCCACAACAGCGTCCTGAACATTTGTGCCGTCGGCGATAGCGAGAGTCTTTACCTCGTCGAGGCTCTTAGCCTTGGCAGCAACAGCTGCATCGAGGATGTCCTGTGTGAGCTTGATGTAGTCAGCACCGTTGGCAACGAAGTCAGTCTCGCACTTGAGGGCAACGATAGCGGCAAAGCCGTCAACAGCCTTAACAAGTACACAACCGTTAGAAGTTTCGCGGTCAGAACGCTTGGCGGCGATAGCCTGTCCTTTCTCGCGGATAACCTCCATAGCCTTGTTGAAATCGCCTTCTGCGTCGGTGAGAGCCTTTTTGACATCAGCAAGTCCGGCACCAGTCATGGTGCGGAGCTTCTTGATGTCTTCCATATTTGGTTTGTAAGCCATAATCCTACTTTTAAATAAATTAATAATTAATAATTCTTAATTAAAAAATATTATTCTGCATCAGCAGTTTCCTCAGCCTCGGGAGCATCCTTGCGAGCCTTGCGGGCACCACGGTTTGCCTTACCCTCAGTAGCCTCTTCGCCCTGAGCCTCGGCTGCCTTCTCGTCTGCCTTCTCAGCCTTGCGCTCCTCAAGACCCTCGGCGATAGCACCACAGCAAGCGTTGAGGATTATCTCTACGCTGTCCTTTGCGTCGTCGTTAGCGGGGATAGCGAAGTCAACATCGTTGGGATTGGAGTTGGTGTCAACGATACCGAATACTGGGATACCTAAGCGCTGAGCCTCCTTGACGGCGATAGTTTCCTTGCAGATGTCGATAACGAAAAGTGCAGAGGGCAGACGTGTAAGGTCAGAGATAGAACCGAGATTCTTCTCGAGCTTAGCACGCTGACGTGTGATCTGAAGGAGTTCACGCTTAGAGAGGTTGGAGTATGTGCCATCGTTCATGAGCTTGTCGATGTTCGCCATTTTCTTCACAGCCTTACGAATTGTCGGGAAGTTAGTGAGCATGCCGCCCGGCCAACGCTCGATTACGTAGGGCATGTTGACGCTGCTTGCCTTCTCGGCTACAACGTCCTTAGTCTGTTTTTTAGTAGCGACGAACAGAATCTTCTTGCCTGACTTGGCAATTTGCTTGAGAGCCTCGGCAGCCTCGTCAATCTTGACTACGGTCTTGTGGAGGTCGATGATGTGAATACCGTTACGCTCTGTATAAATGTATGGAGCCATTGCTGGATTCCACTTACGGCGAAGGTGGCCAAAGTGACAGCCAGCCTGCAGCAGCATATCAAAATTTGTTCTTGACATTGTTTTAAATGCTTAAAATGTTGTTGTTTACTTTCTTTTTTAATTCCTTTTGTTAGAACCAACCGGCGGGTAGTCCTCTCCCGATTATTTCGAGGAGTCGAGCCGGTTTAGATGCTAAACACTGTATTGTATTAACGCTTACTGAACTGGAAGCGACGGCGAGCCTTGGGCTGACCTGGCTTCTTACGCTCAACGGCACGAGAGTCGCGTGTGAGGAATCCCTTGTCCTTGAGAGCCTTCTTGTCTTCTGCGTTAATCTTTACCAAGGCACGGGCGATAGCGAGGCGGAGAGCCTGGCTCTGACCTGTGAAACCGCCACCGTCGAGGTTGGCCTTGATGTCATACTTCTCAACAGCGTCGAGCTGTAGCAGAGGCTGCTTTACGACATACTGGAGAATAGCTGACGGGAAAAATTCTGTGATATCTCTTTTATTGATCGTGATCTTGCCAGTTCCTTCGCTGACATATACGCGTGCTACGGCACTCTTGCGGCGACCAATTGCGTTAATTACTTCCATTCTACCTTAATTATTTATACTGGTTAATATCTATTGTCTTTGGCTTCTGAGCCTCGTGCTTGTGCTCAGTTCCCTCATATACGTAGAGGTTCTTTAGCAGGCTGCGTCCGAGCGGGCCCTTGGGGAGCATACCCTTTACAGCATGGCGGATGATCTTATCTACACCACCCTCGCGCTTGCGAAGCTCGGCGGGAGTGTTGAAACGCTGACCACCAGGATAACCGGTATAACGAGTGTAAACCTTATCAGTCTCCTTCTTGCCGGTGAAAACGACCTTAGAGGCATTGATAATGATTACGTTGTCTCCACAATCTACGTGCGGAGTGAAAGTTGGCTTGTACTTTCCGCGAATGAGCTTGGCTACCTTTGAGCAGAGACGACCAACAACCTGGTCTGTAGCGTCGATAACTACCCACTCCTTCTTAGCTGTCTCCTTGTTGACGGAAATAGTCTTGTAACTTAAAGTGTTCATTTTAAAATTTAAATTTTACTACTAAAAAACATTATTCTTTATTGTTCTGACAGATGATTCACTAACCGTCGTGTCTGGCCAAAGGCACAACTATTAACACACCATGTCAAGGGGGCTCTAAGTCTTCCCCCAGCTAATCGGACTGCAAAGGTACGAAGAAATTAGGAATTAGGAATTAGGAATTAGGAATTTAAACTATTATTTATATTACTTTAACTATATTTTTAATTTGTTATGCGAATAATTTGCGTTTGGTCGTATCCCACGCCATAAAGGAAGTGGTATTGCAGTAGTCGTGACTGCTTGCCCTCGACGGCTATTCCCTCGTCGTTGAGCGAATAGACGGTGGAACAGCGGGAGCACTTGACGTTCTTGCCGT
>CALZYS010000031.1 GCA_945830345.1 uncultured Prevotella sp.
AGTCGGGAGTGAATCCCCACATGTTCATCGACACGGGAGTGTTGTCCTCAACGGCCACCCACTCGCCCTTCTCGTCCTTGTAGCATACGGGACCATCGACACGCATAATCTCTGTGCGCTCAACGACTGTGGTGAGATTGCCCTCGGCATCCTTTGAGCAGATGCCACGAGCCACGGTGCCGTTGTCGGAGAGAGTGTTGCCAACGCGGAATCCCACCATGGCATAACTGTTGCGGCTACCATCGGGCAGATCGGCGAGGAACTTGCCGATTACCTGGAATGCGTCACGATTGTAGAAGTCGTCGCAGTTGATGACGCAGAATGGCTCCTTGATGACATCCTTGGCCATGAGTACGGCATGATTGGTGCCCCAAGGCTTGACACGATCGGCTGGACACTGGAATCCCTCGGGCAGAGCGTCGAGGCTCTGGAAGCAGAGTTCAACGGGCACGTGTCCCTCATACTTACTCAATATCTTACTGCGGAAATCTTCCTCGAAATCCTTACGGATAACAAAGACTATCTTACCGAATCCTGCCTTTATGGCATCATATATTGAATAGTCCATAATGGTTTCGCCGTTAGGTCCTAGACCATCAAGCTGTTTCAGACCGCCGTAACGACTACCCATTCCGGCTGCCAATAGTAATAAAGTTGGTTTCATACTTGTATTTTTTATGTTTTCAAATAATCTGTGTGCAAAATTACTGATAATTTTCCAATTACGCATAATGTTTGGCCACTTTTCTATCCTTATTTAATATTTTTTGTCTTTACAACTGATTAGAAAGGATAACCGATGGCAAAATGGAAACCGAGTCCGTCGCGGAACTTGGGTATATTATAGAATCCGCTCTTGCCTGTGTCGTATGGCAGATGGAGACCGATACCGAGGTCAAGACGAAGCACAAAGAAGTCGAGATCATAGCGCACACCGAATCCTGTGCCAAGAGCCATCTCGCGCCAAAAATCCTTCAATCGGAACAATCCGGCCTGTTCTACGTCCTCATCATAATAGTTTTTCAGGTTCCACACGTTGCCCGCATCCAGGAAGAGAGCTCCATATAGTCCTCCGAAGATATTGAAGCGGTATTCGAGATTTGCCTCGAGTTTCATATCGCCCACACGGTCGAAGTAGGCATAATCCGAGTTTTGCGAACGATAGCGTCCGGGACCAATGCTCCTCACCGTGAAGGCACGGATACTATTGGCACCACCAACATAGAAGCACTCGGCAAACGGAGGCACATCACTGTTGCCATAGGGAATAATGAGGCCGCCAGCCACACGTCCCACCAACTGCGACTTGAATCCCAACTGCCATGTCTTGCGAAGTGATGTGGATAGCTTTATGAACTGGGCATATTCAATGCCGAAGAGAGTCTTGTAGGGAGTGCCGAAATTCTTGCCGAATGCCATATAGCCCAACGACACGAAATTACCAGCCTCGGTGAGAGTGGCTTCCCAGTATATCGGGTTCTTTTTCCATGAATCGCTCTGATAGCTGACAGAATATTGCAGTTTGGGGATGAACATGTCCAACATCGTGTAATAATACTGCAAATTAACATCAATGATAGAGTCGAATTTGGCTGAAATGTCGTAGAGTCGGTTATACTCGATTCCGATTGGCGTAAACTCATGTCGCCAGTTGCGCGAAGCCTGCACCTTATACGTGAGCGACGACTTGACAGTGAGCAACTTATAGTAGTTGGCACGATCGCGCTGATTGATACTCAGCGACAACACCGTCGAAGGTGGCGAATGGAATCTGCGACGCTTCAGCAGTCCAAAAGCCTCGATACGGGGATATTCAAGAGAGAGTTCGGCACCATATTCATAACTGTTGATACTCGAATTGTTGCTGCCCACGCGCCTTCCCGTCTGCCACTCATAAGAGCCCATGAGCTTGAGACTGAGTTTCTCGCCTCCGCGGAATGCATTGCGCTTTGAGAATCCTAGAACGAGTCCTGGCCCCATTCGGTTGTCGCTCTTGAGCGTGTAGTTACCCTCGAGAGACACATCATACGGTTTGTCGAGCACGCAATTGAGAATCATATCGAGAGTGTCGCATTGTAGCGTTGTGTCGCGGGGAGTGAACGAGAACGACTGCACAGAGAACAATCCAAGACTGTTGAGCACTGACGACGACTCGTTGAGGTCGCTCTGGCGGAACAAGTTGCCACGGGTGAGTGTCATGTCCTTGCGTATTGCCCTTGTACGCATCGGGCTTCGCTTGCCTCCATGGATGACGGTGATGTTGCGTCGCACGATGGTGTCGGTGAGCTGTTCACTTATGTTGCGTCGCATCTGAATAGTCATTCTGCCGAGATACCACTTGCGTGTTGCCTCGGAGGGAATGCCGGCTATCGGTTGCATTCTCACCTCCACGCTTCCGGGAGTATTGAGTGAGTCGGCAAGTATAGTGGCATAAGCCGGACGATAATAATAATATCCGTTTTCGCGTAGAAGAGAACTGATACGGTTGCGCTCCTCGTCCAATGCTGCCGTGGAGAAAGGGTCGCCACTGTGTATCTTGCAATCCTTCATATTTGCACGTATAACACTGTCCATACCTGCATTAAAGCGGTAGTGCTTCAATGTGTCGATGGTGTAGAGATGGCCAGTCGTGATGTCGTATCCCACCTTTGCCTTCTTTGCATTAGCCTGAGGTATCACCTTACCGGTGGCCTTGGCATTAAAGAAGCCGTAGGAGCGCAGGAGATTCTGAGCCACCAATGCTCGGGTGGGAGGATTGACATTGCTGATGAGCACCGGTTCGCGCCCAAAGTGGTCGCGCATCCATTTGCCGAATCCCGACTCGCTGTTGGCGAACGTGTTGTAGATGCCAAGGCGTATCTGCAACGGATTGCGCATATACGAACTGCCGAACACCGAACCGTTGGGAGCACAGGCGAGTGCCGCCTCCACTTCTTCCTTCACTCCGTCCATATAATCAGTGAAGCGAAGGGGAACTGTGTCGGTATAATTAATAGGCGTCATTCCAACATACAACACCTCGTCTTCGGGCAGATTGCTCGTGGTGCTGCATGATGTCGCCAAGGAGAGAGCGACACATATATATAATATGTATTTACTTCTTGTTTTCATCTTTGCTACGTGTTTTTGTTGAGTCCTGAGGCACTGTCGCCTTATTATTGCCAAAGCGGAAGAGATCGGAGAGACTCTCCAACTTGCGTCGCCAAACAAAACCTGCACCATATTCGGCTATGCGCTCGTCGAGAATGTCGCGCTTGTTCTTGTCATAGAAAAGACGGACATAGCGCATTGCAGACTGGTCGAGACGGTATTCGAGCGACACATTGTCGATGAACGTTCCGTCGGACTCCTGCTGAGAGGCATTGCCGGTGGACACACTTCCGCCAATGACAAAGTTGAAGCGATTGTTCCAGAAATGCTTTGAGAATTTGAACGAATAGTCGGTGTAGGTCTGTCCGGCTGCATTCGCGTTCTGCTCAATGCCAAGACTCAGGTCGAACGTGCTCATCGCGCTCTGGGTGATATTGTTGATCTCACCCTGAAGGAAAGCGTTGAGCGCACTGTTCATGGTGACATTGCCGCCCGACTCGCCATTGAGATACATACCCGTGGTGAGCATGGTGACAGCCAACTTACCTCTCTCCTCGACACTCATTGCCGTGAGCTCGTTCTTCACCGACATATCGTCGGGAGCGTCGAGAGTGAACTCAAGTCCCATGTCGTTGAGCGTCTTTGTCACCTTCACTCCACAATCGAACGCCACACTGTGACTGCTGCCGCCCTCCGACGTCACGAGAGCCTTTACACGTTCGGTGGCAGTGAGATTGAGGCGAGGATTCATAACGTCGCCCGTAAACTCCACATAACTGCCTTGGCCGATGGTGAATGTCTTCAGAGGAATCACGGGCAACTGGTATTTCATCTCACCGTCGTTGATTGTATAGCGTCCGAAGAGTTGCATACCGTTGAAGTCGTTATATGTCATGCGCAATTCGCCTCCGCCCTCGACATCCACATAGTTTGATTGGTCGGGATTGAGGAAACATCTCACATGCGCTCCCTGTTCGACATTCATCATCAGGAGCATGTCGAGTCCGCCAACAGCCGGACGAGCCTGCTGCACCACACGGGTGGTGTCGCTGAAATCGGTGAATGTGACAAGTTCGCTGAGTCGGTCGTTTGTATTCAGAGGCGAGTCGCGCAGGATATATGTTATATTGGTGGAACCAAGCACATCCAGTGTCCCTCGCATATTGAGTTCTTCGAGCGGGCCCTTGACAATGGCTCCGAAATTGACAAACGCCTTACCATAGGCAAGCGACTTGGATGATTTCTTTGCGCTGATAATCTGATAGTTCTTTGCCTTCATCTGCATGTTCATCGATATGCGGTCGATATTGGAGAAATCCACATTGCCATATACGGTGAGCGGACTGTTGTTGTCGCCATAAAGAGTGAAATTCTCAAGCAGCAGATTGCTTCCTACGATGCGCACTGGGTCATTGTCGCATCGCATCACCACTCCGTAAGGCACACTCTTGACATAGGCAGAGTCAACATACAACTCGCCATTCACCTGCGGACTCGACAAGGCTCCTGCCACAGTGAGATGGCCTTCGGCATAGCCGTCGAAACCGAGCAACTGGTCGGGAATGAATCCGTTGACCATCGACAAAGGAGCACGCATCAGATCGAGAGTGGCGTCGAGATAGCCGTCGCCACTGTTGTCATACACACCGCTCAGCACGCCAATCTCATCGTCGTTGCGAGATATGCGCGCCTCTACCCTATGACGGTCTTCGCCATCCTGCAGATACACAAACTCGCTGCCGAGATTGCCCATTGGCATTCGCTCGTAGGCCATATTGCCCACTTGCATGTCGGAGACTACTGAAATCTGCTTGTCGGCATCCTGCATCAAGTGGAAGTCGCCATTCATCATTCCCGATATCAGCGGCATGAAAGGCATGACGGATGTCACCTGTTCGAGATTGAGGCGGTTGATGCTGACAGTGAGATCCTGAAGCATTGTCGGGTCGGAATCGTCGCTATACACCTTGACACCAGTGCCATCGTCGGCAATAAGGTCAACCTTTGCGCTCACCCTGTTGTCGCGCCCAAGGAAGACAAAGTTGTCTGGATTGAGATGGAATGTCTTGTATCCTATCAGCGGTTGGTAGGGAGTGAGATGGACATTTATTCCGCTGTCGAGCATCTCAGCCATCACACCCAAGTCGAGTCCCTTGACATCATGCTTGTCAAAGAATTGTGCGTCGGCACCAATACGATTGACATCGAGATAACCATTTACTATCGACTTGAAGACGAGTTGCGGATTGCGCTTGTTGTTCTGTACCATCAAACGGAAGTTGACGCGCGAGGAATCCTGACGGATAAGGAATCTCATGGTGTCGATAGGAATACTGTCAACATTCATCTTGTATATATGTCCTCGGCCACCCATCCCCTTTTGGGGCGACGAGCGGAAGGTGACTGACAAATCCTGGAAATCAAATCCCTTGTATCTCAAAATATTAGCTACAGGATTATCTTTTCCGCTCTTGACATTAAGCCGGAGTGTGGGCAGAAGGGCGCGCAACTCCTCCTCGTCGATAACCTTCTCATTACGCTGCTGTTCAACCTTTGCCATGAGTTTGTCTAATTGTGCGAGCAATGCCTCATAGCCTCCTTGGGCACGGAAGTCCAACTGGAGATTACCGCTCGACGCCTTGGCCCATGTGGTGTCGGGAGATGTTGAGAGATCGAGCGACAAATCCTTCGGGCGATAAGTCTTCTTGGCAGTGCGAAGAGTCAAATCGTTGACCAATGCCTGCAGGCTATGCGTTTGCTTGATGTCGGATGCCACATCCACATGAGCGCACATCGACGTGACAAAAGGTTTTTCCATTAATCGCATGGCATATAGGTCGGCCCATCTTACATCGGCTGCAAGTGTGGCAACAACACGTTTTGTTGACATCAGTGCATCGAGCGAAATTGTTCCGTCGAGCAAGTCGTTGTCGCTGGACAGAACGACATGGCCAATGCCATCGGCAAGTCGAGCCGTGAGATTGGTGTTCGTTAGATTGAAATGGCCATAGGATATGCCGTTGACCTTAGCCTCGGCAGTCATGCGAGTGCTGCGGTGGAGAGGATTGAATCCTCGTCCGTCAACCGTCAGATTACAGTTTACGATACCTATGGAATCTCTTGGCATGAAATGCCTCACATTGACATTGTCAATCTTCGCCGTGGCTGAATAGGCGGAGGAGCGAAGGTCATACTTGCCCTTGGCGGTAATCGTTCCCCTACCCTCGGCAATACGCATCTCAGCCGAATACAATTGGCGGTCGGCTTTCAAATGGGCAGCCATCGTTATGCCCGAGGGAATACGGATATTTGAAGGTATTGGGGCGAGAGCCGTGAGAAAACCGATGTCATAGGTCGTTCCTCGCAATCTCATTTCCGCCTTCATGCGATTGATGTCCATGGGATTGACGGCATAGCCTTCGGCATTCAACTTGAATGCTGTGGGCAGAGTGACATCCAGTCCGCTGATGCGGGCATGACGCATATTGCCGTTGAGCGACAGGCGCACCGAAAGCGGACGATTGGGATAGCGTCGGATAAACTGTTGGGGCATATCACCAGCAAAGCGCATTATATCCTGCTTGCCAAGTTCAGCAAAAAATCGAAGATACACTTTTCCGGGGTTCTTCTCTTCGAAGGCGTTTAGGTCCATATCACACTCGAGTTCGACATTGGAGTCAGGAGTTGTGAGGGTAATCCGTGGCAAACTCACCTTCGTTGAGTCGAGCGTCACTCCTCCTTGAAGACTGCTCAAAATGATACCGCTTTTCTCCTTCATGCTACACTCCACAATCTTCAGTCGGGCATCGGGAGCACAATAGAGAATCGAATCAACTGAAAGACGTATATCACTGAGAGCCACATGATTATAGTCAAGTCCCTTAAGTCGAGGCTCGAACATATTGTCATAGTTCAACTTAGCGTCAGTCAGGCGCAAACTGCCAACGGCATAACTCTCGCGGGCAAGATCAAACTCGCCGTCGGCAATGCTCGCCTCACCTAAGTAGGCATACATTCGCAGAGTGTCGTTGGGCATGTGGAGAGTGACACCAGTGTCGGTGATGTCAACAGCTTTCACTGCGACAAGGCAGTTGACGGGAGCCGACGAAGTGTCGGGCGGAACAGTGTCGCTCAGGGCTACATCAAGCCTCGATTTACTGAGACTTACCGAAGCAAGCCTCACAACCATGTCGTGAGTTTCAGTGTGAGCATCGGGAGCCAAATCAGCTATACACTCTGCCTTCAACTGTCCGACAGAGCCGCGGATTCTCGCACTCGGAATAAGTTGTGCGGTATTTACCTTTGCATTGTTAATCTCAAAATCCTCAACGATGACCTTGCCGCTGAACAACGGCCATAGCTTGACGTCGGCAACGATATTCCGCACGTCGGCAATGGTGTCGCGCACTTGCGGCAGCGAGTCGTTGGGTTGTATGAAAAGCACTTCATCAATGCTGAGGTCGAGGGGAAAACGTAGCGAAACACGGCCAACAGAGACCGTAGCACCTGTTGTTTCAGACATATAGTCGGCCACCCGGTGCACAACAAAGTTTTGCACGGGAGGCAGATAGAGCAATGCTATCAATATCAGAAACAGCAGAACTGGAGTGAGCAGTATTCCCAATGTCCAGCGTAGAAATTTTTTCATACCGAGAGAGTATTTGTGTGTATTACTTGGCGTTGATAATAAAGTCAGAGAGATTGGAAGGAGAACGACTGAAATCCGTCAACCTCAAGAGCTATAGGCTGATGACTGACAGGATGTTCGAACTCCACCCGATGGGACATCAGCGAAATGCTGCCGTCGGGATTGCTTCGTCGCGCACCATACTTCAGGTCGCCCTTGATGGGACATCCCATTGCAGCCAACTGACAGCGAATCTGATGATGGCGACCGGTGAGCAGATTCACCTCCACCAACCAATATCGCTCGCTTCGTCCGATGACGCGATACTTGAGCACCGCCTTCTTGGCGTCCTTCACCTCGTGGTCATAGGCATACGACTTGTTCTGTCGCTCGTTGCGCACAAGCCAATGCTCGAGCGTGCCCTCGTCGGCAGGCGGACGATTGGCCACTACTGCCCAATAAGTCTTGTGCACATCACCACGGCGAAACATGTCGCACAAGCGGCTGAGAGCCTTCGACGTGCGGGCGAACACCACCAATCCACTGACAGGACGATCGAGGCGATGAACAACACCAAGGAACACATTTCCGGGTTTGTTGTATTTCACACGGATGTATTCCTTGATGGTGTCGGATAGCGGAGTGTCGCCGGTCTTGTCGCCCTGCACGATCTCTCCGCTATCCTTGTTCACCACGATGATATGGTTATCTTCGTAGATTACCTTCATCGATAATTCCTAATTTCTAATTCCTAATTAAAAATTACATGTTCATGCCGCCATCGATCTGGATAACCTGACCGCTTACATAGCTTGACATGTCGCTGGCGAGGAACAGACATACGTTGGCGATGTCCTCTACCTGTCCGCCACGGCGAAGTGGAATCTTCTTCATCCAGTCCTGACGGATTTCCTCGGGCAACTGTGCAGTCATGGCTGTCTCGATGAATCCGGGAGCCACAGCATTGGCGCGCACACCCTTAGGACCGAGTTCCTGAGCGATAGACTTGGCCAAACCAATCATACCAGCCTTAGATGCAGAGTAGTTGCACTGTCCGGCATTTCCGTGAACACCCACAACGCTCGACATGTTGATGATCGAACCGCCACGCTGACGAAGCATGATAGGAGCGCAAGCATGGATGAAGTTGAACGCCGACTTGAGGTTGACGTTGAGCACAGCGTCCCACTGCTGCTCGGTCATGCGGAGCATGAGTCCGTCCTTGGTGATACCGGCATTATTGACAAGCACGTCAATCGAACCGAAGTCCTCCTTGATCTGCTTAACCACAGCCTCAGTCTCTGCGAAGTCGGCAGCGTTGCCAGCATATGCTTTGCACTTTACTCCTACAGCCTCAATCTCCTTGCGAGTAGCTTCGAGTCCGGCAGCCATGTCGTCGTTGAGCACGAGGTCAGTGAATGCGATGTTAGCTCCTTCCTGAGCGAATTTCATGGCAACGGCCTTACCGATACCACGAGCAGCACCAGTGATGAGTGCTGTCTTACCTGTTAATAGTCCCATTTTTCTTTCTTATTATATTATTAATAATGTATATAGTATTAATTCTTTAATATTTTAATATTTTAATATTTCAATATTTTAATTCTTTAATTTCGCGAAGCGATTCACCTTCTCACCTTTCCCAAGGCTCCATACACCACCTTTGCCACGAGCGGCTTGCTCATTTCCTCGGTCATGCCGTGTCCGAGTCGGCCGTAGATATACGGCACCTCGAGTCCCTTGATACAATAGTGGGTTATGTCGGCCACAAGGTCGATGTTGTCGATATCAAACTCTCCCTGCAGCTTTCCCTCGGTATATACCTTGCGGAAAAGGTCGATTTCGTCTTCGTCGAAGTTCTTCCTCACCTTCTCCACCATCCAAATATTTCGGAAGAACTCGGCACGCAAGTTGCCGTTGCGCACCACCACTTCCTTGATCATGCTGAGATGCGTGTAGATTAGTTCGATAATCTTGTCCTGAGGACGTATTTTGCGCATAGCCACTTCGTCGAGCTTGTCGGAGAGCAGTTCCAGCTCCGATGCAATCACTGCATGATACACCTCTTCCTTGCTTTTGAAATAGGTGTATAGCGTGCGGCGACCCTTGCCCGACTGCACTGCGATATCGTTCATCGTAGTGTTCTCGAGTCCATTTTTGGCGAAGAGTTGGCGGGCTACGTCAACCAGCTTCTGTCTTGTTTTTGATATTGACATTATTGAGTCCTCTTGAGTGTTTATAAATTGCACATTCGTTTATCGTGTGCAAATTTAATCATTTTATTGCAAACAAGCAAGAAAAAAGAGCAAAAATGTTGGAAAAATGGTATTTTTTGGCAAAAAACGGCCATTTTCGCAAAAAAGTTGCAGAATTATTTGGATATTTGAAATTTTCGCCGTACCTTTGCACCCGCAAATGAGAAATAACATCGCGGAGTGGAGCAGTTGGTAGCTCGCCAGGCTCATAACCTGGAGGTCGCATGTTCGAGTCCTGCCTCCGCAACAATGAAGTCGTAATTGATTGTTAATACAATCTCTTGCGACTTTTTCTTTTATCCCACCAGGGCAAAGTTGGACAAGCAGGACAAAAACGGGACAAAGCTGGAAATAAAAAATCACAATATTGCTTCACATAAAAAAATCCCCCCTCGGCGCATCACTGCGGCGAGAGGGCAAATCTATGAAACAAAATCTATCTTTTTAGAAATATTACTCATTTATGTTCTTCATCTCTCTTATCTGACGGATGAGCTCGTCGTTGGTGCGCTGCATTTTCAGTAGAATGCCTATACCGACTGCAAGTCCGATTACTCCGCCCACAATGCCACCGATGGTTACTGCAAAGCGAATGGACTCGGAAAAACCGCTGAAGAGCCACCAGAAGAGGGCAAAAGCCACAGGCAGCGACACAATCAACTGCCACCATCTCAATTGTTTCATTCTCACGAGCTTGTCGGCGGTTTGCAGCAGATTCTCCGACTGCCAGTCGTTGGCCGACACATGATTGATGTAGAAGTCGAGCATAATCTCAACGAACACGAGCAACAGGATGGCTGATATAGCCCACCACGATAGTCCGTCGTCCATCATCTTCAGTCCCACGAAGTTGAGTGCGCACACGGGCAACAGTACGAGGAGTTCAAACCAAATGTACTTGTTGATCCACGACATCTTGCCCTTCATCGCGTTTCTGAGGAGTTGGTCGTTGACGATCTCCTGATTGTCGAGTTTCTGCTTGAGCAGTTGCATTTGGCTGCGCATCGCCTCAAGTTCGTTCATGTTATGTTCATTAATATTTTCCATTGTATAAGATTTTTATTAGTTGTTCATATTCTTTAGTTCCTCACGTATCCTGACGAGTTTCACCGAGACATTCTTGGATGATATTCCCACAATCTGCCCGATTTCGTCATACGGCATTCCTTCGAGCCATAGCAGCACGATGGCGCGGTCGAAGACTCCGAGCCTGTTGATGCGGTCATATAGTTTTTTCACCTGCTTGGTGTCGGCATCGTTGTCCTCATAGAGATTGATGTCCATCTCCACCTTAGCCTCTTTGTCGCGCCTGCGTTTCTGCTTGCGGTCGATGGTGAGGCATGTGTTGAGCGCCACTCTATACACCCATGTGCGGATGTCGCTTCGTCCCTCGAATGAGTCAAAGCCCTTCCACAGGTTGATGAGTATCTCCTGGAACAAGTCGTTGACCTCATCGTTGTCTTTTGAGAACATATAGCACACCGTGTAGATGGTTGACTTCTGCTCTCTCACCACTCTGGTGAATTCTTTCTCGTCGGGTTTCATTTATTTTTTTATGTATTTTATTCACTGTTTTCGTACGTTAGACGTCGCGTGAGGTGAATATGCTACAACTTTTTTCGATTTTTTTCGTCAGAGTTCGATTACCCTGAACGAATATGGCGGCAGCTCCACTTTGAACACGTCCTTGTCGAGCTTGCCTGTCTTGCCGCTCTTCACTTCCACTCGCTCCTGTCCTGGCTTTCCGCTGAAGCCCTCAAATGGTCGGTCGGAGCTGATTTCCAGTCCTGTGACATCAAGCGTGAGAGCCACCGGCAGTGTGTTCACCACCTTGAGATATCCCTTTCCCGTCTTGGTGTCGCACACGATTGAAGCAGCCACTCGTCGTTGTGCGTCCTCAGGCAGTCCTTCGATATACGACTCGAGATAGTGAGTGCCCGAATATTTCGAGAACAGTCGTTGTGTATGATAACTCGGAGTGAGTTCGATGGTCTCGTTGTCGAAGTATATCATGTCGGGATTCCAGTTCTGATGCTTCTTGTGGCATAGCATTGGCGCGTATGATGTCATAGCCACAACATCGCCATTGCGCTCCACTCCGCACAGGTGCAGAGCCTCTGCCAGTGCGCAGTCGATATTGCCTCGTGCACTTCGAGCGGCATATTCGCCGAGATAGACCTTTGGGCCCTTGCGGTCGTAGTTGTCGTAGTAGTCCTGATTGTTGATAAACCATCCCACGCTCTCGTAGTAGTGTTCGTCCACGAGATCGATGATGTCCTGATGTTCGAATGCGAAGAGCCAACCCTCGATATAGTCGGACGACGGATTGTGGAACGGTCCTGCGGTGCCGCATATCTGAATCTCGGGATATTTCTCGCGTATGGCTCGGCATATCATCACGAATCTATCCTCGAATGCCGTCGAGATGATGTCCTCGTTGCCAATACCGATGTATTTGAGATTGAACGGTGCGGGATGTCCAGCCTCGGCTCTCATCTTCGCCCACTTGCTTGTGGCGGGATCGCCGTTGGCCCACTCTATCATGTCGAGAATCTCCTGTATATAAGCTGGCATTTCG
Organism: uncultured Prevotella sp.; assembly: GCA_945830345.1. Taxonomy (GTDB): domain Bacteria; phylum Bacteroidota; class Bacteroidia; order Bacteroidales; family Bacteroidaceae; genus Prevotella. The sequence continues at coordinate 12,551 of CALZYS010000031.1, forward strand.
TCCATAGGTATTCCTCCCTGCTGTCCGCCATATCCGTTGGCGTCAGGAGCCGAGTTTTGGCACGGCACACCGGCGGCGAGCACAGGCAGCGGTTCGGCACCGATGTCCTCGCAGAACTGGAAGTACTCGTAGAATCCCAGTCCGCGCGTCTGATGATAATGCCATATGTTGCGGTCGGGTGTGCGCTCCTCGAGCGGTCCGACGGTGTGTTTCCACCTATATATATTATCAAGTCCGTCGCCGTGGCTCATACATCCGCCCGGAAATCTGACGAACTTTGGCTGCAGATTTGCGATCGTCTGAGCGAGATCGTCACGTAGTCCGTTCTTTCTCCCCTTGAATGTTTTCTGCGGGAATAGACTGATCATATCCACGAGAGCCGACTTCTTGCCTTCGGCCACGAGCATAAGGCGTGCGGTAGTGGCTGAGGCTGATGGAGTGAGAGTGGCGGAATATTGCGCCCATTCCTTGCCTGCGGTTTCGATTCGCTCGCTTGCCAACACTCGACTGCCATCCACGAGAGCGACAACAAACGACTTTTCAGATGACGGCTTGACATACATGCTGAAGTCGTATTTCTCGCCTGCCTTGAGCGACATTCCGTCCCATCCGTCGTTGTAGAGAGTGTCGGCTGCAATGCTGAGCGCATGTGGATTCTGCTGGCTGAGCGGCGACGAAGTGACAATCTTGGGCTGCTTGCCAGATGCCAGCTGCCATGCTGTGAACGCGTTCCATCCGCTATGGTCAGCAGGCGTGTATTCGAAGTCGCGGTTTTGCACCATCTCGGCATACAGTCCGCCGTCAGCGGCATAACTGATGTCCTCGAAGAAGATGCCGATTAGCTTGTCGCTAATCTTCTTCTCGCCAAAGACATTGATGTTGAGCTTAGCCGAAGCCTTGCCTGCCGAGATGAGCGAGGCATATCGCTTGGAGTCGTCGGCAAAAGTCTCAAGCGACTTGGCATAGTTTTCTCCCTGCTTGGCGAAGTATGCCTTGAGTGCGCTTAGCGTCTCACCGTTATCATTGATAGTCAAGATGTTGCCTGTAAATTCCTTATCCCCCACTTTAGCTCTTGCCCTCTTTTTGTCGGCAATGGCATATTCGTCGGCAGTGGCAGGCACGTCGGGCGTGAAATGCCTGAAGTTGGCGTCGGTGGTCGTCTTGCGAAACTTGTCGTCCTTTGTGCGATACACCACGTCGTATTTTCCTGCTCCCTTTGCCACAATCACCGGAGCCAATACTCCCTGATGACTCATGCGGGGATAGTCCTGCGGACGCCATGTGATGAGGTCGCGACTATAAGCCACGGCGAAGCACGGAGCCACATCGTTCACCTGGAACACGGCAGCATATCCGCCCTCGTCGAGCGCAATGGCAAATTCGGAATACATCTTCTTGTCGGATCCCCATCGGGCATAATCCGACTGGAATATCTGTCCGATATTGCAAAATGCATTTGCTTCGCCGTTGGCAGCGTAAGCCACATGCACGCCTTTGTCGATAGCAGGCGAATAGATGAACATCTTGTCGGTAGCCACCGACGTGAGTGCGACGACGGCGAGCGTCGCTGATAGGATAGTTTTCTTCATTCTCTTTCAATATTTTATGTTAGCAAAGTTAGATTTTGACCACAAAGTTAAGTCTAAATCACGTAAAATCGGGCAATATAAAGTTAATTTTGGTTAAGTCAGAAAAAAAAGACACAAAAACGCCATATAAAATAAAAAAAATTAGTAATTTCGCAAGTGATTATCTGAAAAAACCGACTAAGAATGATGTTTTTAACCAATAAAATAGCCAAAATAATAGCCGCCAAGCTAACACTTGCAGCAGCTATCGCCGTGGGAGCCGTACAGACTGCCGTGGCACAAACCATGCATGCGTCGCAGTCGCACTACTCCACCGACAACGGCTTGTGCAGCAACGCCGTGTCGAACATTATCCAGGATGACTACGGCTATATTTGGATAGGCACGTGGAACGGATTGTCGAGATTCGACGGATTCAACTTCTTCAACTACAAGACCGGCGGTCAGTCGAAGGTGCCGCTTCTCCACAACCGCATAACAGAACTTCTGAACGACCAATGGCAGAACATCTGGATGAGGATGTACGACGGTCGTGTGTTCATGCTTGAGCGTTCCAAGGACCGCATAGTCAATCCGCTTGCCGACGAAAAGGGGCACGAGAATCTCAAGACTCAGAACACCATGGCGATAACGTCGAAGGGCGAAGTGCTCGCCATCATGAAGGGCGTGGGAATATACAAGATGAAATACACGAAATGGGGATTTGAGAACTATCTTATCTCCACCGGTCAGCTTAAGCCGACTGTAGTGGTCGAGGGATACAAGGGCGACCTATGGGTGGGCACAGACAAGGGCGTGCGCCGACTGAGCGCCAACAACGAGTCGCTGAGTCAGAACGCCCTGATAGGCGACGAGAGCATCACGGCGATGTACTCCAACGGCTACAATGTGTATGTCGGCACCCAGTCGGGCAAGATTTTCGTATGTGCCTACGGTCAGGAGCCCCTGTTCATCAAGGACACCGGCAAATCCATCAACTCCATCTTCCGCGACAGCTACGGCACGATATGGATATCCACAGGCGGTCAGGGCATCACTCGTATCGACGAGAAGACGGGCGACATGAAGGAATTCACGCAAGTGGTGCTTGTGCCCGAGTATGACGTGACGGGAGTGAAGGTGTCGGAAGTGGCAGGCACGGTGTGGCTGACGATGAGTCACGGAGGATTCGGCTATTACAACCGAGCCACCGACGAGGTGGAGTATTTCCACAACAATCCCGCCAACACGTGGGACTTGTCGAACACTGTGGCAGCCTATCTTGCCCTGCCCGAAGGAGTGGTGTTTGAATCCACAAGCCGCAAGGGACTTGAGAAACTCGAAATACAGAAGCGCAACATCGAGAGGCGCAAACTCTTCGACGACAGTGCCATAGAGAACAACGAGAACGAGACCCGCGCCATATACTACGACGCACAATACAATGTGGTGCTGATAGGCAACAAGAAAGGCTCGCTTATCATCACCGACGGCACCAACAAGACCGTCGTCAGGGGCGATGACAAGGGAATGCCCTTCGGACGCATTTACGGCATAATGAAAGACCGCCAAGGCGACTATTGGATAAGCACCAAGGGCAACGGGCTCTTCCGCCTGTCGCCCCGCGCCAAGGAAGGCGGCTACGGGGCACTGTCGGCCGGCGGCTTCGACTTCACCTGCTTCCGCAACAATCCCAACGACAAATACAGCATCAGCAGCGATCTCGTGTATAAGACCATTGAGGACAAATACGGCAATCTATGGGTGGCGACATACGGCGGCGGTGTCAACGTGATAAAGCGCGAGAAGAACGGGCGATGCCTTTTCCTCAACCGCAACAACGTGATGAAGAGCTATCCCAACGACGCATTTCTCAAGGTGCGCACTGTTGCGCTCGACAAGTACGGGCGCATATGGGCTGGCTCAAGCGACGGCATACTCGTGATGTCGTATTTCAACAATAAGGTGAAGATTCAGGTGGTTGGCGACAATGAGGACGAGGAAGACAATCTGCAGAGCCGCGACGTGGTATGCCTTGCATGCGCCCACAACGGCCAGATGTGGGTAGGCACCAACGGTGGCGGTCTGTCGCGATGCGACGACTACGGCCAGGGCGTATATGTCTTCGACACCTTTGGCAGTCAGGACGGATTGCCCTCCGAGGAGATCAAGAGTATCACCTTTGACGACCGCGGCAACGTGTGGTTTGCCACCGACCATATCCTATGCTCCTTCGACGTGCGAAAGCAGATATTCAGCACGTTCACAATGCTTGACGGTGTTGACGACACATTGTGCTCTGAGGATGCCGCACTGACTTTGCCCAACGGCAAGATTCTCTTCGGCACGCTCAACGGCTATTATATCGTTGACCGCAGTAAGCTTGTGGGTGCCAACGGTTCGGTGATGCGACTGCGTATCACCGACTTCATGCTAAACGGAGTGATTCAGTCGCCGCGCTTCACCGAGTATTTCGACTATTACGTGCCCGACGCGCGCAGGGTGGAACTGCCCAACAACGACGACGAGTTCTCAATCCGCTTTGCCTCGCTCAACTATCATTTGCAGCACCGCATCCACTATCAGTATATGCTCGAAGGATATGAGGAAGACTGGCACAATGCCGACAAGACGCGCACTGCCACTTACAGCGGATTGCCTGCCGGCACATACGAGTTCAAGGTAAGGGCATTCCTGCTGGAGTCGCCCGACAAGTTCGACATGAAGTCGATAACAGTGATTGTGCCGCCGCATTTCCTTCTCTCCGAGAGTGCAGTGTGGATATACATGATTATAGTCGCAGCCATCGCCATCACCTTATTATATTATATACAGGAGCGCCGCCGCAAGGAGGAGCGCGAATATGAGGACGAGCTCAAAGCCAATCAATCTGACTCTGACAACGGCACTGACGGTGATTCTGCCACAGATGCCGAGGCTTCGGTCAATACTGAGCCCGAGGAAGAAGTGATTGAAGAGGCGGAAATCATCGAGGATTGATTTTGCCTAAATAAAAAAATCTGTGTTAATCTGTGATAATCCATGGACAAAAAACAAATCTGTAGATAAAGAATAAATCTGTGGACAAAAAATTTGGAGATTACAGAAATTCTTCGTACCTTTGCAGCGACAAAAAGGGATAAAAGGAAATAAGGGTCGTATCGGTTAGATCGGGATACTCATCAAAAAAAATACCGAAAACAGGGACCGTTTCACTTGTCAATGGCGGGCCACATCCTTGAAGCAGGACAGCAGCAATGCCGGTGGATTACAACGACGGTGAGCACCCTAATCTTATGCAAATAGGAGTTTTCATCACAATCACGGTACGACCCGCTTTTTTTCACTCAGAAGAGAAAATAGAGATAACAAACGTTTTAGCAAAAATTTTTTTTTATTATGTTTTCTGGAATAGTAGAGGAATTTGCAACAGTCGTGGATGTGAAGCGCGACAGGGAGAACATCGATTTCTCGCTGCGCTGCTCATTCAGCGACGAACTGAAAATCGACCAGAGTGTGGCCCACAACGGCGTGTGCCTGACGGTTGTGAAGATAGAAGACGGAGTATATACCGTGACTGCGATGAAGGAGACGCTCTATCGCAGCAACTTGGGTATGCTCAAGCCTGGCGACAAGGTGAACGTGGAGCGCTCGATGATGATGAACGGCCGGCTCGACGGACATATCGTCCAGGGACACGTGGATTGCACTGCCCAATGCACAGCCATCGAAGATGCCGACGGCAGCAAGTATTTCACATTCGAATATCGCATTGCCCCCGAGATGGCTCGCAAGGGCTACTTCACTGTCGATAAGGGCAGCGTGACCGTCAACGGCGTGTCGCTCACGGTGTGCAATCCCGATGGCAACGCCTTTCAGGTGGCTATTATCCCCTACACTCTCGAACACACCAATTTCCAGGATATTCAGGTTGGATCGACGGTGAACATCGAGTTTGACATTCTCGGCAAATATATTGCGAGACTTCAACAAATATAAAACAAGAAAACGAGTTGGCAATAACATGTCAACTCGTTTTTTTTATTCTGATATAAATAAATATCAATTACTCCACCACTCCCTTTTTCATATTCAGTTCGGTGATTTTTCCGGCATCCGACACCTTTGCGCTCACCTTATACGAGCAGAATGTCTCCTTCGACGTGTCGGTGCGGTCAATCTTCTCGTCCACCGAGAAATCCACGGCATACGAGCATACGCCTTCGCCGAGGTCAATCTTCTCAATCTTCCAGTCGTTGTTCATGCGGAATGTGATCGAGTTGATGTCCTCAGGCTTATGTATGCGGTGCATATATGAGATGACATCCATCTTGGTGGCTCCCACCTTATGCAGAAAACTGTTGAGCGCTACATCCACTGCCATAGTCAGTTCATCCTCGTCCTGCGATGCAAGCGCCATGAAGAACGACGTGAGCACGCCCGTCACCTTCTGCTTCTCCTCGTCGGTCAGCACCAACTTCTCCATCTGATCCATCTTCATCTTCGCCTCGTCGATATGCTCGCCTTCGGGATGAGCCAATGCGTATTTCTGATATGCGTCGGCATTATCGGCCTTTGTGGCAATACTCCAGTCGATGGAGTCGATTTTCAGGAGAGCCTCGGTCCTGTGGATGCTAGTGGGATATGTTCTGAGATAGTTTTCGAATGCCGAGCGCGAGTTGTTTACCACAGCGTCGGTCCAGTCACTCTCGCCCTTTTGCAGTATGGCGAGATGAGCCATCACCGAGTCGCGGTGAGCCTTAGGCGCGTCAGCATACATGTCGAGATAGTTCTGCATGATGGCAGCCTCGTTGCATGCCATGGCGTTCTCATAGGCATCCAGTTCGTTGTCGTTGTTCACATTATTATAATAATAAAACCCCACAGCCACTATCGCCACTGCTATCACCGCAGCCACTACGTATATCATCGCGCGGTTGTTCTTGCCCGCTTTGGGATTGTTGGCGGCTGTCATGCTATTGCCGGTTGCCACTTTCTTGTTGGCGACTTCCAAGCTATTGTTGGCAGCCTTAATCTCGGGATTGCCGGCTATTGCCACTCCGCAATGCGGACACACGGCGGCCTTGTCGCTCACCTGCTGGCCGCACTCAGGACACTTTATCAATGCCATATTCTTTCTTCTCTTTAATATATATGTATGTGTAAAACTATTTATGCCTAAATCTTATCTCCTTGAGTCCGTGCTGACCCATAAATCGGCTCTTGTCGATATATCCCGACACTCCCACTATGCGCCCCTTGCCGGTGTATTGCCAAAGGGTGAAGTCGCGCTCGTCGGCCAGCACCGGTTCGCGCTCGGTGTATTGGGCTATCATGAGCTGATAGTCGTTCACCTTGCCCTGCAAGTATTTGTTGTAGAAATTCGTACCCGTATATAGCAGTGGTTTCTGCTTGTAGGCTTCCTCCACGAGCGTGAGGAATTTCATCAGCGAGTCGCAGAACTCCTCAGTGGGCAGTCCCTGCTTGGTCTCGATGTCAATCATCGGTATGAGGTCTTGCTCTCCGGGCAGGCATTGCGTCTTGAAGTTTTCAAGCTGCTTGAGCTGCTCGGTCTTGGGGCGATAGAAGTGATAGCTTCCCACCTTCAGCCCGTAGCGATGTGCCAAATTGATGTTGCGCTCATACATCTTGTCGATGCGGTCGCCGCCCTCAGTGGCCTTCAGATAGACGTAAGCCATCTTGGTGTTTTCGCCCACTGTCTCCCAGAACACTTCGCCCTGATAGTGGCTGAGGTCGATGCCGTGCACATGCTGGCACGTGTCCTCGCATTGCTCGTATGGATTTTGCGCCTTGGCGCCCGTTGTAATTGTTGCAAATAATGCTGCAATAAGTATCTTTTTCATCTCTTTTTTCAAAATTTAGGTGCAAAGATACAAATAATAAAATAAAAAGATGTAACTTTGCGGCAAAAAATAAGAATATGAAATATTTATTAACCGCATTTTGCGCTTTTGTGCTCTTTTCATGCTCAGATGACGACCATTCGGGTGACAACCCTGAATCCGACATAGCTTCGCGCACAGTGATTATATACATCTCGGGCGAAAACTCGCTCAGCTCCTTTGCCCCTGGCGACCTCAGCGAGATGGCCGAGGCCTCAACCGCTATTGGCGGCAACAATCATCTCGTGGTATTCTTCGACAATGCCTCTTCGACCCAGATGCCGTATATCGCCGAACTGAAGAACGGCGAAGTGGTGAAGGACAAGCAGTATGAAGAGGATTTCCTCGCCTCCGACCCCGACCGCATGCGCGAGGTGCTCACATATATCATGCAGCGCTGGCCAGCCAAGTCGTATGGCATCGACCTTTGGGGACATGCCTCGGGATGGCTCATCACTGGCGACACGATAGCCACTACCCAAGCCGCCACCCGCGCCTATGGCATCGACAACGGCATGAACACCACGTCCGACCGCGGCAAATGGATTAACATGACGATGATGGCAAGGGTGTTTGAGCAACTGCCCGGCAAGTTCTTGTTTGTCGTGGGCGACTGCTGCTTTTTCCAGTGCGTCGAGTCGGCCTACGAACTGAAGGACTGCGCCGACTACATCTTCGGCTGCCCGTCGGAAGTGCCGGGCTACGGCGGTGCCTATCAGACGATTATCCCCCTGTTCTTTAATCAGTCGGCCACATTCTACAACGACATCATCGACACCTGTCGCGATATGATAGGCGACGAGAGCTTCGGAGTGCCCATGTCGGTAATCAGGACATCCGCCCTCGACCGCTTTGCGGCTGCCACGGCCAAGATTATGCCCGAGCTGCTGAAGTATGACAATTTCAGCGGCAAGCGACTCGTGTATTACGGCGTCTTCGTTGACGACAAGGGCAAAAAGGCCAAGGGCTATTACGATCCCCTGAACCTTGTGCTCGAATATGCAGCCGACAGTCCTTATCGCCAGGAATGGGAGAATGCGCTCAACGACCTGATTCCCAACAGGATATGGTGCAGAAAATGGTCGGCCAATCATGTGCAATATGGCTTGGATTTCTCGTCGTTCGATGTCAGCGAGCAGACGTGCAGCGGAATGTGCATGTTTGTGCCCCAACCGATGTACGAGTCGCTCTCGCCCAATCCTAACGAGAGCATCAAGCAGATGAAATGGGCCAAGGCAGTGGGCCTTGATTAGGCACACCCCGAGTAAAAAACAAAACTGTCATCTGTCATCTGTCACCACTTTCTGATTTTTGTCCACACTCCGTGCGAAAAAATCCCCTCCAGACAAGACATCCGAAGGGGATTTGAACTTTAATTCTTTAATTCCCGAAGGGCTTTAATTCTTTAATCTCGGAGCTGTGCTCCGACCTACGCCACAGCACAGCTTACGCCCAAAGCAGTTCCGACAGCTGCCAATACTGCAGAGGCAAGATTCCACAGGAACTTTATCAGCCTCGATTTGTTCTCCTTAGTCATAACTTTAATCCTTTAATTTTTAATTCTTTAATTTCCGAAGGACCCAAAGGTCCTTCGGATCACCATCACTCATAGAGAGTTTCGTCGTCGCCCTCGCCAGAGCTGCCGCCGGTGTTGTCAGAACCAGTGCCGCCAGTGTTGTCAGAACCGGTGCCGCCAGTGTCAGTCGGGTTCTCGTTCTCCTCGCCCGAGGTGTCACCCTCGCCCTCCACAGGCGCTCCCGAAGCCGTCACGCGCTTCACCATGTCGCCATTGCGGTCGTAGCAAGTGATGCTCACCGAAGTGGAAGCCAGCGTGTTCTTCAGATCGACACTCGGAGTGAACACCACCTTGCGCGTGGTGATCATCTTGGCCGACACGTCCTCCAACTTCTCCACGCTCTGCGAGTTGACGCTGAATCGCATCGTACCGAGACCGGGGATAGGCACCGAGTGTCCCTCCGTCGCCCATCGGTTGATCACATGTCCGAGTCCCTCCCACGAAGCCGCGAGAACCGACTTGTTGACACCGCAGCTCAGGGCTGCCTCCTCAAGAACCTTGTTCTGCGAAAGTGCAGAGTAAAGCTCAACTTGCGCTACATACGCATACTGACCCTTGTTGGGTCCCACGAGAATCTTCTTCTCTTGTGCTCGAATCTTAATTGCCATAATAAATATTAAATTAAAAAGGTTAATAAAAACTGTATTTATTCTCATCTCATGTGTTCCCTGAGAGTGTGCACTATCTCTCATTTCCCACGGTGCAAAGGTACGACTTTGTGAGCATACCGCAATTTTGTGAACAACCAAAATCACAGCGATTAACATCATTTAACTCTTGGCAATTATTTGCGCAGCCTCTGGGAGCGTAGCGTATCGCCCGCGGCCTGCCGATAATGGGTCAGAGCCACATAAAACCCATCTCACTAACTACGCAACATTTATTGGCTAATTACCAAAATGCCCGTCTGTCAAACAGGTAAGGATATTTTACATTCCGCATTTTTTCATAAAATCCCCGCTTCACCACTCTACCCCGTAATTGGTGACAGATGACAGATGACAGTTTCATTTTTTACTCAAGGTCTCTCTTTCGGTCATCCTCTGATTTAGGGGTTATTTT
>CALZYS010000032.1 GCA_945830345.1 uncultured Prevotella sp.
ACAGAGATGATGGAGGTGGAGAACACGAGTGCGGTATATGCCACCATGGAACAGAGGCAACTGAAAGAAGTACCCGGACAGATGCCCGACTACACATTGCTCTCTGACCTTACTTTGCCATTGTCCAACCTTCTGCCATCGTCACCGGCATTCTGTCATAATGGAGATTTCCAACAGGTCTATCAGAAGGAACTGACATACATCAGCAAGGCTGCAACGAAGGTGCTGCAGGATAAACAGAAACTGTTTGAGGGCATCAGCAGCAAGACTTTGGGCAGGCGTGACGTTGTTTCAGTTGACGATATACGCCTTCCTCTGCTTCAGCAACTGCTCGACATCAACATTGACTTCTTGCGTGACTACGATGATTCTATCGCCGCCCTTCGCAGCGTGCTCATCTGTGCACTGCAACTGACAGCGCATGGTTGCATCGTTCCGCAGATTTACTATGACCTTGTGTCGGGCAGAGGACGTGGACGTGCCAAGGCCAAGGAGGAAAAGGAATACCACATAGTATGGCAACCGGCCTTGATTGACGAAGCCACCCAAAGCATAGTTGGCAGACTGGGACAGAGCAAGGAACTACTCTGCAAGATGATAACGTCGCTCGTTCCCGTACTGTCGCACGAGAGCAAGGACGAACTGTTCTTTGACTTGTTCTTCAAAGCAGAGTGTTCGCGCTTCAATGGTATCGGAGAGACGAACATCCCTGGCGGCATACGTTCGTGGCTTGACCGCTACTTCATGCAAAACAAGCATCAAGTGACATTTCTTGTTGACGAAACAGAAAAGGGCTTTGCCGTAGATGTGAAGGCAGATGGTCATCCGCTTGAAGATGTGATGACAAAGAAAGCATACATATCAAGCAAAATGGAGATACTGCGTCAGCTTGCCATCCTCTGCGACATAGTTGACGGACTTGATACATATATCAACGATAAGGGCAAGCAAAGCATTGAGTTCACGATGCGGACTTTCCCGGCATTCCTGTTGCAGGTGATTCCTGCCATGCGTCTGCTCGGCGTGAACGTCATCATGCCAAAGGCGTTGCAGACACTTATCCGTCCACAGATATCTGTCAAGCTGAAATCAAAAGGAAAGGATTCAAATGGGTTCCTGTCCATGAGCGACCTGCTTGACTTTAATTGGCAGGTGGCTGTGGGCAATGAGTTCTTGTCGCCAGAGGAGTTTGACAGATTGCTTGGTCATGCCAGCGGTCTGCTACGATTCAAGGAACAGTACGTCTATATTGACGAGGCAGGAATGGCAAAACTGCAGAAAGTGCTGAATGCTCCACCGAAGATAAAACCAGGAGAACTGCTGCAGGCGGCATTGAGCGGTGAGTACCAGGGAGCACCCGTGGAACTGACCGATGAAGTACGCGAACTCATCCGCAGGTTTACATCACAAAGTGTCATACCACTGCCTGAAGGCATCAACGCACAGCTGCGACCCTATCAGGAACGGGGGTTCTCATGGATGTATCGCAACATGAAGATAGGCTTCGGCAGTATCATAGCCGACGACATGGGTCTTGGCAAGACCCTGCAGGTTATCACTCTGCTGCTGAAAATGAAAGAAGAGGGCGCATTGAACAAGAAGAAAGCTCTTGTGGTGGTGCCTACAGGTTTGCTGCACAACTGGCAGTCGGAAGTGAAGCGCTTCGCCCCACAGCTGGCTACGGGCGTGTATCACGGTACGGCACGTGACCTGAAGGATGATGACTGCAAGAATGCTGACATCATCCTCTCCACATACGGCGTGGTACGCTCTGATACCGACAAACTGAAGAAACAGAAATGGCAGGTGCTCGTGATAGACGAGGCACAGAACATCAAGAACAGCGATACGGCTCAGAGCAAGGCGATACACAGCATCCCTGCCGACTGCCACATTGCCATGAGTGGCACCCCGGTGGAGAATCGTCTGTCTGAGTTCTGGAGTATCATTGACTTCACGAACAAGGGCTATCTTGGTTCGGCAAAAGACTTCTCGGAATCCTACGCCAAACCTATACAGAAGTATGGAGACACCCATGTGGCAGAACGTTTCCGCAAGGTGACCGCCCCATTCATGATGCGCCGGCTGAAGACGGACAAGAGCATCATCAGCGACCTGCCAGACAAGATAGAACGCAACGAGTTGGCATGGCTCACTCCTGAGCAGGCTGCTCTGTACCAAGAGACGGTCAACAAGTGTATGGCTGTCATCGAAAGCATGGATGGTGAGGACAGCCAGACACTTTTCAAGCGCCAAGGACTTGTCCTGCAGATGATGCTTGCCTTGAAGCAGATCTGCAATCACCCTACGCAGTATCTCAAAGACAACCGTATGGATGCAACGCTATCGGGAAAGACCGAAATGTTGCTCGACATGCTTCGCAGCATCGTTGATGCAGACGAGAAGGTTCTTATCTTCACCCAGTTCCGCGAGATGGGTGAACTGCTCCAGCACTTCATTCGTACCTCCCTTGATGAAGAACCGATGTTCTATCATGGTGGATGTTCGCTGAAGCAGCGTCAGGAAATGGTTGACCGTTTCCAAAACAATCGTAACGACCGGATCTTCATACTTTCATTGAAGGCTGCCGGTACCGGCCTCAACCTCACTGCTGCAACCCATGTCATACATTACGACCTCTGGTGGAATCCTGCTGTCGAAGCTCAGGCAACCGACCGGGCATACCGTATCGGTCAGCACAAAAACGTACAGGTGCATCGCTTCATTACGCAGAACACCTTTGAGGAACGCATTGACGCTATGATACAAGAAAAGAAACACCTGGCCGACCTCACCGTGTCTACAGGCGAGAATTGGATTGGCAAACTTTCAAACAAGGAACTGCACGAAATCTTTGGATGAGCAACGTACTTGTTGTGTACGATAACCATAAGAACGGATCGTTCTGATGGTTGATGATACCAAAGTATAGCAGCATTAACTGCTCGAAAGATGTTTGGCAACTGAAAAAAGCCTGTCTTGGATTAGGTTAGCCGCTCTCTCTGCTGACCATACTGTCGAGAATTTCTACCAATAAATAAACATTTTAAGCATATTTAATAGCGAATACTGTTGCCCTTTCATTAATAGTTTGTATTTTTGCACCAAAATCAGGGATTATGTGTACATATATAAATAAAGGTAATGAAGGGTTTAAAAGTGCAGTGAAGGGCACTTACATCGCCAGGAGGCTGTAATATGGAGTTGTTTCCCATAAATATTTGCCTTATTCGCAAATTTATTTATAGATTTTTGAATAAATATGCTGTAATTCCAAAATATTTTCTTACCTTTGTGCCTGTAACAAGCGTGCAGCACCTCGACACGGCAAAGGAGGTGGTGGTGAATGCAGAATAAGGAAAGCGTATGATGCAATATTCCAATCTTGCAAGTGGCACTTGCAAACTTGGGTTAAGGTACGCAAGACGGCCTAAAATGACTGCTTACAAAACATCTGTCAGCGTCTCGCATTGATAAGTATTTGTATATCAATATATTACAATCAACGCTGACAGTGACAGATGTTTTGCAACTTTTTTTATAAGATTCTACGTAGTCAATTACATTATCTTTAATGCACGCGGACATACGTTGCGGCCTTCTATCTGAATTAGCAACAGGGCTTTGGGCAGTGTGCCAAGATGCATTTTGGTGGATGTTATCGGCATGCGCTTCAGCAGGCGTCCGTCTGTGGTGAATATACTGAGGTTACAGCCTATGGCATCCTTATCCACTTCAAGTGTGCCATTGGATGAGTCGTAACGAATCGCGGGCTGTAACATTTGGATAGAGTTAATACCGGTGGTGAAGTCATTGCTCAACTGCTCGCCCATCAGTTCGCAGAGATATACTTCAAGAGCGGTGTAGCCGTCGATATTCACACGGTTTTGGTCTGCCTCCCCAGGATTCAACCCGTTGTTGCTCTCCCACTCGTCGGGCATGCCGTCGCCATCCGTGTCAACAGGAGCGGAATAGTCGGTGGAATAGGCATAGAATCCCTCGGCGTCATTCTCGGTGTCGATGATTCCCTTGCCTGCTCCGGTAGTAGCACCGCCATACAGGCATATGCCGCTGAGCACCTCTTTGGCAATACGTTGCTCAATCTTGTCGCGGTTGATGGTTCCTGCATGATTGACCACATCGTTGTATGCCTCCTCGGCAGTGGCAATGTCTTCCAACATATAGCGTTCGGGCAGATAGCGGCTCCTGCCCCCGTCAATCGAATATTTGTTATAAGGTGTGGCGGTTACGATGCGCTCATCAGCACGGATGTCGCCTAATGAGTATGTCTCCACACCCACAGCCTTCCAGTTGTCGGCAGTGGCAGCGTCATTTCCCTCCATCACATTGCCGTTGACATACCACTTGGCAGGAGCCCACGATGTGGCACCGCTACGGGCATAGCTCGACACGAGGAACTTGCAGTCGGATGCCGGGGCAATCTTTCCGGGTTTGTAGTAGTTGTTGATGAAGTTGCATTCATGCACGGAGTTCTCACCGTTGTATTGGTTGATGTCGGCAGTGTTCTCGCCTCCATAAACTCCACTTGCCCCGAAGTTATAGTTGACGTTGTTGGCATATTCCATAAACACCACATAGTCATCGCCACGCGCACCGTTGAATCGGGGACTGCGCGACTTGTTGTGTGCCAGAAGGTTGTGATGATATGTGGCTGGCGAACCGCCCCACTGCGAGCCATAGCCGCGGGCACCCTTGGAATGTCCGGCATTGTAGAGGCCCTCATGCACCATACTGTATTGCACGGTGAGGAAATGGCTGTCCTGGGTGTTCATGTTCTCTTCCACCGACCATCCGAATACGCAATGGTCGAAGATGAAGTTGCTGCAGTTCTCCACACCGCAAGCCTGGTCTTCGAGCACTTGGTCGGATGTATTCTTCGCACCGCTGCGGAAACGTACATTGCGTACGATGAAGTTCTGCGAACCGCCGAAGTTCACCTTGTTGCGCGAGATAACGATGCCCTCTCCCGGAGCTGTTTGTCCCGCCAAAGTCCAGTCGGCACGCTTCACTGCCAACGGTTCCTTCAGCTGAATCTCTCCACTGACAGCAAAGACAACGGTGAGCGGTTCGTCGGGATATTGTGCGAAGGCCCAGCGCAGTGTACCATTCTGCTTGGCGTCATCTTCGAGCGAGGTCACAGTCACCACCTTGCCGCCACGTCCTCCAGTGGCATACTTTCCGAATCCCTGGGCCGTAGGGAATGCCTGCAGTCCGTAAGGCGCGTCAGTTTCGGCATTGTCTCCACCAGGATTGTCATCACCATTGCCGAGGTCGCTCGGTTCGCCAATGTCTCCCAAAGGATGTTCAGTGGCATATTGTGCCTGTTCGTCGGTGATTTCATTACCGAAGATCTGTATCTTGTGTACGCGTGATGTCTGTTGCATTGCCATGGGGTCGATGGCTACACCGAAGGGTGAAGTGCCTTCGGGAGTGGTCTGCACCAGTGTAGTATTGTCATCCCCGTCCCACACACGCCATCTCAGCGACACGTCATGAGCATCAATCACGTTCTCCATGAAATATCCCTGGTCGCTGAACACGGTATAACCGGCCTTATGCTTGTTGGAACCCATCCATACCAAGGGTTTCCAATCGCCGTCACCTATTTTTATGTCACACTTTATACCTCTTCCCCACGATGTGGAAGACCACGACCATTGCACTCGCTCGACGTAGGGGATATGGTCAATCTCCATCCAACCGTGGACGCTCACCTTAGTCTGTGTAGCCTCATCCATAATAGCCTGTCCGCGGCAGAACTGCACGAAGCCGGCTTCTCCGTATATGGGATTATTCTTGGCGTCATACTGTATGTTGTCCTCCAGATGGTTGGTATGTCCAGCCACAGTCCAGTTATTTCTTGTCGTGGCACTGTTGCCCGTTGCGCTTTCGCCCAAATAATATTGGCGGCAGAATGCGGCAGTGGCTCCGGCATAGCCATTATAACTCTTCTTGTTGGCGAAGGTGCAGTTGTGGAACAGCACGGGATATGTCACCTTGTTGTCGCCATTGGCAGGCACCCGCAACACGGCATTCACGTATGCCCCGTCGGCATATTCAGGACAATCCTTGCCTGTCTGTCCTGTCCATGTCTGTCCGGGCCACATCTCATCGCTGAAGTTGATGTCAATCACTTTGGGATAAGTGGATGCGTTGCTCCATTCGGCAACCACCGACTTAGGGTCGAGGCTACCCTCAATTTCCGCTTGTGCCGTCATGCATACGGCAATGACACCTGTTGTTAATAAACAGCGCATCAATTTGTTTGCTTTGATTTTTATCATAATAATTTGTTTTAGTATTCTCTTTGTTATATCATATTTAATCAGTCCTGCTGACAGATTTTCAACGCAAATGCGCGGCAAAGATACACATTTTCAAGCTACGAAGCAAGTATTAGGGTAATTATTTATTTATTATTAACCAAATAAGAAAATGCTAATCGTCCACGCAACACACTAAATGGCGTTTCGTGGACGAATAAAAGACATCAATCGGATAATAATATTTAAGAGTTGAGTATGTCTGCAACATTCTATCATCGTTTAGCAATCGTTTTGTAATAGTATTGGCAATAAAATGCAACGGATGTTTACCACCTCCATCTCAGTCCCATCTCGATGTCGCATGCCGAGGAGGCATTGATTTGCTGTTGTCCTGAACTGATGGTGGAGCGGTCGAAATAGTCGGTGACGGCTGCCTTAGCAGTGAATTGGAGGGCTGGGACAGGGCTCCATATGGCTACAAGGGAATAGCGTATGCCATGACCGAAATAGGCGGGATAGGAGAAGGTGTGGGGCATAGCGCGCTCATAGGAGTAGAGGCGACTGTCGTAGCTGTCGGTATGGAAATACTTTCCCCCGGCATATAACTTCCATTTGCCAGTGTCATAACCGATGTTCTCCGTCAACATATAGCCTTGGGAAACAGATTTATTTGATGATGAGGATGGTGCGGAAGATACGTCTAATTGCGATCTCGATGTCCATCTGTCTGCGGTCCATTCCGCCCCTATCCTCAGTCGGTGCTCCGCCTGCCATGAAAGACCGGAGACGGACTTCGAATCCTTTTGCCTTAGATGTAGCCGGTATCTGCCCGAAAACTGCCAACTGCCTGTTTTCCACGAACAGTTAATCACATTGTCATTGGCATACGACGATTGCGACACGCCATATCTCGGCCAGACGAAATAGGCGAAGTCGGTGTATGCCATTATCTCCAATCCATATCGGGGTTGCCATTTCATACCTATATATATGCCGCTTTCGTTCTGGGTCTTGCCGCCCTCGCTAAATGAATTTGCGTGTGGAGAATAATAATTAAAGGAATAAAAGCGATATATGGCCATCAGTTCCACATATTGCGACAGATGCCATCCAAGGGTGTTCAGTGTGGCTATCGCCCCCTTCTCATTTATGGCACTTTCGCCACTAATATTAAATGGATAATGAATCCATGAATAGTTGAGGCTGGCATTGAAGAAATCGCTTCCCTCGGGATATATCCGCTTATATACTGCTGTCTTGTTGGGACTCAGAGGACGGTCGAGATGGGTATATATAGCTGTTGCTCCGAGCGAGAGGTCGCCATGTGTCCAACGTGCATCTGCACCTGCAACCGATATGCTGGTGTTGTTTTTCTTATTGATTTCGGATTGAGAGCGATGATAACCCGTGTATATCAGCGACGACACCGTCCCGTCGTCATTGAGTGTGGCGTCGGTTTTGCGATATGACAGGAATGGGGTGACGCAAAGGGCATCGGACAGGCGTATCGTGGCTGCCGCTCCCTGTAAATAACCACTCTCCGAAGCCGACGTGAAGGGGCGGAGCGCATTTCTCTGTCTTCCCATGTTCTGCAGTATCGCAGTCTTGCCAAGACTAAAAGCACTGTTGATGGTAAGTCCCATACCTGCGGCAATGCTGTATCTGCCTGCCACAAGAGTCTCCACTCGCCCTATTCCGTTGAGTTGAACGAATGCCGAATACTGGTCGAAGCCTGTCTTATTTACTCCGGAGAAAAATGGTTCGCCCGCATCTTGCGAAGCCATAATCCCCACTCTCACATTGTCTGCATAAGAGAAGGAATAACGCGCCCAGAACTTGTAGGGATAACCGAGATAGTCGCCTTCGGGAGAGTCCCCCACCCTCTCGTACGTGGGTATCTTGGCGTAAAGCGACAATTCGTTTTTCCCCCATTTGATTATGTTGCGCATTGAGGGAAAACCCTTGTCGGGCTTATCGCCTGCATATAGGAATTCCTGAAGGAGTTGGCGAGTGGAGTAGTCGATCGACTCTATCGACATCAATTCGTTGATTGATTTCATGGAGCCGTGTTGATATATATACTCCATGATGTCCATCACCTGTTGGTCGCTGAGGAAGGGCAAGGCGAGCAGTTGCTCACGCGTGGCGGCATTGACGTTTATCCCGTTGCGCTGAAAGTCCAACAGATTATCGTATAACTCCTCATACGAAGCCTCCGAATATTCGCCGTCGAGCATTATGCCGTCGAGCCATTTCTCCCATTCAGTCTCGGCATGAGCCCTTAGTGGCAACGACAATAATATGAATAGGAATACAAGCGGTCTCATCACTTTTTCTCGGGAGCCACGTATTTGCCGTTGATTTTCAATGGTTCAACATGCAGTCCGATATGGGTGGATGCCCCGAAACGCTTGCGCAGTTCCTGCTCGATATTGGTGGCATGCAGATGTGATTCATACAGACTGATGTCCCCTGGCATCCTCAGGTGCATCTCGATGGCTATATGACTGCCTATGCGACGTGTGCGCAGATGGTGCACCTCGCTCGTCATGGGTTCGCGTGCCACTATCGTCTCAATCTCGCGTTCCATCTCTGCGGGCAGACTCTGTTCGAGCAGTTCGCCAGCCGACTGTTTGGTGAGTTGCCATGCCGTGCGGATAATGAACACGCTCACCACCACTGCCGCGATGGGGTCGAGCACTGCCCACCGTTCACCAAGCAATATGGCTCCGCCAATGCCCACTGCCGTTCCTATCGACGAGAGGGCGTCACTGCGATGATGCCATGCGTTGGCAATGACAACCTGCGACTCGCACTTACGCCCCACCTTGGCGGTAAAGCGGTAGGCCCATTCCTTCAGGGCTATGCTCACCAATGCCGCAGCCAAGGCTATCGTTCCTGGTTGGGGGAGAGGATTGCCCATCACTGCCAACGCAATACTATGCACACCGTTATACATTATCATTACGCCCACGCACATCAAGGCGAGCCCAATGAGCGAGGTGGCGAGTGTCTCATATTTGCCGTGCCCGTAGTCGTGGTCGCTGTCTTCGGGTTTCGAACTCAGTCGCACAAACAGCAGCACTATCACGTCGGTGATGAAATCCGACAACGAGTGGACGGCATCGGCTATCATCGCAGCCGAACCTCCGAGGAAACCGGCGACAAACTTGAACACCAACAGTAACACGTTCACCGCACTGCCCGCCAATGTCACCCGATATATGCTTTTTTCTCGTCTTTTTTGTTCCATAAGTTTACATTTTGGTTGCAAAGTTACTATTTTTCTATAAAATACGACAGAAAATGATGCTAATTTAGAAAATAATTACTATCTTTGCCGAAAATAACAACTAAATCTTAATAATTATGGGAAAAAAGAAAGGCGGAAAGAGAATGAACAAGAAGCAAGTGAGCGAGGCTCTGCAGCGCTTCTTTCAGGAAAGTCCGGACACGACATTCAGTTTCAAACAGATATTCAAGTCACTGAAGTTGGACACTCATCCACTCAAAATGCTTGCCATCGACATCATGGAGGAGATGGCATGGGATGACTTCCTCACCAAGGTGACCGAGTCGTCATATAAGCTCAACACCAAGACGCAGTTGCAGGAGGGAACATTCCGTCGCAAGGCGAATGGCAAAAACAGTTTCATACCCAACGACGGCAGTCAGCCTGTCTTTGTGGCAGAGCGCAACTCGCTTTGGGCTCTCGACGGCGACAAGGTGCAGGTGGCTTACATGGCACGCCGACAGAAGCATATCAAGGAGGCAATGGTGACTGCCATTCTCAAGAGGGCACGCGAGACCTTCGTTGGCAAACTGCGTGTGGATAAGGACTTTGCGGTATTGGTCACTGCCGAGAATATCTTCGTACACGACATCATCATCCCCAAGAAGAAACTCAAGGGAGGAAAGTCGGGCGACAAGGCTGTGGTGAAAATCACACAATGGCCTGATGCCGAGCATAAGAACCTTGTGGGTGAGGTGGTTGACGTACTTGGTGAACAGGGCGACAACAACGTGGAGATGAACGCTATACTCGCGCAATACGGACTGCCCTACAAATATCCGAAGAACGTGGAGGAGGCTGCCAACAAGATTCCTGCGGAGATTACCGAGGCAGACATCGCCGAGCGTGAGGACTTCAGGGATGTATATACCTGCACCATCGACCCCAAGGATGCCAAGGACTTCGACGATGCACTTTCGGTGCGCCAACTCGACAACGGACTGTGGGAAGTGGGTGTGCACATCGCCGACGTGAGTCATTACGTTAAGGAAGGCTCCATAATCGACAAGGAGGCAATGAAGCGCGCCACGAGTATATATCTCGTCGATCGCACCATCCCCATGCTCCCCGAGCGACTCTGCAATTTTATCTGCTCACTACGTCCTAACGAAGAGAAACTTGCATATAGCGTGATATTCGAACTCGACGAGGATGCTAATATAAAAAGGTGGCACCTTGCGCATACTGTCATCAAGAGCAACCACCGCTTTGCTTACGAGGAGGTGCAGGCAGTGCTGGAAGGGAAAGACTCAGCCCCCCTAACCCCCGAGGGGGAACCTTGCAGTGAGGAGGAGAAAGTTCTTTTGAAGCAACTCGACAAGTTGGCTAAGAAGTTGCGCGAGGCGAGATTCAAGAACGGAGCGGTGAAGTTTGACCGTGAGGAACTGCATTTCGACATCGACGAGACAGGAAAGCCCATAAGGTGTTATTTTAAGGTGTCGAAGGATGCCAACAAACTCATCGAGGAGTTCATGCTACTTGCCAATCGCACTGTGGCTGAGAGCATCGGTAAGGTGAAGAAGGGCCTGAAACCAAAGACGCTGCCCTATCGTATCCACGACCAACCCGATCCCCAGAAACTCGAGACTCTTCGCGGCTTTGTGGTGAAGTTCGGATATAAGATGAAGACCGCAGGCACCAAAGGCGCAATCTCAAAGAGCCTCAATGCTCTTATGGACGAGTGCCAGGGCAA
Source organism: uncultured Prevotella sp. (assembly GCA_945830345.1). Lineage (GTDB taxonomy): Bacteria > Bacteroidota > Bacteroidia > Bacteroidales > Bacteroidaceae > Prevotella. The sequence continues at coordinate 11,273 of CALZYS010000032.1, forward strand.
GAAGGAGCAAAAACTCATCGAGACCGTTGCCCTTCGTGCCATGATGAAGGCAAAATACAGCGTGCATAATATCGGTCACTACGGACTTGCCTTCGACTACTACACGCATTTCACATCCCCCATCCGTCGCTATCCCGACACTATGGTGCATCGCCTTCTGACCAAGTATCAGCAGGGAGGCCGCTCTGCCAACAAGGATCACTACGAGGATCTCTGTGAACATTGCAGCGACCAGGAACTCATTGCCCAGAACGCTGAGCGCGACTCCATTAAATATAAGATGGTGGAGTTTATGGGCGAGTTTGTAGGTGAGGAGTTTGATGCCCACATCAGTGGCATACAGAGCTATGGCATATACTGCGAGATAGACGAGAACCACTGCGAGGGCATGGTGTCGATGCGCGATCTTGATGGCGACTACTACGACTTCGACGAGAAGAACTATTGTCTCGTTGGCCGTCGCCATCATCACAAGTACCAACTTGGCGACCCCATACGCATCAAGGTGGCAAGGGCAAACGTAGAGAAACGCCAACTTGACTTCGTGCTGGCCGATAAATGATAAGATATACTAAGAAAGAAGAATTGTGGAACGCATGGTCCCACGCTGCCGGCATAGTGCTTGGTGTAGTCGTGGGCATCCTGTTCCTTGTCATCTGTTATCGTGGTGACAACTCATGGGCGCGTGCCGGAGTGATACTCTATCTCTTCGGCATGCTCGGCTCTTATGCCGCCTCCACAGCCTATCATGCCACCCCGCGCCGCAGCAAATGGAAAGAGCGCCTGCGCAAGTGGGATCATGCCGCCATCTATTGGCACATTGCCGGCTCTTATTCCCCTCTCACCCTTGTAGCCCTTCGTCAGCAAGGCTATTGGGGGTGGAGTCTTTTCATCTTCGTATGGCTATGCGCTATTGCCGGCACCATAGTCAGTTTTCGCCATCTCAAGGAGCACAGTAATCTCGAAACCTTTTGTTTTGTGGGCATGGGTTTGTCGGTCCTTGTTGCCTTCAAGCCCCTTCTCGACAGTGTCAGCACCGCCGCCGTCTCATGGATAATAGCCGAAGGCGTTGCCTACATCACCGGTGCCGTCTTCTACAGTCTCAACAAGAAGCGCTTCATGCATTCCGTCTTCCATTTCTTCGTCCTCCTCGGCAGCATCTGCCACATCATCGCCGTATGGGACGTGCTTATGGATTATGCCCAAATTATTTAAAAATAATTATTTTTTTTGCATAAGATGCTTGTGTTTAAGAAAAACTTTGTATCTTTGTCCCGATAATAAAGCAAATATGGGCGCAGGAATGCGTCACAGAGGACAAAACTTTATTGAATTAAGAAACAAATAGAAATGATGGCTCAAGACACAATAAATAATAATGTAGCAGACAGCCTTGCAAACAGCCTTAAATGCAATAGCCAGATCTTCGAAAGAAGTAAGGAATGGCTGAATGGGGCTGACCAATGGGTGCAAAACCTGCCGAATTTGCCGTTCGAGATTACATGTCACAATATAATAGTATTTATTCTATTCATTGGTCTCATATGGTTTTTAGGCAGGTCATTATGGTTATCCGGTCGATTGTTTATTGAACGGAGAGGAAAGAGTCATTCCCTCAGAAACAGCATCTTCTTCTCGTTGGTCTTCGCCTGCTTTTTCGGAGGTTCCATCCTCTATTTTTACGGCTATGACTATGGCGGCACATATAAAAACAGTCTCACCCTACTGTTGCGCTCTGTGCTCTCCAGTTTTGAGATGTTTCTGTCGAAATCCAATCTCGTAGGAATAGCTGATAATTGCAGGAACAGCCATTTGTATATGTTGGCGTTTGCCATCGTTCATACATTGGCGGTAGTATTGAGTGCAATATTTGCAGTAACATGTTTCGGGAAACGAATCTTGTATTGGGGTAAGTCGATGATATGGAGATATGGTCAGATAAACCATACAACATACGTCTTTTGGGGATTGAACGAGCGTAGTTATATGCTTGCAAGAGATCTTTATACAAAACGAGCGGGTAGAGAGCGTATCATATTTGTAGATGTCCCCGATGAAAAAGACGAAGGCAACAAGTCGCAGGGTTTCAGCGGTCTTATAGGCTTGCTTTCCTTCAAGTTGAAAGTCATTCGGCAAATAAAAGACATTAACTATATACTTTATCGCTGTGTGGGCCGTCCATCAGAACTATCCGACAAAGTTAATGAATTGTTTGACGACCTTAACTTGATGCCTGTCAAACAGATATTGAGGAAGTCAAAGTTTAGGAGGCATTTTATCTTTACCGATAATGAATCTTCTAATCTGAGGGCAGCAATCAATTTGTTGAAATATGACGAATTAACTGACAATACCATAATATATTGCGCTGTCAGAAAAACAAGATTCACTACTCAACTTGCAGAGCATTATAAGGGAAGGCTCGTCATTGTTGACGATTCACGAATAGCGGTTACAGCATTGAAGAAACGTGAGGTGGAGCATAGTTCACCGATTGATTATGTGACAATAGACGAGGATAATGCGGCTGTCACCTCTGTTTTCACAGCTATGGTAATCGGTTTCGGTACTACAGGTCAAGATGCCCTTCGTTTCCTGTATGAATTCTCTGCATTGCCCGATGAAAATGGCAACAAGCAGAAAGTGAGGATAGATGTGATAGACACCAAGATGGACACTCTTGAAGGTGACTTCAGACAGGAAGTGCCAGCCATTAAAGGCATCAAGGAAGTCACTCTGCGCAAGATGGATGTTGGCTCTGACACGTTTTATGACCTATTGTCAGATTTAGCAGATAGTCTTAATTATGTTGTAATTGCCACTGGTGACGACGACCGTAACTTGGGCATTGCGTCATATATAATTGAATTTATGGTTCGGAACAGAAATATTGACCAAGACAGATTCAGGGTATTTGTAAGACTATACAACGAGAGCAACCGAATCAAATACGAGTCGGCAAAAGAGGTGTTCCGTAAGATGTGTGATGACTATAATGATCATGGTTTAAACAAGAATAATCCCCATTTTTTCAAGACTCCATTTGTCTTCTTTGGAAATCCCCAGTCGTTATATACCAAATCTATTATTGTTGAAAATCGTTTGGAGGATGATGCAAAGAGATTCAATGAAGAATACCGCAAGGCTGTCAATGACGAAACAACATGGGAGCAACGGCGTGATGGAGCAAATGATATATACAGCTTCAGGGCATTATATCGCAAGGAAGGTCAGGACAAGGCCAACAGTATGCATCGATACACCAAAGAGCGGCTTCTGGGTATCGTTGGAAACGAGTGCGACTTGGAATGTTATGGCGAATGGACGGATGTGCTTGCATTAAGTGATAGCGACAATGCAGAGCAGAAGCAATGGAAACATCGTTTGATACAAGCCTCGATATGCGAACATCTCAGATGGAATGCCGCCCATTTGATGATGGGATATGTTCCTATGCCCGACGACAAAGCCAAGCATTATAGTGCGTCAGCAGACGAGCAGCGCAAAGAGCACAGATACCTCCAGCATTGGAGTCAACTCGACATAAAGATCCAAGGCTATGACTACGGGGTAGTGAAAACCACTATTAATCTTAGGGACTGCAAGAAGGCAGAAGGTCAATAGCATTAAGTAGTATTGATAGTTATACAAACAAAACAGAATGAATAAGAATAGTTACATTCCGCAACCTATCGACACAATGGATATTGAGTTGCCTGAGGAACTGATTCCACTGGCAGAGGCAATAGCCAAGAATGTCCATGAGGTCTGGTCAAAAGGCAGAATGTCTGACGGCTGGAAGTATGGTGAAGAGCGCAACGATGCAAAGAAACTTCATCCATGTCTTGTTCCGTATGAAGAACTGACTGAAACTGAGAAGGAGTATGACCGTAACACATCACAAGAAACATTAAAGCTGATAATGAAACTTGGGTTTCGGATTGTGAGGTAAGATATAACGGAGTTGCTTCCTATTTTATCCTGAATATTTCATAGAAAGCCCACGAAGTCAAAGTGTCAACTATAGTCCCTGTTACTATAAGTTAGCTTGGAAACAATGCTCCACGAGTTTTGTCTTGCCCATTCTTCGTTAGGACATAAGAACCACATGTTCTTGGCTTCCGACAAATCTCATCAGCATCTCGCTTTCAGTTTGACGGTCGCAAAAGTATTTGTCAGGAATCTTGCCTGACACTATAAACGGATTGACTATTGCATTCATACGCCAATATTTACTTTTAATCCGATGATTTCTCGTCATATTATCGAGTATGGAAAGTGCAGCTACGGCTGGATGAAATCCTTAATATGAAAGCCAGACAAAAAGATGCCATCTTACGTAATTGGGATTCCATACCTACTACCAATAATGCAGAAGCTCGCCAGCTACTCGGTTTGCAAGAGAGAGATCGATCAAAGGTGTCTCGTCTGTTTGCAAACAGAATCTTATAAAATACAATAATGTATAATAGGCATGTATCAATTATTGTTCAGCAATATTTGAATGGACGCACATTATCTTAAGGTTATCAATATTTAATATGTCATTTAAGCACGATTTTTGCATTTTAAGCACAACGGTTGTTAAATATTCTAAATTCATAATATTTTATTGCTTTATTTTTTTATTTTTTCAAAAATATGTGTAATTTTGCAGTCGGACTTTAAGCTATCACAAGCTGACCACGCCGTGCAGATTATAGTGAAGTAGCACCAACTAAGCTATATGAAGCGGGAATTGGGTGGGAACAGTCCAGACATATAAAGGCGTTTACAGACGCTCTGTTCGAGACGTATCGAAATCTTGCAAATCTCCGATATTGTTGTCTTGAGCATTGCAACGTAGATGCCACGGGTGTGATTTTTTATCAGTCCCGTGGAGACCTAATAAGCACAAACTACTCTCATTGAGGGCAGCAAGATGTTTTATTAAGGTCTCCTATCGGGTGTCATAACGACTCATACGGCGTGGGCTCTGACGTTGTCTGTTCAACAACAATAGGTATGCAAGAACCTCGATACGTGGAATGGACAGCAGGACGATTCCACGCTTTTCTTATGTCTTTAAGTCAGAACATCATATCCGGTAACTGGACATCAGGCCAACTATGAAGGTTACGACACCCGCATTTCGACTACGGACTCCGCACTACCACATAGGGCGGTGACCCCCTCCTATTGATTGTTTGACTAAACTAAAGGAAGATGATTAAGGCTACGGATGTTCATTGGTTTCCAATGCGCGTGACGTATGGTAGGGAATTAATAGTAAAAGAATTCCTGGACAAAGAAAACATTGAGAATTTTCTTCCTATGCACTATGCTATAGTAGATACAAAAGAAGGCCCTCTGCGAAAGGCAGTGCCAGCAGTATCCAATCTGATTTTCATCCGTTCTACCCAAGAACAGTTGACTCGTCTAAAGATGTACGACAAGCGATTTGAACCTCTTAGATATATGATTAGGAAATCAGATATTGACAATGAACAGGAAATCCTTACTGTTTCTGATAAGTCGATGGACAATTTCCTGAAAGTGGCACAGTTGCCCAATGATAATGTATTTTATCTTGACATTAATGAACATGTTATGAGTAATACTGGCAAGCGTGTAACAATCACCGCTGGTCCATTTGCAGGAGTCGAGGGTGTAATAAAGAGAATCATGCGCAATAAGCATGTTGTCGTACAACTTGAAGACATTCTTGCCGCAGCAATAACATACGTTCCAATTGAACATTTACTTTATGTATAATATAAATTAATGTAATATGAATAAGAAGTATTATTATTTGTCGGTTGTTATTGCAACCTCGATGTTTGTTTCAAGTTGTGGAGGAACGAAGGAAGTTTTACCTCCTCCACCTGTGACACATGTTGTTTATTCTCCTGGAGAGAATCTGACAGCTCTGATAAAAGTGCATGAAACATGGGGTTAAGACAACGTTTACGATGATATCTTCAACAATACCGTTGAATGTAGGATATATTATTGCTATTCCAAACACAAAAGTTGCTTTTTGTCCATTTGTGGGTTTATCAGGCAAATTTCATTATTATGGGAAAATTAAGACTGAGTATAATGGTGAAAGTGAGAGCTCTAATGTGTTTAGTGAATCTGATATGGGTAAAGATAACAAATATAACGATTTGCAATTAGCATGGCAAGCAGGACTTAAATTCTGTATTCGTGGGACAAATACAGCTTTTTTAAGGTTGTCATATGGCGAAGATCTTACAGAATTAGCAAAAAAATTGAAGATGAAGCAGTTTACGCTTGCTATTGGTTGTTACTTCTAATCTGAAATAATGGATTCAATAATATGGTATAATTAGAATATTCAATTATATAGTTTTACAATTATTAACTTTTTAAAATTTAAACAAAATGAAAAAATTATTTAATTATTTTTTAATGCTTACAATAGCATTAGTAGGAGTTGTTTCACTTTCTTCTTGTGGTAGTGATAGTGAAGATGGACCTGAAATTCTTTATGATGATTATTATTTGTCTATAAAAGTATCAGGTGGAGGGCTTAATGCACAGGAATTGGAAGACTTTGAAAATTCTCTGAATAGTGAGCTCAGTAATGACGATTTGTACGGAAAGACTAAAGAGGGGGCTATTGCAAAGTTTGATCAACAAGTATATGTTCTTAAATCTGCATTTGCGAATGGAATGGAAGGATTAAAGGAAAATCTGATTCTTACACTTTACCTTAAAACCACTTCTGGAAAGGATATTAAAAGTATGAGAATAACGATTTCCGATAAGAACTGTACAATTGGTTAATACAATAATAATCAAAGAGGGACAGATGTCCCTCTTTTTTATTATGAAGATACTATTATTATTGTTATTAGAATGCTTTTATTTCACAGATACATATGCAGTATCTGCCTTTCCTTATCCTATAAAGATACTCATAGACGGCAAATATTTAATGCTTACACTTCATGGAGATGAGAATTGTAAATATGCATTGACTGATGATGGTTATACTGTGCTACAAAATTCAGATGGTTGGTTTTATGCAAAAGAAGACGAAAACGGCGAAGTGATAATGTCCAACTATCGTCTTTTGCATCATAGCGATATGTCTGATGAACAAAAGTCTTTTCTTACAACATTAAAAAAGAATTTAATACCAAAGCGGGAGCAAAAATTGAACATTTCGAAAAGGGCAAATCAATATGGAGAAGAAAAAGATATACAAAACGTTTCTGGGAATAGGAGAGTTTTGGTTGTTTTAGTTGAATTTTCGGATTTGAGGTTTAAAAAGACAAAAGAAGATTTTGTAGATTTATTTAATAAGACAAACTATAATGATGATGGAGCTGTAGGCAGCGTGAAAGATTATTATTTATGGGCCTCCAATGAGCAGTTAAATCTTCAAAGTGATATAATCGGTCCATACACATTGTCTCACAATATGGCTTATTATGGTAGAAATAATATAAAAGGCAATGATAATAATACGTATGGAATGTTTACTGAGGCTATTGAATTAGCTGCTGATGAAGTAAATCTTCAGGACTATGATAGTAATGGTGATGGATACATTGATAATGTACATATCATCTTTGCTGGTTATGGGGAAGAGGCTGGCGCAACATCTGATGCAATATGGTCACACAGGGCGTCTTTTCCTACAATAACAGTTGACGATGTAAAAATTGATGGATATTCGTGTGCTGCTGAATTGCGTGGAAATAGTGAAGAAGGAATATCACGAATTGGTGTACATTGCCACGAGATTGGTCATGCATTGGGAGCAAATGATTACTACGATGTGAACTATTCAGAAGGTGGTCAGTTCGAAGGTACTGGTATATGGGATATAATGGCCTCTGGTAGTTGGAACAATGGTGGTATATCACCTGCAGGATTTAATCCATATGTGAGGGTATATGATTTCGGATGGGAGAATGTTGATACATTGGAAGAAAGTGGTTTAGTTCAGCTAACACCAACATCAGAAAAGGGTGGTGTTATTCGATTGAACACAATAAAGGATGGCGATTTCTTTTTGTTGGAAAATAGAATAGCCGACTCCTTTGATACATATATTCCAGGATCAGGAATGCTTGTTTATCATATTAGTCCGGATATAGACACAGCAAAAATGACGAATGAAATAAATGCAACATATCCTCAGTTGTGTTATATTGTCTGTGCATCATCTGGTAATAAAACACCATCATATACGACAAGTAGCTATGGTGAGATAAATTCACCAGGATGCCCTTATCCTGGAGATACTAACAATACAGGTTTTTCTGCATCATCTGTTCCTGCGGCAAAAACGTTTGATGATAAAGATACTGGTTTTTCGATTCAAGACATAAAGTATGATGATGGAATAATAACATTCTACTATAATAAGGAGGAATCGCCAATAGAATCAGAAGATATATATACAGAACTTGTGTGGAATGATAGTTTTGAACGCCAAAATATCACAGACAAATGGACTATCACCAATATTATGGGTATGTCAAGATGCGATATTGAACGTTCTCTGTTGGGCATAGACACCAATGAGAGTCCTATAGCTAAAGATGGAACATACTATCTAAAAATTACATCTAAAGACAAAACTTTACAAGGAGATAAGAGAACAACATTACAATTAAATTGTTATGGTATATCATTAGATCAGAATAAATCATATATATTAACTATTGATGCAAGGCGATATTGCCCCAAAGATGGCACTTATGATTATGTCAATTTTTATGACAATGGCTCTTGTATTAAGAGTGCAACTATAGAAAACAATAATGCTTGGCAAACATTATATCAACCTATAAAAGAGGGAGTTAATACATATACTATTGACTTGGGAATTGATTTGGTTGAAGGTTCAACATTATTCTTAGACAATGTATGTATTTACGAGAGGGAGGTAAGTCGAATAAATACATTAAAAGCACCTTTGGGTCATAAAAAAATATTCAATTTACAAGGTCAACATTTGTCCAATGCTCATAGTGGATTATATATTATTGATGGTAAAAAGTCAATAATAAAATAAGAAGACATCATTATCAATGGACATGTACTCGTGTGAGTGAAAAGTCAATTCTACATATAGATTTTTCGACCGCCTCTGCTTCATTTATTAATAAAGCAGAGGCGGTATTTTTTTGTAGTTTTCGTTTTGTCTATTCCAATTCCATTGTTAAATGTAACACTGCTGTTTCTCCTCCCTTCAATCCATCGTTTTCCTATGTTTCATCGACTTTCCATCGAATTTGCATCGAGTTTGCAACGAAGGAAGAGCTGAGGAACAGCGGAGTAGCACTGGGCTCACACTGGAGCAGCACTGGAGTATCTATTCTGTTTCAATAGACACTTTTTTACTTTCTATAATGTTTTACTATACACCTTAATTTATGAATAACACATAATAATCGTCAACCTTCACCTTTTGCCCCGAAAGCCCGATGTACAAAGGCTTTCGCGAGGTGAAGGTTGACGATTTTTTAGTGTTATTCTCTAAATTATGTTAGATTATCGCCAAACTCATGGATAAGACAATGATGTAATGGTACTGCGTCAAGCCTTCTCAGTGCGGCTATTTCTTTTTCTCGATCATAGAACTTCATAACTTTACAAATTTGTAAATTACAAATAATTTATTTGCAAAGGTATAACTTTTCCCCCTAACTTCCCAACATTTATAACTTGGATTGGCTTAATTTAACATGATTTGGCTTTATTCATTGATTTTTTAAATACTCAGAACTGAGGGATGCTGAATAGTTACATTACTAAATCAGTGACACTCTATTTCCACCGCCTCGTTGTGGTCGGTGAGATATAGGTGGGGCTGCACTTTATAGTCTCGATCTGCCAATGACTTGGTGAGGTCGAGATTTTTGGTTCTTATTCCACCCACTTCAAGCATTGTGTGGAACATGGAAATGCTGTTGGAGGCAGGCTTAAAGCTATTGGTGCGCAAGGCTGAGATGATGTCGGGATAAGTCGAGCGATAAGAGGTGGAAGTCCATGCAAGGAGCGGAACTCGCAGCTCGTATTCGCTGGGATTGGGTGAGGCATGCAGGAATTTCTTCCTGTTGTCGTCGTAGATATTCTCGCCATGGTCGCTGGTGTAGAGCCATGCCGACTGACATGACGATGAGGAGAGCAATGCTGACAGTTCGTAGAGGAATCTGTCGGTGAATCGGATGGTGTTGTCGTATGAATTCACGAGGCATTGCTTGTTCTCGTATTTTGCCTCACTCTTGTCGTCGGGCTGGAAATGTGCCATCTCGCGAGGATAACGCTCGTTATACTTAAAGTGGCTGCCATAGGTGTGGAGAACGATAAACTCCTTCTTTCTGCCTTTTTTCAAGATACTTTCCACGATGGGCAGGAGTTCCATATCAGATACATTATCCTTGGCGCGCTCTGCCTCCTTGATAAACAGAACACTGTCGGCCTCCATGCCGAGGAAGTCGATGAAGGAATGGTTGGGCAATTGGTTGGAGATGAACGACGTGTGGAAACCAGCCTCGCGGAAGGCAGCTATGATGCCTTTCTCGCGATAGAGCACCGAATAGTCGGATGCCGAGGCAGCTGTCATAAGCATCGGGACGCTCTTGTGGGTGGTATTCGATTCCGTCCTAATATTTTTGAACACGATGAGGCTACTGTCGTTTACTAATCTGGTAAGCATAGGATTGGTGTCGCGCTTATAACCATAGAGGGCAAAGTTATCTGATCGGGCAGTCTCGCCAATCACCATTACATATACCTCGGCACTGTCTTTCGGGTGAGTGGCGACGGCATCAAACCAATAGTCAGCCACCCGCTCTTGATAGTGGGCTGAAATCCAACTGCGCTCTACGGCAAGATACAGGTTATATGTGACATTCAGCGGGA
>CALZYS010000033.1 GCA_945830345.1 uncultured Prevotella sp.
TTCTTGTACTACTTCTCTGTTTATGTAAGTCTTTCAAAGAACTCTTTCTTTATTTGCTCTCAGAGAACCGTTGTTCTCAAAAGCGGGTGCAAAGGTACGCACTATTTTCCAAACTACCAAATATTTCCAAGAGAAAATGCTATAATTTAACAGTATTTTAGAAATACACAGTGTAAATATGACACCAAATATGCCTACACCTTATTATTATATAATATAAGATTTATGACATGTTACTTTATAATCTGCCGGACTGCAAACCATAAATGCATAAATACAGTGGAGATTTTGCCATAATGATGGCACATGACCTGATAACGCTCATTCAAAGACTCGCGATGATGAATGGTTGACTGCCCCTCTTCAGTGTAATAGGCCACCACCATACGCAGATTCAACAATGGCAAATGGCGGATTTCAGCCTCTTTCATGATGCGGATACACCAGTCAACATCAGCTGAAAACCTATAACGGCTATCGTACGGTATTGTTTTCGCCAAGTCAACTCGTGCATAAAACGCTTGATGGCACACCAACATTCCATAACGGAAAGAACGCCAAGACAAAGTCTTGGGCGGTTGTAGTCGCCTATGATGAAGGAAATTACCCTCATTATCCACTATATCAGTATTTCCATACAAGACAGCTGGAAGTTTTTCCTTTGAAAGGCCCTCAAGTCCAGCATTTTGTGCAATATTGCACAACACTTCCGAATTAGGGAAAAAGTCGCCTGCATTCAGGAACAGAACATAATCCCCAGACACCTGACGAAGTCCTTTATTCATAGCATCATACAAGCCATTATCAGGCTCAGAAACAATTCGTATCTCATGTCCGTTGGAAGATGCATAAGAACGTTGCATATAATCCTGAGCCATCTGCAGTGTGCCATCTGTGGAGGCTCCGTCGATAATGATGTGCTCCAAAAGTGGATATGTTTGAGCAATGACACTATCAACAGTTTTACCTAATGCCGTCTCAGCATTATATGTTATTGTGACAATAGAAAACTTTATCATATCTTATAGTGTTTGAGGGCCAAGGCCTGATTATACACCTCAATATATTTCAGGGCAACACTATGTTGGGAGTAATTTGTCGCTACCTTTTTGACGCAATTGTCTGAAACTGAAACGCCATCAGCACCTCGCAACACCCACATTATACCAGATGCAAGATCTTCAGCATCACGTAGCGTCGCCACGTATCCATTACGCTTATGATCAATCATTTCGGGTATTCCACCAACTTTAAATCCAACACACGGAATGCCACATGCCATTGCCTCCATAATGGTATTAGGAAGATTGTCCTCAAGCGATGGTAATACGAAGACATCCGCGGCATTGTATATACTTACTATTCTTTTCTCATCGTTGACATATCCCATTGGGCAGGACTTCAATGGTAGCCGTTCTGCCAAATCCTCGGCATGTCCACCTAATACTGCTACGACGGTGTTCTCCTTCATCTCAGGACAAGCTACCACCAGTTTCTTCAAGGCCTCAACAAAATAATCCATACCTTTTCTTACATCCGTCACTTTCTGGGAGACGAAGAGTATGATTTTCTTGTCCAAGGGCAATGCAACAGCCATCCTTGCCTTGACCTTATCATCACGCATAAATACATGAGTGTCAATGGCATTGGGGATATTTACGACTTGTTGTCCACTAAGCAATGAACTTTGTCGCGCCTCCCCCTTTAACCATCGGCTGCACGTAACAAAATGTACGTTGTGTTCGGCGAGCATTATTCTCTTAGCCTCCCAAACCTTAGCTGACAAATCTTTGTCACTACCTCTCGAAGGCAACAACTGACAATCATGACATCGAGACATAAACTGTTTGCAACCGCGGGTATAATGGCATATTCCCGTGGCAGGCCAAATATCATGCATAGTCCACACCACCGGTTTGCCGCTATCAAGGATCTTACGTATCACTTTCAGCGACAGGAATCCCTGGTTAATCCAGTGAATATGAACGACATCCGCCTCTTTAAATTCTCTTAGTTTTGTTATATCAGTACCAACATTGGCGATGTCAATCTCGAATAGATGATTTTTTGAGAAATGCAGATGAAAGAAAATCACCAGCCTCTCCCATAAAAAACGCCACTGCTGCACCAAGGACTGCGACAACCCCACCACAGATATGTTGTCAGTCTCCTTGTCCCTGACGAGCATTTTCGCCTTCACCCCATTGTTGTTAAGGGCATCCATAAGCCTGTTGGCAGCCACGGCAGCACCACCAGTCTTTTCACTTGTATTCAGTATGAGAACTCTCATCTATATATCTCATTTATAAATATTCTACACTAAATTCCCTCTTTCGCATTACGCCGCCCATCGAGGCGAGTGAATGTGGAAGAGGGAATCTTTTAACCGCCATATTTGCGTTTTTTAGAATTGCAGAATCTGTAGCACTTTCATTACAGTCTTCGAGTGCTTGATTCTCCACAGTCCCTGCAGCTGCTTGATGTTCTGCGGCAACAGGTTGGTGTCTCTGAGAGAACTCAAATATTCTCTCAACGGTCTTCCCGGACGACTCTGGTCATCCTCCATCAGTCCATTACGCGCCAACTCATTGTTGGCTTCAATTTCGTTGATTTCCACTTTGCCCATTTTCAACATATAGTTGTCAAGGCATCCCTGAATGAGTGATAAATTACAGTTGAGCATACGCATATAGTTTTTTAAAGTCGATGCAAATATAGGCAAAAAATACAGAAGTTGTATCGTTTGAAAGGATTATTTGTTTCATTTTAACAAAATTAAAAGGTATAATCGGTCAAATTACATACTAATTCGAAAAATATTCATCTTTTGTTTCGTCATATCAAAAAAAAGGTGTAACTTTGTAGCCAAAATAGTAAAAACATAAAATTTAGATAAAGATATGATTCTATTTTTCAGAACGTCATCCAAGAGCGTGATAGCAACAGATGTTGACCATCAGCTCAACGAAAGTGAAATTAAGGAACTAAGTTGGCTTTACGGCGACGCAAAGCTTGAAGCGGGCGAGAGCCTCGACGGATATTTCGTCGGTCCTCGCCGAGAGATGATTACCCCATGGAGTACCAATGCCGTGGAAATCACTCAGAACATGAGTCTTTCCGGTATACTCCGCATCGAGGAGTATTTCCCTGTTGATTCAAAGGATGCCGACCACGACCCTATGCTCCAGCGTATGTACGACGGTCTCGACCAGACCATCTTCACCGTCAACCACGAGCCAGAGCCTATCAAGCGCGTTGACGACCTTGAGAAATACAACGAGGAAGAAGGTCTTGCCCTCTCTCCCGAGGAAATCGAGTATCTGCATAATGTGGAAAAGCAGTTGGGCCGTCCGCTCACCGACTCCGAGATTTTCGGATTCGCACAGATTAACTCCGAACATTGCCGCCACAAGATTTTCGGTGGTACATTTATCATCGACGGCAAGGAGATGGAGTCTTCATTATTTAAGATGATTAAGAAGACCACCGAGGAGAACCCCAACTTTATTCTTTCGGCATATAAAGACAATGTGGCATTTGCACAGGGGCCGGTGGTTGAGCAGTTTGCCCCTGCCGACCAGTCAACAAGCGACTGGTTCCGCACCAAACCTATCGAAAGCGTTATCTCTCTCAAGGCCGAAACACACAACTTCCCAACAACAGTTGAGCCTTTCAACGGAGCAGCTACTGGTACGGGAGGTGAAATCCGCGACCGTATGGGCGGCGGTGTTGGTTCGTGGCCTATCGCCGGAACAGCCGTATATATGACCTCATATCCTCGTCTTGACGGCGGGCGCGACTGGGAGGACATCCTGCCAGTGCGCAAGTGGCTGTATCAAACACCAGAACAGATACTTATCAAGGCTTCCAACGGAGCCAGCGACTTCGGCAACAAGTTCGGTCAACCGCTTATCTGCGGTTCGGTTCTCACCTTCGAGCATCAGGAGAAGTGCGACACCCGCTATGCCTACGACAAGGTAATCATGCTTGCCGGAGGTGTGGGATATGGCACCAAGCGCGACTGTCTGAAGAAAGAGCCACAGAAGGGCAATAAGGTTGTCGTAGTAGGTGGTGACAACTATCGCATCGGTCTTGGTGGCGGTTCGGTATCGTCTGTTGATACCGGTCGTTATAGCAATGGCATCGAGTTGAATGCCGTTCAGCGTGCCAACCCCGAGATGCAGAAGCGTGCCTATAACCTCGTGCGTGCTCTTTGTGAGGAAGATGTCAATCCCGTTGTCAGCATCCACGACCATGGTTCAGCCGGTCATGTCAACTGTCTTTCCGAGCTTGTTGAGGAATGTGGTGGTAAGATTGACATGGCTAAACTGCCTATCGGCGACAAGACACTGTCTGCTAAGGAGATTATCGCCAACGAGAGTCAAGAGCGCATGGGACTTCTCATCGACGAGAAGCACATCGACCATGTGCGCAAGATTGCCGAGCGCGAGCGTGCTCCGCTGTATGTAGTGGGTGAGACCACAGGCGACGCCCACTTCTCATTCGAGCAGGCAGATGGCGTGCGTCCGTTCGACCTCGACGTTGCACAGATGTTCGGTCACTCTCCCAAGACCGTGATGGTTGACTCCACCGTTGAGCGTCATTATAAAGATGTGGAATACGACAAGACTAAGATAGATGAATATCTCAACCGAGTTCTGCAACTTGAGGCAGTGGCTTGTAAGGATTGGTTGACCAACAAGGTTGACCGCTCTGTGACTGGTAAGATTGCCCGCCAACAGTGCCAGGGCCGACTCCAGTTGCCATTGAGCGACTGTGGTGTAGTAGCCCTCGACTATCGTGGCAAGCAAGGTATTGCCACTGCCCTCGGACATGCTCCCCAGGCAGGACTTGCTTCTCCAGAGGCTGGTTCAGTACTCTCCGTAGCCGAATCTCTCACAAATATCATTTGGGCACCACTTGTCAATGGTCTTGAGAGCGTTAGTCTCTCTGCCAACTGGATGTGGCCTTGCCGCTCGCAGGAAGGCGAGGATGCTCGTCTATATAGTGCCGTTAAGGCTTTGAGCGACTTCTGTTGCGCTCTCCACATCAATGTGCCTACCGGTAAGGACTCACTGTCGATGACCCAGCAATATCCCGACGGACAGAAGGTGATAGCCCCAGGCACCGTGATTGTGTCAAGTGGCGGTCAGGTGTCCGACGTGCGCAAGGTCATCGGTCCAGTGATGGTAAATGACAAGCGTGCCTCCTTCTATCATATCGACTTCTCGTTCGACGAGCAGCGTCTCGGCGGTAGTGCCTTCGCACAGAGCCTTGGCAAGGTGGGCGACGATGTCCCAACAGTGAAGAATCCCGAATACTTCGCTGATGCTTTCAATGCCATTAACGAGATGATCAACCGTCGATGGATATACTGCGGACACGACATCAGTGCCGGTGGTCTTATCACCACTCTCCTTGAGATGACATTCGCCAATATCGAGGGCGGTATGAACATCAACCTCCACAACATCTGCCGCGATGGTGACATCGTGAAGACTCTCTTCGCCGAGAACCCCGGTATTGTGGTTGAGGTGGCAGAGGCATACGACGAGGACTTCCGCACATATCTCGACGAGCAGGGAATAGCATACGCAAAGATAGGTTATCCCACTCCCGACAAGCGTACCCTCACAGTGAAGTGCGGCGAATGGGAGCACGACTTCGACATCGAGGCCCTGCGCGACGTTTGGTACAGCACATCATATAAGCTTGACCAGAAGCAGAGCTTCAACGGTATGGCTAAAAAGCGCTACACCAACTACAAGAAGCAGCCGCTTGAGATGATCATGCGCTCTGACTTCGACGGTACATTCGAGCAGCTCGGAGTCACTCCCGACCGCAAGGAGAAGTCGGGCATACGTGCCGCCATCATCCGTGAGAAGGGAACCAACGGTGACCGCGAAATGGCATATTCACTCTATCTCGCCGGCTTCGACGTGAAGGACGTGATGATGACCGACCTCATCAGCGGACGCGAGACCCTTGAGGACATCAACATGATTGTCTTCTGCGGCGGATTCTCCAACTCCGACGTTCTCGGTTCTGCCAAGGGATGGGCAGGTGCATTCCTCTACAACCCCAAGGCAAAGGAGGCACTCGACAAGTTCTATGCCCGCGAGGACACCCTCTCACTTGGTATCTGCAACGGTTGCCAGCTGATGGCTGAGCTTAACCTCATCAATCCCGATCACAAGCATCAGACTCACCTCTGCCACAACAACTCGAAGAAATTCGAGAGCCAGTTCCTCACGCTCAACATCCCACTCAACAACAGTGTGATGTTCCGCACCCTGAGCGGCTGCAAGCTCGGCATATGGGTTGCCCACGGCGAGGGACGCTTCTATCTGCCTCAGCCCGAGGACAACTACAGCGTAGTGGCAAAGTACAACTATGCCGAATATCCCGGCAACCCCAACGGTTCCGACTACAATGTGGCAGGTATATGCAGTGCCGACGGTCGTCATCTTGCAATGATGCCCCACCTCGAGCGTGCCATCTTCCCATGGCAGAACGGTTGGTATCCACGCAGCCGCCGTCAGGACGACTGCACTCCGTGGCTTGAGGCGTTTGTCAATGCACGCAAGTGGATTGAGGAGAAGATTAAGAATTAAAAATTAAGAATTAAGAATTATTGGACAAGTTTTATTTGACAAGTTTCAAGACATTCTTCAAGATTGGCGTATTCACCCTTGGTGGTGGATACGCCATGATACCTATTATTGAGGCAGAGGTAGTAGAACGTCAGAAATGGATTAGCAAGACAGAGTTTGTAGATACGGTTGCCATAGCGCAGTCGTGTCCGGGTGTGTTCGCCATCAACCTCAGCGTGTTCATTGGCTACAAGATGCGCAAGGTCAAGGGAGCCGCCATCACTGCATTGGGCACTGCCCTACCCTCGTTCCTCATCATCCTTGCCATTGCCATGTTCTTCCACCAGTTTGAGGACAATCCCGTTGTGGCAGCCATGTTCCGCGGCATCCGTCCTGCCGTAGTCGCCCTCATTGCCGTTCCCACACTCAAAATGGCAAAGACTGCCAAGGTCACATGGTCCAACTGTTGGATTCCCGTAGCGTCCGCCTTGGCGATATGGGCATTGGGTGTTTCACCTATTATTATAATAATACTGGCGGGAGCGATAGGATACGGCTGGGGAAAGGTTTTGAAGAATTAAATAATTAAAGAGGGCTGCGCTATTTATGATATTTATATACTTGTTTATAACATTTTTCCAGATAGGCCTTTTCGGATTTGGAGGAGGCTACGGTATGTTGTCGTTGATTCAGACCGAAGTGGTACATAAACACCATTGGCTCACCACCTCGCAGTTCACCGACATCGTCGCCATCAGTCAGATGACCCCGGGACCAATCGGCATCAACTCCGCCACATATTGCGGATATACCGCCGTACACAATGCCGGCTTCGGTTATGCCATGTCGATGCTTGGCAGTTTCACAGCCACCTTCGCCCTTGTCCTGCCCTCATTCATACTGATGATTCTTATCAGCAAGATGTTCCTTAAGTATATGAAGACCCATGCCGTACAGTCTGTCTTCAATGGTCTTCGTCCCGCAGTGGTAGGTCTCTTGGGTGCCGCCACCCTCCTGCTTATGACTCCCGAGAATTTCAGTCTGCCCTCAGTCAATCCCTGGCAGTTCTTCATCAGCTGCGGTCTCTTCGGCGCCACCTTCTACGGCACGTATTTCCTCAAGATCAACCCTATCCGCATGACCATCTATGCCGCCATTGCAGGATTGGTCCTGCTATATTGACAAGCATTGCAATCACACACAGCTCATTGGAGTTCACTTCTCTATACTCTATCCTTCTGGCAGTACTCCCGCAGGAGTACTCCAGTACTTTGGTCAGAGTACTGCAGTAATACTAGTCAGAGTACTGATGTAATGATAGTCTGCCTTAGGTTATGACCTCTATGAGGAAGAGCAAGCGTTACGGGTTACGGACGACATCGAGGAAGACTGAGAAACGGCTTCCCCTGCCAAGCTCCGACTTCACCTTGATGCTGCCGCCAAGACGGCTCACTATGAGCTTGCATATACTGAGACCGAGACCTGTGCCTTGCTTGAACTCATCCTTCTTGAAGAAACGGCTGAACACCATCTTGCGGTCCTCTTCCGACAGACCGATACCCGTGTCCTCCACATACAATTCCACCTTGTTTGTCTCTTCGTTCACTGTCCATCCCATCGTTATGCTTCCCTCGGGCGTGAACTTCGAGGCATTGGTTATGAAGTTGGTGATTACCTGTCGCATTCGTCCTTCATCCACATTCACCGTCACGTCATAATCGCTCGCATAGCGGAACTCCAAATGACGAGGTATCTGCACGAGGAACGTCTGATAGATCTTGTCCATCATCTCCTTAACGGAATGAGGCTTGATGACAAACTCCATGTGTCCCGACTCTATGCGCGACACGTCGAGGATGTCGTTCACCAACTTCAAGAGCAACTCGTTGTTGGTGTGAATGGTGTCGATAAAGAGTTTTCGGTCCTCTTCGGTAAAGTCATTGTCAGGCATAGCGAGCAAGTCGGAGAATCCCACGATTGCATTTAGCGGAGTGCGTATCTCATGACTCATGTTGGCGAGGAACGACTCCTTTAGTGTAGCCTCCTCTGCCATTTTCCTTGCCTCATTGAGTTCATATTCCCTGTCCTTAAAGTCATCGATATTCATAAGCATACCAAACGAGCGCACGAAAACGCCGTCCTCGTCAAGTTCACCCTGACCTCTCATCTGATACCAGTGCAAATCTCCGTTTCCGGCAAAGTCAGCCACAAACTCTATCGTATGCGTTCCACCTTTTAATATTTTCTCCTCACCCTCTATAAACAGGTCGTGATATTCCGGTTTGATATAGCTTAGGAAATCTCCCAAATTCATTATTGTCACCGGCTCTTTCCCGAAGAAATGCCAGAATCCATCACCCATATACAAATACGTTCCTACGCTCTCCCATACGAAGGTGCGGTAGTTCTGCACGGCGAGGTTGTACAACGCGCTCTCGTGCTTCACCCTCCGTTCAGCCTCAGCCTTCTGCTTCCTCATCTTGAGATATTGAGTCATGAACACTATGATGGCAATGATTGCCAACAGGAAGCCTCCTGCGATTAACGAGTAATACAATTCCTCATGTCGCTCCTTCCATGGCATATTCACGAGTATATATCCCTCAGCCTCAAGTTCCTCATATGTGCGTCCATATTGCTTTGCCACCTTCCAATCCACATAGTAGTCCTTGTGCGAAGGTATAATCATAAACTGTTCGGGCGCATCTCCGTTGTTTATCCTTACGACATACTTGGCCAGTCCCTCGGCAATGTCGTCAGCCGAGGAGAAATAACCTCCGATGGTGTTGAACCTGCCGAATCCCATGTGGGTGGCGGTTAGCATCGGATAGGTATTGCCGAATCTTATCATCTGCAATGACCACGGGTCGTATCTCAGTTGCAGATAGATGTTGTCCTTGAACTTTCTTAGCAGCCTGACGAGGTTCTGCTCCTCTCCCTTGGTGATTTCTTCTCCCTGTTTTCTGTTCAGCCACATTCTCCTGAGCGACAACGGTGTGATGGAAAAGCGGTCGGAGTATTTTGTCATAAGGTCGAGCACACTCTCGTGCCAGTCGAGATTGTTGATGATGTCGGCTGTGTCAGTGAGCTGACTGTTTATCAGCTCGCGCATCTTGTTGTCGAGGAATGTGTTGTCAAGCAGGGTGAAGGTCTGTTTTCTTCCCGCCATCTTCTCTGCAAGATGGATGTTCTTTGCCACGTCAGGGGCATCCGACAATCCCCCAACGTTGGGATATTTCTTTATCTGCTCCCAGTTGGGAAACTGCACTGCGGCGAAGATAACGGGAATCTCATTGATGGGTTTCACATTATTACACAGGGTGGAATATGTGGCCTGGTCGCCGATGGTGACTATCATGTCCAACTTGCGCTGGCGGTTAGCCTTCTCCACTATCTCTCTTGCCTTTTCGATTTCAACTCCGGGTGCCCATCTCTCGCAGTCGAGATAACGGAAAGTCACGTCGGCATTTATTTGGTGCTTGTCGAAATGTTTCAGTATAATGCTCTCATAGTCAATGAAGTCGTAACGACGTTCAGCCTCTGAGAACATCACGAGTATATGTTTGTCTGCCACTTTAGGCATTGAATACCATATCCCCGCGACAATGATTCCCATCACTGCCACAATACCTAATATCCAGAATATGATTGTCTTTCTATTCATTCGGCTTCTTTTAACTCCTCATCATAACTCCCCTTCTTAACTCCCCAAAAACTTAAGAAACACTGAGAATCGACTGCCCCTGCCAAGCTCTGATGTCACCTTGATGCTGCCGCCAAGACGAACGACGATGGCCTTGCATATACTTAGTCCAAGGCCGGTGCCTTGTTTAAACTCGTCTTTCTTATAGAAACGGCTGAACACCATCTTGCGGTCTTCCTCAGAGAGTCCGATACCTGTGTCCTGCACATACAGTTCCACCTTGCCCGTCTGCTTGTCCTTATCCCATCCCAAGGTGACAGAGCCTTCGGGGGTAAACTTTCCTGCATTGGTGAGGAAATTGCCTATCACCTGCCTCAGTCGGCTCTCATCCACCTCTATCGTGGCATCTTCTGCTGGCTGTACAAAATTGAATACCAAATGATTGGGCATCTGCACCTCAAACGTATGGAAGACACGCTCCATAATATCCTTCACCGACCATGGTTTGATGACAAAGTCCATATGTCCCGACTCTATTCGCGACACGTCGAGAATGTCGTTGATGAGTTTCAGGAGCAATTCGTTGTTGGTATGAATGGTGTCGATAAAGAGCTTCTTGTCCTCCTCGGTATAGTCATTCCCAGGCATGGCGAGCAAGTCGGAGAATCCCACGATGGCATTGAGCGGAGTGCGTATCTCATGACTCATATTGGCGAGGAACGACTCCTTGAGCGTAGCCTCCTCTGCCATTCTCCGTGCCTCTTCCATCTCCTTTTCCCTCTGCTTGAATTCATCCACGTTCATGAGCATACCATACGACTTCACGTAGGTGCCGTGCTCGTCTAGTATTCCCTTGCCTCTTATCTGATACCAATGCCACTCTCCATTGCCATAGAAATCCGCCTGCATCACATTGGCAAACATCTCTCCCTTATTCACACGATTAAGACCGTCAATATAGTTGTCCCTGCTGTCGGGATGGAGCATCGCCATAAAGTCGCCAATGGTGATTATCCTTGGTTCATGTCCATAATGCTGCCAAAATGCGTCACTAAGGTAAATCTTCTGCCCCACTCTCTCCCAAGCAAAGGTGCGGCTGTCCTGCACGGCAATGCTATACAGAGAGTTCTCCCTCTCCAACTGCGCCATCACCTTAGCCTTCTGTTTTTTCTCTCTTATGAAGAGCCGCAACAAGATGAAGATAGCGGCAAACATGGCTATCACTCCTGAATACATCAATAATGTGTAGAGCAAGGGATATTTGTCGCTCCACGGCATTCTCATGACATGATATCCAGTTGGCAGATTGTCGGGCGAGAACTTATAGTTCTTTGCCACCTGCCAGTCGAGATAGTAGTCCTTTTTGGATGGGCGTATCTTGATGTTCTTGGGCTTTGCTCCTGCAAATATCCTCGCTGCACAATCGGCCATATCTGCGGTAATTGTCTCAATCGAGGCAAAGTAGCCACCTATATATGGCGTACCCTTATCGCAGAATCCCATTGCCGTTGCAGTGAGCATAGGCCAGTGATTGGTGGATTGGATGATTTGCACAGGCGTGGGATCATATTTCGACTGGATGTAGATGAGATCCTTGAACATTCTCGTCACCCTGCGGAAGTTATCTCCGTCGTTAGGGTCGAGCGGTTCGGTAATCTTACTGTTGAGATAAAGGTATCTGAGCGAGAGCACTGTCATGGAGTATTTGTCGCTGTGCTCGGTGAGCAACTCCGTCACGCTATGCTCCCAGTTGATATTGTTGACGACAAACTGTGCCTTTTGCAGTTGGTTGTCTATCTCCGTCCTCACCTTGCGGTCGAGGAATGCCTTGTTGAGCATCACGAAGGTTTGCTTTTTGCCTGTCAGTGTATAGGCTGCCTCAATATTCTTCACTATGTCTATGGGGTCGCTCACTCCCGTTACATTATTATGGCATGACAGTTGGTCCCAATTAGGGAATTGCACACCACCGAACACCACCGGCACTGTGTGCATAATCGGGGTGTCATTACAGAGTGTGGAATATGTGGCTTGGTCGCCAAAGAGCAGTATCATCGCAAGTTGGTTATGGGCATTAGCTCTCTCCACTATCTTCCTTGCCTCTTCTATCTCGCGCTCTGCCTCCCAATGTCCGCAGTTGAGATAATCGAATGTGATGTCGGCATCCACTCCCTTGTCCTTCAAGGCCTTGGCAATCAAACCTTCGCAGTCGGCAAACTGATATGCCGACTTGGCTTCGGAGAACATCACGAGAATATGCGGTTTGTTGTTTTCTTCCTCATTGTCTGAAAAGAATGTTCCGGGATATATCACTTCGGTAATGACAACGCCGCATATAGCCAAGACCACTACAGCCACAGCAGCAAACATCCAACCTATATACGACTTCTTCATACCTAATCCCTAATTCCTAATTCCTAATTCAAAAAAACCGAGAACCTCGTTCTCTCTCCAACCTTAGACTTCACCTTGATGTCGCCATCGAGACGTATGGCCACAGCCTTGCAGATGGATAGTCCAAGACCTGTGCCTTGCTGGAACTTGTCCTTCTTGTAGAACCGGCTGAACACCATCTTCGCGTCATCGTCAGTGAGTCCGCAACCGGTGTCTTCTACAAACAATTCCACCTCGTATTTACCTGCTGCCCTTTGCCATCCCACAGTGATGGAACCATGCTTGGTATATTTCACAGCATTGTCGATGAGATTTTTGAAGATAATGTCGAGGCGACTCTCATCCACATCCACACTCTCGTCACTACCATCTTCGGGCATTGCCAAGCGGAAGTCGAGATTATCGGGCACGGTGGCCTTATACTTATTATAAGCATTAGTGACGATTTCACTCGCACTATATGTCTTGATTACAAACTTCATCTCTCCCGACTCCACGCAAGACAGGTCAACAATGTCATTGATGAGCTTCAGCAGCAAGTCGTTGTTGGTGAGGATGGCATCGATGAACATCGCCTTTTCCTCGGGGGCATAGTCGCCGTCGGGCATTGCCAAGAGCTGCGAGAATCCCACTATGGCATTGAGCGGAGTGCGTATCTCGTGACTCATATTGGCGAGGAACGACTCCTTCAGTGTGGCCTCCTCAGCCAGTCGGCGGGCCTCGTCGAGCTGGAACTCCTTGAGCTTGTAGTCATCCACCTTGAGCAACATTCCGTAAGAACGCTTACACTTACCTTTGTCGTCAACCACTCCCTTGCCGCGAATCTGATACCAGTGCCACTCGCCGTTGCGATAGAAGTCTGCCTTCACCTCTCCCGAATACGAGTCTCCGCGGTTTACCTTATCCACTCCCGAGAGATACTCCTTGCGGTAGTCGGGATGTATCATACCCACAAACTCGTCAACGTCGCACACGTGCGGCTCATGTCCATAGTGATACCAGAAGGTGTCGCTCAGATAGATGGTCTCGCCATATCTCTCCCATGCGAAGGTGTGGCTGTTTTCCACCGCCATGTTATATAGCATATTCTCACGCTCCACCTGCTTGAGAGCCTTGCGTTTATGTTCTCTTTCCTTATATGATATTCGCAACAGAACAAGAATAACAATGACGGCGATAATACCCGAACCATAGTTGATGACGAGATACAGTTTCGGATGCTTGTCCTTCCACGTCATATTTATAATCTTGAAGTCCTCGGGCAAGTTGTCCTTGGTATATCCATGCTTCTTTGCCACCTGCCAGTCCATCCAGTAGTTCTGCCTGTGTATTCTCACCGGTATGTCGGTGGTCTTTGTTCCGCCGAATATCTGGGCAGCCACTCCCGCCACATCATCGGCGATGGTTTCCGCACCGGCGAAATATCCCGCAATGAAGCGGCCGCCCTGTGCTCCAAAGTCAAGCCAAGTGGCGGTGAGCATGGGTTTGGTGCTACTCATGTTCACCATCATCTGCGACTCTTGGTCATATTTCATCTGCACGTATGTCATCTTTGAGAATCGGCTCATGGCGAGCATCAGGTTCTCATTGCCAAGCGAGTCCTGCTTGGTGTCCATGTGGGTGTTCTGCTGAAGGTTGTAGAGCGAGAAGGGAGTGATGGAGTATATATCCGGCGGCATGCTGAATATCTCGTAGAGCGTATGCTCCCATCCGATATTATCGACAATATCCTTCCTGCCGGCTATTTGCTCCTTAATCCTCTTCTTGCACATCTTGTCGAGATAGTGCTGGGAGAGCAACGTGTTCACTGCGTGTATGCCGCATATCTTTCCTGCAAGATATATGTTCTCCACAATATTCGTACTGTCCTTGAATCCCACGAGATTGGTATTCTTTCTTAACATACCCTCGTTGGGGAACGCCACTGCACCGAACACCACGGGCACAGTGCGGATCATCGAGTCCTGGGTGGTCATCACCGAATATGTCACCTCGTCACCGATAGTCATCACCATGTCGGGGAATCCGTTCTTGCCCGCCTCGTTGAGTATGCGTCGGGCTTCATCCACCTCCTCGTTATGGCTCCATTTCTCGCAGTCGAGATAGAAGTAGGAAATATGGGCATTGATGCGTTTCCTCTTCAATGCCTTTTCGAGTGACTCCCTGAAATCCTTATAGCAATGCAATCCGCTGTGCTGTGAGAATATGACCACAATTTTCTTCTTGTCCGTGATCTGACAGGCATAAACACCGAAAGCCATGGCCACTGCGGCCACGGCAATCGCAATTATATACATTATTTTACGAGTCAATCGAATCATTCCTAATCCCTAATTCCTAATTAAATATATACTTCACCCCAATCTGCATTCTCCAGCAGTTGTTGGTGTTGCGGAGCACGTCAAACGTGTGGTCAACGAGCTTCGTCACACCCTCGGAATCCTTGTAGCTCGCGAGCTTATAGATTGGCTGGTTGTTGGCATCCACACGGTTCTTGGCATCCACCACAAGAGGCTTAACGGCTGCACTGATGGCACTCTTCTGCAATCCCCACTTACTGCTGATGAAGTTGCCGAAGTTGAGGATGTCGAAGTTGAGCTGTATGCGGTTCACCTGCCTGCCCACCTTCACCTTCATCTCCTGGGTGAATCTCACGTCGAAGCGGTTATACCATGGGTTGAACGCCCCGAAAGCCTGTGTATATTCTCCCTTATGCTTGCTCAGGTAGGGATCCTGATTGATGAAATCCCAGAATGCGTTCTTCTGGTCATCCACGGTGAATGTGGTGTTGTTGGCGGTATATTCCATGAAGTTCATCTCGTCCTTCGACTTGGGGATATAGATGAGGTCGTTAGCCATACCGTCGTTGTTGAGGTCGCCGTTGTATGTCACGCTATACGAACCGTTCTTCTGTCCCGAATAGAACACTGCGATGCGTGTTGACATGATGTCGTCAGCATAGCTCACCTTGTATGCCGCAGAGGCGATGATGCGGTGGGGAGTATAGATATATCGCGCGTTCTGGGTCTCCTGGATATTGATACCGTTCACCGTAGGCAAGTTGGTCATTGCGTTCTCCACCTGGTTGCTCTGCAGGCTGTTCATGGTCTTGGATGCCGTCCATGTATATGCCAACATAAGGTCGAGGTTCTTCACTGGTGTCATCTTCACCTGTGCCATCACGTTGGCAGAATAACCCTTATTAGTGTTTGTCATCTCATAGGCATATCCGTTGTCGCTATGTATGCGCTTCTCCACGTTACCGGGATAGAAGTAGCGGTTGTCGGGACCTGCGAATCTCTCTGCCGTAGCCTTGTCCATATCTATATTGGCATCGTAGGCGGTGATGGCATTGATGTCCTTTGAATATGTTCCCTCGATGGTGAAGAGGTTGTCAAATCCTAAGGGAGCTTTCCAGTCGAGTGCGAGGGTTGTCTTCCACACCTGCGGCATCTTGAAGTTCTTATCCACGGTGATGAGATTGCTCACTGCTCCTGGTTGTGTGGGGAAGAGTTTTTTCTGGTCGTCAGGCAGGTTGGGCACCACCTCCTTGAGCACCTGTTGTGGAGTGCGCACTCCTCCTGCGAGGTATTGCAGCAGAGGGTTGGCGGCATTGGTAATCTGCACTGAGGTCTGCAACATTCCCGAACCTTCCTGCATCTTACTGAAGAAGATGAGCGGGAATCGGCCTGTGAAGATACCCGTACCTCCACGGAATCTCAGCGATCCGTCCTTGGTCACGTCGTAGTTGAAGCCCACTCGTGGCGAGAAGAGCATCACGTTGCCAGGCCATTCGCCCGTATTGAGTTTCTTGCCGTTGAAGTCGATATCTGCCACCGAGGGATTCTCGTATCTGTGGTTGGTGTACATCGGCATGTCCATACGCACTCCAAGCAAGAGGCGCAGACGCTCGTTCACCTGCCACTCATCCTGCACGTATGCCGAGAGTCGGTTGTATGTCACATCCGAGAGGGCGCGCTCCTTGCCTGTCAGCGACCAGCACATGGCGAATGCCACAGGAGCCTTCTTCTGAAGGAAGTCGTCGTAGGAGGCATAGCGATAATATCCCGCACCGTATTTCATATAACAGTTGCTTGCATTGGTGGATTCAAATCCAGCTCCCACGGTGAGGAAGTGGTCGCCAAGTGATATGTTCAGGTCATCAACAATATTCCAACTCTTCTCGTTGATACCATTGAGCCAGGCATGAGGGTCATATCCTGCCGACATATAGGCATGATTCTTGCCGTCGCCGTCGTATGGCTTCATGATCTCTATACATGGAAAGGCTGCATCACACTCGCGGTTGTTGGCGTCGTTGAATGTGAACGAGGCGCGCAACTTGTTGGTGATGTTATTGCCGAAGCGGCTGTTCAGCTCGCCTGTGAGCGAATACACGTTATCCACCTTCTTCCAGTTGCTGCCGTCGAACACCATCGAATAGATGCTCACACGTCCGTCGCCCATACCCATTCCGGGGCTTGAATAGAGGTTATCCTTCTTGCCGTTGGTCTGGTTATAGCGCAATGTAAATTTATGGTTGTTGGATATGTTCCAGTCGATGCGGGTCATCAGTCGGAAGAACTTGTTGTCGCCGGTGAAGTCGTTATACGAACCGGGATTCCAACCGTACATTGACTGGAGGTCGGAGGCAAACTGCTTCATGTCCGACTCTGTGACACGTGAGATAAGGTTCTTGCCGTCTTCCACTCCGTCCTTTGATGCCTGCCACTGATGCAGCTGCAATGGAGTGTTCTCCAGTTCGGCACTTACGAAGAAGAAGAGCTTGTCCTTGATTATCGGACCTCCGAGGGTCAATCCGT
This sequence comes from uncultured Prevotella sp., assembly GCA_945830345.1. Taxonomy (GTDB): domain Bacteria; phylum Bacteroidota; class Bacteroidia; order Bacteroidales; family Bacteroidaceae; genus Prevotella. Next base: position 17,454 of record CALZYS010000033.1, read on the forward strand.
AGATGGTGCGCTTGATGTCTCCACGCGGAGCGGTCAGTTCCTCGCCATCCACCCTGTTGCCTCTCAGACTCTCGTCCTTATAGAAATGATATGCCGAACCGCGGAAGATGTTTGTTCCCTTTTTAGTCACGGCATTGATGGTGGCACCCATGAAGTTGCTGTTCTTCACGTCGAATGCCGAGTTCACCACCTGTATATCTTCCAATGCCTCAAGAGCAAACGGAGTGCCTGCTCCTGGCATCATCTCGCGGTCGAGACCCATATTTGCGTTGAAGTTGGCGCCATCCACGCTGTAGTTGTTCATACCGCCGTCGCGTCCGCCGAACGAGCCACTACCAATATAATAAGGTGACATGGCGAGAATGTCCTGCAAAGAGCGGTCAACTGTCGCCTTGTTGTCGATATCCTCAGCGGAGAAATTCTCCGACGAACCGGTCTTGCGCAATGCCGCTGCCTGTCCTTTCACAACAACCTCCTGCAACTCGTTGCCCGAAGTGAGCTCCACGTTGCACGAATATACCTCACCAAGGCTGATGCGCTTGATGTCGATAACGCTCTTCTTGTGACCTACATAGCTCACTTCCAAGCGATAGGGTCCACCTGGTGTCAGTCCGGTTATCCGAAACTGTCCTTTTTGGTTAGATATGGCGGAATAGGTGACTCCTGATTCCACCTCTGTCAGTTTGACCACTGCTCCAGGCAGGATGTCGTCACTGTCGCTAGTAGTACCAGTAATTGTAGATGTGGTGTTTTGTGCGATGGTAAACACCGAAAAAACCATTGATAGATACAGCATCACTGCTGACCGTCTCATCCATTCAAATTTCATTCAATACATTTTTTAGTTAAATACTTGCTCCGAGCGCCGTCGAAGCTTTATTATCTCTCTCTAATTACTATAAGGTGTTTGGGTTATAATTAAATATTTTTTGCAAAGATACATTAAATATTTTAAATTACAATCAATTCATAGATGAATATTAATTAAAATTAACCAAACTGCTTGTATTAATACTTAAAAAACGGAGTTATTGAATAGTTCAGCGGAAGATATGACTTGTATATTCTAAATATTATTTGTACCTTTGCAAACATTTTTAATATAAGAGACATGAGCGTAAGGGCAAAAGACATAATTTCCACACTGCTCTCCATGGGCGACGAGTGGCAAAGGGAGAATCTCATGAGGTTCTTCAAGACTGGCAAGGGACAATACGGCGAGGGAGACAAGTTTATCGGCATTAAGGTGCCCGACACTCGCATTGTCGTCAAGGAAGCACGGCTGAGAGTGCCTCTCGAAGAAATTGATATTCTATTGAAATCTGAATGGCATGAGGCGAGACTCTGCGGATTCCTCCTGCTCGTCGAGGAGATGAAGGCGGCTTTGCCCAAGGCGCGTCAGGTGCCCACGGTGAATGCCGTACGACGCGAGGAGATTGCCCGTTTCTATCTGCGTCACGCACGCAGAGCCAACAACTGGGATCTCGTCGATATGTCGTGCCCTAAGATTCTCGGCAAATGGTTGCTATATCCCCAAGCCGACGGCTCGATGCCCGACCGCAATATCCTCTACCAACTTGCCGCAAGCTCCAACCTATGGGAGCAACGCATAGCCATGGTGACATGCTGGATGCTCATACGTGCCGACCAATACGACGACACACTCCGCCTCGCCACTATCCTCCTCCCCCATCCCCACGACCTAATCCACAAGGCTGTCGGTTGGATGCTTCGCGAGGTAGGCAAGCGCGACATGCCCACGCTCGAAGCCTACCTCAATGAGCATACCCGCGAGATGCATCGCACAACCCTCAGATATGCCATAGAGAAAATGGATGAGAACAAGAGACAATATTATATGAAATGAGAAAGATAATTGACTGTTTCAGGCAGGCGATACCTGCATCGTGGAAAAGCACCAAATGGCTGCTCAAACTGATGATACCTATATCATTGGCAGTCACTCTCATGCAGCATTTCGGTATTCTCGCATGGATTGCGACATGGATTAATCTGCTGTTCGTCCACTTCGGTCTCCCGGGGGAGTCGGCAGTGGCATTCATATCGGGTGCCACAGCTGGCACATACGCGGGAATAGCCGTCATGATGTCAATCCCGCTCACAATGAAGCAGGCCTCAATACTTGCCCTCATGATTGCCCTGTGCCATGCCCTGCCGATGGAGTGTGCCGTAAACAGGAAGACGGGATCGTCGTTTTGGAAGATTGGCGCAATACGCATCGTGATGGCGCTCATCTGCGCCCTCATTCTCAACGCCATATTGCCCGATATGCCGGGGAAATATATCTATCTCGGCGCTGAGGCTGACAGCAGTTTTGCCGAAGTGATGGCAACATGGGTAATATCGCAGATAAAGATGTCGCTCATGGTGGTGCTTATTATCTACTCACTGATGGTAGTGCAACGTATGCTTGAGGCCTATCGCCTGCTCGACCCGTTATCGCGCATGCTCTCACCACTGATGTCGCTCTTCGGTTTGCCACGACAAGCCTCCTACATGTGGCTCGTAGGCAATGTGTTGGGCATCAGCTACGGTTCTGCTGTGATGGTAGAGTTAGAGGACAAAGGCCTTGTGACTCGCGAGGAGGCAAACGACGTCAACTACCATCTCATCATGAACCACTCCATGCTCGAGGACACCATCGTCTTCGCCGCCACTGGCATCTCCGCCCTCCTTCTTATATCCACCCGCCTCAGCTTCGCCCTCATATTGGTATGGGGAAGGAAAATAGCAGGCAAGATATATTTTGGAAGTTGGTAAAACTATATTTGGCAGTTGGTAAAACTATATTTGGCAGCTACCAAAATATATTTTGCCAACTCTCAATATACAAGCCCCCCCGGTCATCCCCACACAACGTCTACCGCTATTCACTCTCCATTACCACAGCCATTCACTCAGCACCTTAACGCCCAATAACCCTTCCTCCAGCCACCGTTCTCGACAGTTTTGCTGTCGAGCCTCCCCTTGTCTCCTCAATCCCCATCCCCAGTTTCCACCACCACCACCAACGATAGTTCTCCACATCATCACAAGGACAATACAAAATACCTCCCGACAAGTATAAAAAAGGTTAACCCGAATGAATTTCTTCAATAATCAATAGTGGAATAGAATAAACTTGATTATCTTTGCAACAGTTTTAAATCGAACCAAAGATGAATAACGAAGAAACGAAGTCACAAAGCAAAAAAATGCTTGACACCAAGCATTCCATGAAGCGCAGAACACCTTGGCACGACTACCACCGACAGGGCACTTACATGCTTACACTGGTGGTAAATGAACGTATGCCATTATTCGGCGTTTTAAAAGGCAATCCCGATCTATCTACAAAGTCAATAGACAGACCGCATGTTGAATACTCAAATTTAGGCAAATGTATCCTCAATGAGGAGATACAAAAGATTCATCTGTTTTACCCAATGGTGGAAGTATGGAAGGTATGTATTATGCCCGACCATATTCATATAATAGTAAGAGTAATCGAGGATATGTCTAAGGACAAGCACCTTGGCAAGGTGATAGCCGGATTCAAGGCTGGATGCAACAAAGCCTACTGGAGATTATTCAACATCAACGAAACTCCAAGAAAGGGACTTTTCGAAGCTGGATACAATGACAAGATTCTTATTCACGACAACCAGCTTGACAACTGGAAGGCATACCTTGACGATAATCCCCGGCGCCTTTTACTGAAACGCAACAATCCCCAGCTCTTCACAGTGCTCC
>CALZYS010000034.1 GCA_945830345.1 uncultured Prevotella sp.
AGACCAATCCCCTCTCCGACCGCGAGATTGAGGTGTTGTCGCTCGTGGCACAAGGCCATATCAACAAGGAGATTGCCGACATGCTCAGCATCAGTCTGCCCACCGTGGTGAGCCACCGCAAGAATATCACCGAAAAACTTGGGATGAAAAGCATATCAGCACTCACTATCTATGCCGTGATGCACGGATACGTGGACATTAATAAGATTTAATTAGGAATTAGGAATGAGGAATGAAAAAAAACGAGGAATTAGAAAGCCCTGCAAGGCAATTCCTAATACCTCATTCCTAATTCCTAATTTTAAAAGAGCCGATACCCGGGCTCGAACCGGGGACCTATTCATTACGAATGAATTGCTCTACCAACTGAGCCATATCGGCGTTCCCATTCAAATGTGGGTGCAAAGGTACAAATATTTTTCCATTCCTACAAATAATTCACATATATTTTTAAGAAATTTCACATTTATCACAATATGATTAAGCATATATCCGAAAGTCTGCAATTGCCGATGCGCAATGTAGAGAATACAATTGAACTCCTCGATGAGGGATGCACTATCCCGTTTATAGCCCGCTACCGCAAGGAGCGAACAGGCTCACTCGACGAGGTGCAGATTGCAGCCATCAGCGAAATGGCTGACAAATGGCGCGAAATGGAGAAACGCAAGGAAACTATCATTAAGACTATCACCGAACAGGGGAAAATGACTCCAGAACTGGAGAAACGTATCGCAGAATGTGACAATGCCGAAACACTTGAGGACATATATCTGCCATACAAGCCCAAACGCAGAACAAAGGCTCAGGTGGCTCGCGAACAGGGACTCGAACCGCTCGCAGCTCTCATCATGCTCGGAAGGGAACAACGTCCCGACGAAGCCGCCAAGCGCTTTGTCAAGGGAGAGGTGAAGTCGGCAGCAGATGCCATCCAAGGCGCACAGTATATCATTGCTGAGATGGTGAGCGAGGACGAACGTTCTCGCCAAACCGTAAGACGACAGTTTGAGCGCGATGCCGTTATCACCTCCAAGGTGGTGAAGGCTAAGGCCGATACTGAGGAATCCGCCAAGTATAAAGACTACTTCGACTGGCAAGAACCGCTCCGCCGCTGTCCTTCACATCGTATGCTTGCCATGCGCCGTGGTGAGGCTGAGGGCATACTTCGTGTTAGTATATCCACCGACGATGACGAGTGCATCGAGCGACTAAAACGCAACAACGTCAGATGCCAGGGACGTTGCGCCACATTATATCGCGAGGCTGTGGAGGACGGATACAAACGTCTGCTGCAACCATCCATCGAAAACGAGTTTGCAGCCCATGGCAAGGAGAAGGCTGAGGAAGAGGCTATACGAGTCTTTGCCGACAACCTACGCCAGTTGCTTATGTCGGCTCCATTGGGACAGAAGCGTGTGATGGGTGTTGACCCCGGATTCCGCACTGGTTGCAAGATTGTATGTCTCGATGCCCAGGGCAACCTATTGCATCACGAGGCAATCTTCCCCCATCCGCCCGTGTCAAAGCGCAGTCAAGCAGCCGCCACAATCGAACATCTTGTAGAAAAGTATGGTATAGAGGCAATGGCTATCGGTAATGGAACGGCAAGTCGCGAGACCGCCGCTTTCATGAAATCACTCCACTTCAAGCATGAGGTTAAACAGTTTGTTGTAAGCGAGGACGGTGCTTCCGTTTATTCCGCCTCGAAGACAGCCCGTGAGGAATTCCCCGACGAGGATGTAACAGTTAGGGGAGCCGTGAGCATTGGAAGGCGACTGATGGACCCACTTGCCGAACTCGTCAAGATTGACCCAAAGAGCATCGGTGTAGGACAATACCAGCATGATGTCGATCAGAGCAAACTCAAGAAGTCGCTCGACCTCACTGTGGAGAGTTGCGTCAACTCAGTGGGCGTAGATCTCAACACAGCCAGTCAGCATCTCCTCACTTACGTCAGTGGACTTGGCCCCACGCTTGCCAAGAATATCGTGGAATATCGTCGTGCCAATGGTGCGTTCACATCACGCAGCCAACTGCTGAAGGTGCCTCGTTTGGGCGCAGCAGCCTATCTACAATGCGCAGGATTCTTGAGAATATCCGGGGCAAAGAACCCTCTCGACAACAGTGCCGTTCATCCTGAGTCATATAAGATAGTAGAGACTATGGCGCGCGACCACAAATGCACTGTCACCCAGCTCATCGCCGACGCCTCCCTGCGCAAGAGTATCGACCTCAAGCGTTATGTATCTGAAGAAGTGGGCATCCCCACCCTCACCGACATCATGAACGAGTTGGAGAAACCAGGTCGCGACCCGCGCAATCAGATTGAGGAATTTGAGTTTGCAGCAGGCATTGAGAGCATAAATGATCTCTCGGTTGGCATGGTATTACCGGGAATAGTCACCAATATCACCCAATTTGGTGCCTTCGTGGATATAGGAGTTCATCAAGACGGTCTTGTACACATCTCCCAATTGGCCGACAAATACGTCAGCAATCCCGGAGATGTGGTAAAGCTCCACCAGCACGTCACCGTCAAGGTAACAGAGGTTGACACTCGTCGCAACCGCATTTCATTGACAATGCGAGGGATAAGTCATTGTTAGCTAAATAGTGACGTAGGGATTTTACATAATAAAAAACGTTAAATAAGTAACATTCTCAATATTTATATATATCTTTGCAGCGTAAAATCAAAAAAAACGAAATGAAAAAACTAATCTTTAATGCTTTGGCAGTAATATGCATGGGCGTAAACTGCAATGCGCAAACCCAACAGATTGTCATAGTCAACGGCGATGAACTAAAGGGGAAAAGTGTAATGTCGATGACTTTTGAAGGTGACGACGCAAGATTATCCCTCTCGGGCAACTCCACCATAACCGTGAAGATGGAAGAGGTGAGAATCTTCTTCGACTCTGACAATACAGGCATCGAGGAAAATAAGATTAAAGTATTTAACTACAATGGTATTGTGGATGATTACCTGACATTAAGCGGTATTCCCACTAAGACTACTATCGCCATCTACGATGCGGCAGGCAAACTGCTCACACAGGCAAGAACAGAGAATGACGCGACAAGTATATATGTAGGCAACTTATGTAAGGGTGTCTATACTGCCAAGGCAGGAAAATACGTTATCAAATTCGTAAAGAAATAATTGTTCAAGAACAAAAACGACAATAATATGAAAAAGACGAACTACTTCATCTCATTGATATACATGCTCTTGTCAACGCCAATTATGGCGCAGACCAACAATGCCGTAAACAGGGATTTCAACAACAACCAGATGCACATTGTGACCACGGGCAACAATGCGTATTATTACAACACCAAAGATGTGAACGAAGTGAAATTCAACGGTGGCAAAACTATTATCACATCCACCAATAGTGAATCAAATGACATCTATGAAGGCGAATTGAACGAAATAGGATTCTCGCTTTCGACAAAGCCATTGGACTCAGGAAAATTTGCAATTACAGTGGGAACTGTGGAAATAATAGAGGCCAAGGGATGGCAAGAGTCGCTTTACATGAAATGGAAACCGTTTGCGGGAGCAGAATCATATAATGTATATGTAAAGGGAGGGCAGTATGCCGAATACACCCGCATAGATAAGGAATTGGTGAGAAACTACGGCTCATTCATTAGGGCCGACGTTTTGGGACTGAAGGCAGCAATCGGCTACAGTCTGAAGGTAGTGCCTGTTGTAAATGGCAATGAACAGGTGGAGGCATCAAACGAGGCTACCGACATGAACGTAGTGAACTATAGCCGCGAGGGCTTTGCCCATCTCAACTACACGGGCATCGGGGCATACAAGGACGACGGAACGCTGAAGGACAATGCCAAGGTGCTATACATAACAGCAAAGACGGCAAAAACAGTGAGCACGATGGTGTTGGTGGATAATAAACAGACCCTCACAACCGGTTTGCAGTCTATCATCGATGCCTATCAGAAGGGTAGCGACACTACACCACTCGCCATACGCATCATAGGAAAAATCTCAAAGGACGACCTCGACCATATATCCAGTTCGGCGGAAGGCCTACAGATAAAGGGAAGAAACAATTACTCAGAGATGAACATCACAGTTGAGGGCGTGGGCGAAGATGCCACAATAAGCGGATTCGGCATATTAGTGCGCAACTGTAAAGGTGTAGAATTCCGCAACTTCGCCATCATGTTATGTATGGACGACTGTCTGTCGCTTGACACAGGCAACTCTAATATTTGGATTCACAACATGGACTACTTCTATGGCAATACGGGCGGCGATTCCGACCAGGCAAAAGGGGATGGCACCGTAGATTTGAAGGGCGGCACAAAATATGTGACCATCAGCTACAACCGCTTCTGGGACAGCGGCAAATCATCACTTTGCGGTATGGGAGGCGACGATGCCAACTATATTACATACCATCACAACTGGTTTGACCATAGTGACTCGCGCCATCCACGTATCAGATGTATGAGCGTGCACATCTGGAACAACTACTATGATGGTGTGGCAAAATATGGAGTGGGTGCGACAACAGGCGCAAGCGCATTCGTAGAGGCCAACTATTACCGCAACTGCAACAAGCCGATGCTTATATCCATGCAAGGCTCTGACATAGGCAGCGATGGCAAGGGTACATTCTCAAGCGAGGATGGCGGAATCATCAAATCATACAAAAACATATTTGCTGAAAGGTCGAATAACTTTAAGTACGTGACATACAACGTAAACAACATAGAGTTTGACGCATACGAGGCGCAGACGAGAGACGAGATAGTGCCGAGTTCAGTGAAGGCCAAGAAGGGCGAGGCTGTATATGACAACTTCGACACTACCGCCGAACTGATGTATGACTATGAACCTCATGCTGCCGTGGATGTGCCAGGAAACGTGACGGGAGCATACGGAGCGGGCAGACTGAACCACGGCGACTTCTTGTGGGATTTCACAGGCAAGGATGCCGACTACAATGTTGACACCGCCCTTAAATCCGCTCTTCAGAACTATCAGACCTCACTGATTGGTATTATTGGCGATGATTCCAATGCTGACGAAGGTGGAGATGAAAGTGGTGACGAAGGCGGAGATGAGCCTATCGATGGTGCCATAGGTTGTAATTTCCAAAATAAAGCTCCATCAAACTCAGCATTTACAGTAGAGGGAAACTATAGCTCAAGCAAAGGCACAGCCACTGTTGACGGAACTACATACACCACCTGTCTGAAGATAGAGTCATCGACAAAGATTTCATTCACCATATCCAAAAAGATGAAAATGACGATGTATTTTGGCAACAATGACACAAATTGTTCCATTAAGGTGGACGGAACAAAAATAGCCGGTGACACCACTACCAAGACGCTTAGTACCGAAATTGATAAAGGAAGCCATACTCTGACAAAGGCTGACAGTTGCAACCTTTTCTACATCAAGCTTGAATAAAAAAAAGTAATGTCGTCACCATTGGAAATTACAACAATGGTGACGACATTGCCAATATAAGGATGCAGCCTCTTTACCAAGCCACATTCATACCAACAGACACGCAGGTATTGGTATTAAGGGGTATGCCCTGCTTGCTGACCTTGCCCAACAGCCTATCCATACCCACGAAGAGGTTGAAACCCTTAGGATGGATATTGAGCACCCATCCCATAGATGCCCCAAAACTGCTGACTGCAAAGTTTACTCCTCCGTTAATCCACTTCAATGGTGAATAGTTGGCACTCAGTCGGCCCTCTGTCCAGGAATAGCTGCCCTGCAGACGTGTACTGCTCAGGAATCCGAACTTCACCTTTTGATAAACCGGCAGAGTGTATTCGGCACCAAGATTGATGGTGGCACCAATACCTGTAGTGCGACCTCCTTGGTCACCCTCGTCCTTGAGATGAGCAAAGTCGGTAAACTGGTCACCCAAATCATCAAACTTGTCATCAATAGTTGCACCACCATTATCGTGTGAAACTGCCATATCGTTGAAACCATTAAACTCAAACGGCTCTCCGTTGTTGACAGCCTGCACGTTGTTCTTCCACTTGATGAAACCTAAATCGAGAACAGATGCGCTGAAAGTCCAGTCGTCATTCAACTTGTACACTCCGCCAAGGTCGATAGCCATACCGAATCCACCTATTCCAGCTCCATCTACATCCACATTATTAACCTGCTGATAAGAAGGGCGTGATGCGTCATTATACTCCTTGGTCTCACTCTTGAATTCAAATCCCTTCATCGACACATTAGCCTGTCCGTTGCCTGATAGTGTCCACTTGTCGGGTGCGGAAAGATTTGCCTTAAGATTCTTAATCTGCAAGTCGGCACGTCCTGCTCCAAGAAGGAATTTCAGTTTGGCTCCCACACGCAACTTGTTGTTTATCTGTCTTGAATGACCTAAAGCAACTTCAGCAAACGCCATCGAACCCACATTGATGTCTCCAATGTTATATTCGTTATTGCCCACGTTCTTGGCAAACTCAAAGAATTCGTAGGGAATAGACATGCCAAGCGACTGGCGGACATTTAGCTCAAACGTGTTGTAACCTCCAAATCCCTTAAATCCAAAAGACAGTATTGACAGTTTCAAATCCTCAACAAGTCGGTTGTTGCCAGAAGAGAATCCGTTCAAAGCGTCGCCTACCGAAATATTCGGATTGAGGAAGGTGGTGAGCTTTTTCTGTCCTGGTTGTCCATAGAGAGGATTATCGAGAATCACGTCCTTTACGCCAAAGTTTCCCTGTGTGCTCACATATATATTGCCGAGAGCGGGAATAGAGATATAGTTCTGTTCATTGCCATAAGCCGGATTCAAAGAATGGCGGAACTTGAAATCGTCAACGAAGTAAGCAGAATTAAGATTCTGGGCCTTGACCGCAACGCAACCTATTGTCATTATTGCGGCAAACAAATATTTATATGTAGATTTCATAATGTTGTCTGTTGTTTGTACATTATTAATAATAATTAGTTGAGGTCAGCCACCAAAGTGCCCACAACCTTCACTTTTATATCCCTCGCCACAAGTGTATGTGTCCGTGCATTGAGAGGAATACCGGTTACGGCAACTCCACTGGCAACGCTCTTAGCCGAACCGCTAACCACAAGTTTCAGACCGTCAAGCTTCTTCAGAGCACCCTTCTTGGGAGTCAATTTCACCTTCAACGGAGAAACAACAGCCTCCACACCATTTGATGAAGCGGCAACCTCGCCAACAACCTCCACACTCACTTCGCCACTTAAATCCTCACCATTGACACCAACAGGCTTGGCTTCGACATTGAGATAAACAGGCACACGATTTTCAATATTGGCAGTAAGTTCAACATATCCGCCTTCCTTAAGGTCAAAATCATCAATATCATCATTCCAGCCATCGAGATTCTCGGTATATACGATATTTGCATCCTCGCCGAAAGCCAACGGAGCCATCACTTCGTATTCGGGAGTCACTACATATTCCTTACCTAATTCAAACGAAGAAGTCTTGCTGGCGTCTGCCCATGCAGTGGCATTAAAACTGATATCACTTGCCACAGTGGGATAAAGCACCTTCTTTAGGTCATCTTGCTCAATTATCTGGTCATAATCATCTGGATTGGCCACGAGAAGCTTTCTTCCTGCAAATGCACACCTTAGTGACTGCTACATTTGACTGTTCGGCTGACTTCACATTGATATTCTCGTTTAGAATGATTGAACCGCTCTCGCCTTCGCGCTTGTAATTGATAACCCCGGCAATGAGTCCGTTCACTGTCATGTCGGAAGTAAGGGTAAGCATAATCTGAGGGTTCTCAATGTCAACCTTCACTCCGTCCTCGTTGAGGAAGTCAGGAAGACCTGTGATTGTTGTATGTCCAAGATTGTCGAGTGAAATAACAGGAGAGAAACGTCCGGTGACATTTGTCAGCTGAATGTCGTTAACAAAGCTTATACCACACCCGACAGTGCATTTCGAAGGATCAATTCCTGTTGTGACATTAACATCCTCATTAATCTTTATTCCCATACTCACCTTGCCAAGCATATCCACCTTGCCGTCATTTGCATTCAGCGAACCTGTCAGATCTTCTTTGCTTCCAAATGTAAGGCTCTTGATGGCCACAATCACTTTCTGACTTTCGGATGTACTAAGGTTATTGAATACCAACTTATTGTCAATCTTCGTATATTTGGCCGTAGATTCACTCACAACAAAGTCCATATATGTTGGCAAGGTAATTGTCAGCTCGGTTATTTGGTTTAACAGTTTGCTGATATTGTTGTCAAAGGACAAATTGAGCGACATCTCTGAATTAACTTCTGCCTTGTTTAATTCAACCACCTCGGAAGGCATATTACCATTATATACAAACGAACCTACCACCATCTCGTCGCTGAAATTCACGGAAGCACGAGATGATGCCCTTTTGGCGGATAAAGAAGAATAATGAGACAAGTCGAGCACAAAGTCATACGACTCCGAACTGGCTTTCTTCACCGTTATATTATTAATTCTTGTCTTTGTAGGATTGACGGCATCACCTTTTTTATAAAATCTATATGTGCCGTCGGCATCTTCCTTTACATCCCCATCTTCTTCGAGGTCAAGCACTTCGCTTAGTTTAATAGTAGTTGTTGAACTAGTCGGAATACTAAGTTCACCATTCCCCACACCGACAGTCATGTCGATATCACTTAGGTCGTAATTGTTGTCGGTACATCCCGTCACAACAGCACCACCTAAAAGAAGTAGTGCCGATAGCACTCTTTCTCCAATTAAGTCTTTTCGCATTTTGTTAATCATTTCCATAAAATATTAATTATTATTTCATTTTCGGGGACAAAGGTAATAAAAATAATTAAAAACAACAAATAAATATAGTATTATTTATCTCAAATGCCACAAAAATGGTAAAAAATGCTTTTAAAAGAAACGGGACTATGCTATTAATACAACATAGTCCCGTTATCATGGGGGTATTATTTATCGGAGGTTGATTGAAATCTTCTGTGCCTTCGTGCGAGGGAGTCTGATAGTTGGCATATCCTCCGATGTGGATAGTCATATCGTCATTATTTACCGGACTCAAGGCTGCTCGTGCTGCCAAAGCCCAGCCGTCGTTACCACGGTTGCGCTCCTTCTGCAGTATATCTACACTGCGTCCAAACGCTCCGGCAGAAGCCCACCAGCCTTTGCCCCATCCTGTTCCGGCAATACCCAATCGCCTGCCGTCGGCAAACGCCTCAACCGGCATTGGTCGCTCGGCTGACATCAGATACTTGGAACTCGTCACTCGCTCCATACTCATAGGAACCTTGAAGTTACCCATCTTCACGTTCCAGTGGTCGCTGAACCTGTAGCCCATAAACATTTCCTTGATTTCCACCTCGTTGTTGGCAAAGTCAACATCGAGTTCGGCAAACCACTTCTCATACAGTGTCGCCTTGATACCGAAGCGTGCGCGCCGGATTATCGTACCATTACTAAACCTGAACTGTCCGTCGTCCTCCTCCAAGTCCTTGTTGGTCTTCGATGTCAGTCCGTCAACGCTCTCCGTGGGAGAATACACTGCCGACTCAATGTTAATGCGGTTGTCAAACCACAGATGAAAGTTGTCATCCTTACTGCGCAGGTGGAGTTTACCCTTGTCAAAGTAAACCTCGGCGGGTGTTTTCTCCTGCGCCCCGGCAGCCATTCCAAACATTAGGCACGAGCCTAACAATAATAATTTTGCCTTTTGCATTTTACCAATATTAAGTTTTTCGGCTGCAAAGGTACGGCGGCTATATTACCACGCCGTTACACAGATGTTACATTTGTATAAAAATTAACCATTTGGTTTTACCATCTACGTTGCTCCAAGCATCATCCTCCTTAACTTTTATTATATTTAATCGAAGGATGAACGAAGGAACAACGGAGGATGAACGAAGGATGAACGGAAGATGAACCTCTCTTTTACTCAAAAAATAGGGAGAAAATAGAAATTATAAATACATTATTTAACATAGAAGAGCAAAACAAAGTCGATAATTTAAGTATTTTAATATTTTATAATCCATATAAGATGCTCGCTCTATTTTTTATGAAAACACTGCATTATTACATCTAACTTGTGCGTTATCAGTGCATTAACTGATTCAAACACTACACCAACACTACATAAACACTGCACTAACAATACATCTTGATTTTGGTAGCGATATTTTACAAAGTACAATTATTGAGATATGTAGTCTTTATGTAGTGTTAGTGCAGTGTTGAAGAGACTTAAATCTCAGCTATCCAGTAGCTTATCTATTAAAATGCAGTGTTTCTCTATGAAATAGAGCAGGTCTTGATTACCAAATCACCTTCTCGACGGTATTTTTCTTTAATTAAGCCAGTTTTCATATTATTTTATGCTCCAATATAGAAAAAAAAACAAAGAAATGTTTTGCAGTCTGAAGAAAAATGCGTACCTTTGCAAGAAAATATATTAGGTTGAACTATAAAAACATAATAATTATGGCACTACCGATAGCATCCATACCAGTGCTGACTGGCGAAGTGGCTCAGCGATTCGAAGCTGAGGCACAGGCTAATTATGAGAAATTCCTTAATCGCACTCCCGAGGAAGAAAAAGCCGTGAGGGAACGATATGACAGAGGAATGGCAATCGTAAAAAAAGTACTTGAAAACTCAAGATTGGGAAGAAGATGAGCTTTTTATATGACGAGTGTTCCCTCTGCGAACTTAAGGAAAGAGCAGACTTGGAAGGCTTTTGTTGTGGAGACAAAGACCTTGATGACTTTTTCACCAACGATTGTTTCGCATACGCGAAAGAGTTGTTGGGGAAGACCTATTTCTATACAGTTAAGTATGCACCGACAACAGTTGTCTGTGCTTTCACCCTTGCCAATGCAGGAATAAGGGTAAGCGATTTGCCTAATGCCAGGAGAAAAAAAGTAGAGGCTAACATACCACACGCGAAATCATTGAAAGATTATCCTGCGGTATTGATAGCTCGCCTTGGTGTGTCTAAGGATTTTCGCTCCAAACATATAGGTAGCGATGTGCTTAGATATATCAAATACTGGTTTCTCGACCCATACAACAAGACTGGGTGCAGATATGTGCTTGTCGACGCTTACAACTCCGCATCAACAATCCGCTTTTATGAAAGCAATGGATTTGCCACTGTATTCAGTTCAGAAGAGCAAGAGAAGGAGTATCGTCACATCGCCGAGGAAAGACCATTAAACACTCGCCTGATGTACTTCGACTTGATGCCGTTGGCAAAAGACAATATGTAGGAACACGTATTCATTCCCACTACCTATTTATAATATAGGGACATAGACAGAATACAAGGTTGAATTAAAAAGTGAATAATAAGAAACAGACATTAAAGAAAAACTGAAACGCGAGAGGGGTATCAGAGCCTAAGGCTTCCTGATTATCCCCAATGAGAGAAAACAAACATGAGGCACGAGCCTCAAAATCATTAACTCGGCGTTTCCGTTCTGAAAACTTGATAAAGGACATAATATAAAATATTGAGCTTTTAGCTCTTGTTCTCTTCTTTGTGAATACCGCCAATCATTCATCATCCGAGGACAAGCAGACTGAAGGTTCACGCTCATTGGGCGTGGACTATTCTGTGCTTGTAGGATGAAAGGTCACTTGGCGGTAACCAACAAAGAAGGCAAGCAAAAGAATGGTTGCACGCCTTTTTATTTTTATATAAAAATTATGAATAGAATTGTCAAATACATAGCTTTGATTACGATGATGTTTTGTTTTTCAGTTGTAACCCAAGCTTATGATTTTCAAGATGGTGATTGTTATTATACAATAACCTCACTATCAGAACAAACTGTTGCGTTAACAAATAGTGGCGAAAAATATGTTGCATGTTATGATGGTGATTTCGTTGTACCACAAACAGCGGAATATTCGGGTAGAAAATTTAAAGTGACATCAATTGATGGGGATGCATTCGAAAATTGCAATCTTGATAAGCTAACAATACCTTCTACGGTTATTTCTGCTACCCTTAATGGTGTTATTCAGAAATTAGTTATAGAAGATAGCAATATTCCACTATCACATTTGAGTACAAACTCTGTTAAGGATGTGTATGTGGGGCGAAATATTGATGTCCCTTGGAATCACCTCGTATATTGTTTTGCATATTCAAGTATAGAAAAGATTGCATTCGGAGATTCTGTTACGTATGTACCAGGAGGAATATTGCAAGAATGCAAAGAACTTATAAATGTGGAACTCTCAGGTAGTATTAAAGCAATCTTAAACGGTGCATTTTTGGGTTGCACAAAATTAAAAACGATATCTGGGGCAAGTGTGGAACTTATAGCAACTAAAGCTTTCTGTGATTGTATTTCTTTGGAATCATTCGATTTCCCAAATTTGAAAACAATAGATAATGGAGACAGCCAATGGGGTACTTATAGATGGGGAGTATTCCAAGGATGCACTTCACTAACTAACGTGATTTTACCACAAGGATTAACAAGTATTGGAACAATGGCCTTTATGGATTGTACATCCTTAGTGTCTATCGCAATTCCAGCAAGCGTTGTTTTCATCGGAGATACATACAATATGGAACACAGTTCTGTTTTTACCAATTGTCCACTATTGAAAACAATAACCATAAATGGATTGGAGCCTATTAACATTGGTGAAACTACTTTCGATGCATCAACATATATCAATGCAACCCTAAAGATTCCCGTTGGCACAAAAAATAAATATATGACAGCCATGAATTGGAAGAATTTTTTTACGATAGAAGAAGATGAGAATATTAATGATGGTATTTTTTCTGTGATAATCAACGGAAGTGGGTATGATGGTTATGTTGAAGTTGACGGAAAAGAAATTACAAATGACAACTATATAATAACAGCTAATAAAGGTAAAAGCATAAATCTGAAATTCATACCCAATTCAAATGAGTATGGTAACTATGAATTAGGAACAGTAAAAGTCAATGGGATAGATGTTACGCAAAACGTAATCGGAAATGAACTGATAATTGAAGTTACGGGAAATACGACAGTTGATATAAGTTGGAATTATGCCAAAGAAACCCCTGTATTCCTATCAATAAAGCAGGCTGATAATGGCAATGTCAAGCTAAAAGCAGGCAAGTGGGATTCATATCAATTTGTCTTCGCCCCTGCAGAGGGTTGGGTTATCCATTCCGTATCGTTTAATGGTAAGGATGTAACCGACGAAATAGCTTCAGACAATTCATATTGGACACCAGAGATAACAGAAAACTCTGAATTGGTAGTTGTTTATGCTTCGAGTGAAAGTAGTATTGACGATGTTCAATCAGGCTCATCAGCAAAGGTCGTCGGATATTCCGGGAATATCACTGTTAATAATGCTAAGATAGGTGAGGTGATTTCAGTTTACACGACAGCTGGAGTACTTGTAAATTCTACCGTAGCTAATAGCGACACGACAACAATTCGTGTACAAGATAACGAAGTGTATATCGTCAAAGTTGGAAAGAATACTTTCAAGATTGGAATGTAAGAGGGTAATGGATTTATGCCACTATTGACGACTTCATTCCCGATAAGATTATTAACCTTGCGCCACTAAGAATAATAACCTTGGGGCGTTAAGGTTAATAATCTTATCAGATGATGAAAGCCCTCACGACCTTAACTTGAAACCTTGAAACCTGAAACCTGAAGTATGTCATATTCACACAAACAAGTCGTCGAGGGTTACTTCAGATTGCACTATACCTGAGTACATATTGTGCTTGACACCAAACGTGGTAATGAAAGTAAGCTGAAGACTTTGTGTGCTTTTAAGCCGTGACATAATCGTGTTGATTCGATGGCGCAATGTCATGTCGTATGACTTGGTTATTTCATATTTGCCTTGTGAAAATTTCATTTCACAAAGGTTTACCACCCTATCGCCTCGCTCTATTACCAAGTCGCACTGAATTCCGTCGTGTTGAGCCTTCGGCTCTTCCTCCTCCTTGCAAGGCATAGCCAAAGCAGGCTTTGTCTCTGTTCTTGCTTCGTTCGTCGGTTCATCGCCCCGGAGAGTATATGGCGACTCAGAAGTCCTGACGGCAGCAATGCCCAACTTGCGCTTTATTTGTTCAGTGTGCATTATGCACAGTTCCTCAAAAGCTATTCCGCTCCAACTGGCAACATTGGGGGAGTTTACATTATGTAGCCAGTATTGCGAGTCACCCCCGAGAGCCTTGTCAGCAAAATACATATAGAAACGACAGAACGGATCGACAAGTTTGTATAGTGTCTCTCCTTTTTTTGCGTCAATAGGTTTGTATGCCATGATGAAGTCGCTTGCAGCCAGTGCGTTTAGAATCTCCGAGAAACTTCCTCCGAGAGGAATATCCAATAATCTTGCCAATTCCTCCCTTGTATATCCATAGTGTCTTGTAGATAGAATGTTTATGACTTTCTCATATTTTTCGGGATATTTATATAAAGAGGTAAACAGCCGCTTGAATTCCATCCGTAGTTTTGCCTTGCGGTCAAAGAATAACAAGTCGATATTCTGTGCCATGCTCAAGCCTTTTTGGAAATAGCTAAGATAATACGGTATTCCGCCAAAAGCCATATATGCCATTGCTATTTCGTATCGGCTTGCCGTGATTTGCCTCGACCTTAGATATTCCTCAGTCTCACACAAGTTAAAAGGTGACAGCTTAATTTCACAAGTCAGTCGGTTGTATAGCCCCCCTGTGTTGTTGATGAGATTTTTTATCATCCACGATGCCGCCGAACCGCATACTATGAGCATGAGGTTGTCGCGTCCGGCTCCCCATCCGTTCCAAAAGGCCTCTAATGCAGTGATGAAATGCGACCTTGGCGTGTCGAGCCATGGCAGTTCGTCTATGAATACCACCTGCCGGCTACCGTTGTCGAGTTTTATCAGCAGTTCCTCAAGCATATACATTGCCTCAATCCACGACTTCGGTGCATGGTCGGCATCGC
The DNA here is from genome assembly GCA_945830345.1 of uncultured Prevotella sp. Taxonomy (GTDB): domain Bacteria; phylum Bacteroidota; class Bacteroidia; order Bacteroidales; family Bacteroidaceae; genus Prevotella. The sequence goes on from CALZYS010000034.1 coordinate 14,990, forward strand.
TGTCGTGCATCTGAAGTGAATGATAGAAATGGCGCAATTGTTCTTCAGTGCTCACCTTGCTTCCATCGTCATATACGGATAGACCTGTATGATAGAATGTCATGCTGTCTCTGAACATCTCCCTGACAAGAAATGTCTTGCCCACACGTCTTCTGCCATAAACAGCTACAAACTCTGGCCTGTCGCTTTCATATAGTCTTTGAAGTTCTTGCAGTTCTTCTTTCCTTCCAATTATCTTTGCCATAATACAATAATTACAATTTGGGTGCAAAGATACTAAAAAAATGCCGAAAACCATCTCAAACTCAGCCAAATTTTGCTAAAATGATATAAAATGGCTGAGTTATATGGTATTATCTCAGCCGATTTTTATATTTCTTATTGATATTGGCTGAAAAACTGCATATAAGGGGATGTTTGTCATATATGCCCCGGCACTATCATCATTAAGACATAGCCAATGGCAAAGGCAAGGCACCACTCCACTTGAAGTATGGAGAAGGAGAGTTGGGCGCATAGCATCGCCACTCCCAATACTATGCCGACAAATCCTCCGAATGAATGGTGTAATTGCCGTTACATCCGTCGAAACGGATTCTTAACGGGATTCAGGCAATGGGCAAATCATTCCGAGTTTATGTTTATGCCTATACTTCTTGCAGCCTCAGCCTCAAGAAAGCGCACCAGCCAAAGGCTCTACGACTATCTGCTACAGCCTGTGATGAGATATTTGCTGGCATGAAGAACTACCGAAAGGCTGGTGGTGGTGGTGGTGGAAAATGAATACTATTCATCATCCGTAAGTGTATATAATTAATAGTTACGGATGAGTTATTTTAATATAATTCTGCCGCAACTATGTTAAAAAACTATATTACGGATGAATAATCCTTAAATGATTATTTGCGGTTCTGCCACATCATGGATGATAGATAAAATAATAGGTGACACGGGCGGACTTTATGGCCGTTGCTCACGCACCATATATCTTGCGCCATTTTGCCTTGGTGAAGTGGAGCATTTCCTGAAAGAGGCAAAGGGGATTGTATGGAATCGATACGTCGAGCCTTAGGTATATCGGGCGTGCTTACCTCCGCCAGCGCGTGGTCGTGCAAGCGACAGACTGACAGCGACGGAACCGAGTGGGATGGTGCCCAGATAGATCTTGTACTGGAAAGAGCCGACAAGGTCATTGACCTGTGCGAGATGAAATACAGTCAGTCGGAGTTCGCAGTGACTGCCGACTACGAGCGTCATTTGCGCGAGCGCACAGCCACATTCCGTCATTTCACCAAGACAAGGCATGCCTTGCACAATGTTCTTGTCACAACATACGGCCTACGCCATGGAATGTATTCCGGCATCTTCCAATCAACAGTGACAATGGACGCGCTGTTTGAAGAGATAATCCGTCCATATTAATCTACATCTATTCACAAAAGGCAAAGAATGGAACGGGCGCTTCTTCTGATTTCATCTTCCACCTATTCCACCAGTTCCGCAACTTCCGCAAGAGCTGGTGGTGGTGGGGGAAAAGCCCTTCATGGAGAAACGAACATCTATAAATCTCTTCATGTTCTACATTTTATGAGGGAATAATAGACGTATCACCACATTTCTATGAGGGAATAGCGGTGCAAAAATACAAATTACAATATCACAGTCCTGAACCAGTCGCGGAGCACGCCCATGTGTCGGTCCTGACTGTCAGCGCAGAGGATAATCACCTGTCGTCCGTCGGGCAGAGTGGGACCGAGGCACATTCCCTCATAATTGGCAAGACCTGAGTCAGAGGCTCCCAAAACGGTTCTCCATCCAGTGACAAATGTTTTCTCAGGATTTCCGGGAGTGATACGGAATATCTTGTTCATCACCCAACTGCCTATCTTCATCCCTGCCACCTTGAACTCACGCTCGAGCACAAGCAACGTGCCGTCGCCAAGGCTCAACAGCTCCGCTACACCAAAGGCATGACTATCGTCATTCGTTGGTGAATCGTCAAGTGGCATATCAAGAATATAAGTATATTGTTTCTTCAGATTCAGATTGGGAGTATATTCCATCAGCCTCAACATCAATCCGTTGTCTCCCTTCAGCGGTCCCTCGTTGATGGTGAACACGCTCATTCGCCGTTTGTCGTAGGTCAAGCTCTCTATCGTACGGTTGGAATATCCATAGTCCCTGAAGTCAGTCACCAAGGTAGAGCCATTTTTAGTGCCGTCGAGGATATTATACCTTGCGATTTCCGATGTCTCCTCCTTACCTATATATATATTATGTTTTTCCTTGTCATATGCGATTGCCTCCTCGTCGAGATTAGTAGCTTCGAGTTGTCGGAATCCTCGGTTCTTCACTGAGGTGATATTTCCCTTGTCGTCGATGTCGATATTGAATATGAAATATCCCCCTTGATCCGCCTTGTCCGACACAAGGGCATATCTGTTGCCACCAAGCCTCACTATTCCGCTATAATTACCGGCAGGCACATCCCTTGCGTCGAATGGCATACCGAGTATAGCCTCCCTGCCACCAATATCAGAGTCGCGGGAGGTAGTAATGACGTCTGGCACGCACGACAGATAGAACACCAAGAAGGCGACAACCGTCAAGATGGCGCAATACAATATAACAGTCAAGTTTCTTTTCATCATTATCGTTATTCTGAATTCGGCTGCAAAGGTAGTAATTATGCTGTAGTGCTGCAAACATTTTCAGTTAATATAACTTGCACAACTGCTAAATAATCTTTCCGCCGTTTCCACCTGTTCCACCTGTTTCGCAACTTCCGCAAGGCTGGTGGTGGTGGTGGAAACTATGGGTGACTTGTACTAATAAGTATTGTTGTTGATATGCAGAGTGAAAGGCGGGGGATGTTGTATGTGGATGGCTTGAATTCTTGTATGTTGCCAGTTAGCAAATAATCTTCTGCTAACTGGCAAAAGATTGTTTACTAACTGCCAAAATATATTTTGCCAACTATGAAATAATATTCCTGCAATTACATGTCACAACAGGGCTATCATTATCGAATCACATTCCCTAATTATAGTATTTTTACCACCAGTTTCCACCACCAGCCTTGCGGAAGTTGCGGAACAGGTGGAATAGGTGGAAACGGCGGATCGCACACCACAAAGAGGATGCCCATGGAGAGGACGATGTCGCCCATACCTACCAAGGGTGAAAATATGGAGTTCTTCTGGTATGCACCAAGCCTCTACCAAGGCATTAAATGGAATTAATATAATTTTTCTCTGAGATACTTTGCCGTGAAGCCCTCATTGCAGCCGCTGACTGCCTCGGGAGTGCCCACAGCAACAACATTGCCGCCACGGTCGCCTCCGTCGGGTCCCATGTCAATAAGATGGTCGGCACACTTGATTACCTCAAGGTTGTGCTCGATGATGACTATGGTGTGACCACGCGAGATAAGAGCATTGAACGACTCAAGGAGTTTCTTGATGTCGTGGAAATGAAGACCTGTGGTTGGCTCGTCGAAGATGAACATCGTGGGCACAATCTTTTCCTGACCTATGAAATAGGCGAGTTTTACACGTTGGTTCTCTCCACCTGAAAGAGTGGATGAACTCTGTCCTAGACGGATATATCCAAGACCCACGTCCTGTAGAGGTTGTAGTCGCTTGACAATGTCCAGTTGCTCCCACTGTGTGAAGAACTCAATAGCCTCATCGATAGTCATGTCGAGAACGTCGGAGATGTTCTTGCCATGGAATCTCACTTCAAGAATGTCGCTCTTGAATCGCTTGCCATGGCAATGCTCACACTCAAGTACGAGGTCGGCCATAAACTGCATCTCTACGGTGATGACTCCGGCTCCCTTACATTCCTCACAACGACCTCCCTCGGCATTGAAAGAGAAATACTGGGCTGTGAACCCCATCTGATTAGAGAGGGGCTGGTCGGCATAGAGTTCGCGGATGGCATCGTAGGCCTTGACATAGGTGGCGGGATTAGAGCGTGTGCTCTTGCCAATAGGATTCTGATCGACAAACTCCACGTGCTGTATCGCCTTGATATCGCCACCTATCGAACCATATTCGCCTGGTGCATCACACACCTCACCGATATGACGCTTGAGGGCGGGATAGAGAATACCCTTAACAAGACTCGACTTGCCCGAACCGCTCACACCCGTAACTACAGTCATCACATTAAGCGGGAAAGCAACGTCAATGCCCTTGAGGTTGTTCATTCGCGCTCCCTTAATCTCCACCTTCATATTCCACGGACGGCGACTCTTGGGAAGAGGAATGGCATCCTCGCCAGTGAGATATTTGAGGGTATGACTTTGGGATAATGAGGAATTAGGAATTAGGGATGAGGAATTGGCAGCGTTTGGGAGATTCTTTGTTTCTCCCTGCCATACTATTTCTCCTCCGAGGCGACCGGCGTTGGGTCCCACGTCGATGATATAGTCGGCAGCACGCATTATTTCCTCGTCGTGCTCAACGACAATCACAGTGTTGCCAATGTCGCGCAGTTGCTTTAATACATTGATAAGTCGCTCAGTGTCGCGACTATGCAAACCAATACTCGGTTCGTCGAGGATATAAAGCGAGCCCACCAAACTGCTGCCAAGCGAGGTGGTAAGGTTGATGCGCTGGCTCTCACCTCCCGAAAGAGTATTGGACAGGCGGTTGAGAGTGAGATAACCAAGTCCGACATCAAGTATAAACTGTAGTCGGTTGTTGATTTCGGTGAGCAGGCGCTTGGCTATGGCGGCATCATGCTCGGGCAGTTGTATATTGGCAAACCATTCCTTCAGGGTGACAATCGGCATCTGCACGAGATCGGTAATACTGCGTCCGGCAATCTTCACATAGTTAGCCTCTTTCTTAAGTCGGGTGCCGTGACACGTAGGGCAGTCGGTTTTGCCACGATAACGAGCCATCATCACGCGATATTGAATCTTATATTGGTTTTGGCGCACCATCTCGAAGAACTCGTCGATGCACACCGTTGAGTAAGGGTCTGTCGGGTCGGCAGATGGCAGTCCGTGCCACAGCCATGAACGATGCTCCTCTGACAGTTTGTAATAGGGTTCGAAGATGGGGAAATTGTCCCTCGCGGCATAACGACAGAACACATCGCGCCACTCACCCAACTTAGCTCCGTTCCAACAAGCCACGCAACCGTCATACACGCTCTTGCCCGAATCGGGAATGACTCGCGACGGGTCGATACCTATCACCTTGCCGTAGCCCTGACACTCGGGACAGGCTCCAACGGGAGAGTTGAATGAGAACATATTGTCATTAGGAACCTCAAACTCGATTCCATCAGCCTCAAAACGCGTTGAGAAATCATAGGTTATCATCGACGGCATGAACATCAGGCGACATTCTCCCCTACCCTCGTAGAAGGCGGTTTCGGCAGAATCCATCATTCTCGAGATGCCATCCGTCGAAAGGTCAACCGACAATCGGTCAACCACTATATACACTTCGCCAGTGATTTCCTCACCCGTCTCCAGCACATCGTCGATTCTCTGAAAATCACCTTTATAATATATACGTGCGTAACCCTGAAGCAACGACATCTTGAGTTGTTCCGCCTCAGTGCGCCCTTCAACAGGCACCAATGGAGCTAAGATAACAAACTTTGTGCCCTCGGAATATGTCTTCACAAACGCCAAGACATCCTCCACCGTATGTTTCTTCACCTCATTGCCACTAATGGGCGAGAAGGTGTGACCAACTCGGGCAAAGAGCAGACGGAGATATTCGTATATCTCGGTGGTTGTGCCCACTGTTGAGCGTGGATTGCGACTTATTACCTTCTGTTCGATGGCTATTGCGGGAGGAATACCCTTGATATAGTCACACTCCGGTTTGTTCATTCGTCCGAGAAACTGGCGAGCGTATGACGAGAGACTCTCGACATAGCGACGCTGACCTTCGGCATAGAGAGTGTCGAAGGCAAGCG
>CALZYS010000035.1 GCA_945830345.1 uncultured Prevotella sp.
ACAAGGCGAGCGAGGTGAAGCTCCTGGATCTCGTGAGCAAGTATGGCTTCGCCACGGTGGATGGATTCCTCGGACACATCGAGGGTGAGGGCGCTGGAGTGTTTGCTTGGGTTCACTCGCGCAAGGCAAGCAGCAAGACTCTCGTGAGCACGCAGTCGCTCGTCAACAACAACGCTGAGGTGATTGCTGAGTACAGCGGTGCTGAGGCTTACAAGCGAAGCGTGAAGACCTACGGAGGCGAGAGCTCTGCCTTCCTCACTCCGGGAACGACCACTACCCAGGCCACTGACGGCTCGGCTTCGGCTGGAGGCACTGGCGGTGATTCTTCGGGCAATGAGCCCACGCCTCCAAGTGGCGGCGGCACTGACCAGGGCGGCGGTGACGATGAAAATCTCTATGAGTGATGGTGATCCGAAGGACCATTAGGTCCTTCGGAAATTAAAGAATTAAAAATTAAAGGATTAAAGTTATGACTAAGGAGAACAAATCGAGGCTTATTAAGTTTCTGTGGAACCTCGCCTCTGCGGTATTAGCCGCAATCGGAACCGCCCTCGGGGTGAGCTGCACAGTCTAAGTCGCTGTGCGAGATGCCGCCCTTGTGCCCGTCGCGGTATTGCTGGGGCGTGATACCTGAATATTTTTTGAAAGTCTTGTTGAAATAGGAGCAGTCGTAATAGCCCAATTTCATAGCCACGTTCTTGATGGTGTCGTCGCTGGTTATGAGGAGGAGTTCGGCTGCTTCCATTTTCTTTTTTGTGATATAGGCAATGGGAGTGTCGCCTGTGTGCCTCTTGAATGTTCGGATGAAATGATCCTTCGACATGCACGCCTTATTGGCAAGGCTCTCCACGTCGATGTTCTCACTCAGACTGCCGCGGATATGCGCCAACACCATCCTTATACGGTCGTCGCCCGTTTCCACCTTCGGGGTGGCATTCTTGAGGAATCGCGACAGCAGGATAAACAGTATTCCGCGCGACTCAACCTTGTCGGGGAAGGGGCGGCGAAGGTTCATGTCGATGTTGCTAACAAGAGTCTTGTGGTTGTCGTAGATGTCAGGATTGGACATGGGCAACCGGAGGAAGGGGTTGATGTATGCCAGTCGCTTAAACAATTCGATGTCGTATTCCGTGGCGTCTGCCTCTACGGGGAAGTCCCAGTTGTCGAGTATGCTTTCAGCCTCGTGGTTGTTCTCATAGATATGCACATAATAATGCGTGAACAGCGAGTCGCAGATATAGCTGTGGGTGGTGAATGAGGGGATGTAATAGAGATGGCCTGGAGTGAGGTCGTATGTGCCCGAGGGCAGGGAAATCTGCGCCTTGCCTTCCACCACGAGATACAGTCGCGCGAAGGGGCTTCGCACGTTCTTCCAGTTCCAGTCGCCGTCGTGTCGGGCGAATCCCACGTTGAGTGTATATACGTGGAGTTTGTCTATCGGGTAATTCATGGTGCAAAGATACGAATAAAACTGCGATATTCCACCATGTTATGTCGATTTTTTACTATGTTTTATTATTTATTCAAAGAATATTATGTAATCAGTCGATAATATACCATCGAATGTCTTTTTTTTCCAACGCCTGATTGTCGTCATCTTCATACCTTTGCGCCACAATTATCTGAAAATTAAAAACTTGATATATATGCAGTATAATGAAATTGGAAAGACGGGAATGAATGTCTCCAACCTCGGGTTTGGAGCCTCGTCGTTGGGTGGCGTGTTCCACGGAATACGCGAGGAGGAAGCTATCGAGGCTGTGAATGTGGCTGTGGATGGCGGTATAAATTTTATTGACGTGTCGCCGTACTACGGTCACTTGAAGGCTGAGACCGTGTTGGGCAAGGCTCTAAAGGACATACAGCGCGACAGGTATGTGCTCTCCACCAAGGTGGGGCGCTATGGCAAGGACGGGGTGAACTATTGGGACTACTCGGCTAAGCGTGCCAAGGAGAGCGTGTATGAGAGTATGGAGAGGTTGAATGTGGATTATATCGACCTCATCAATGTGCACGACGTGGAGTTTGCCGATTTGCAGCAGGTGGTGGATGAGACTCTGCCGGCTCTTGTGGAACTGCGCAAGGAGGGCGTGGTGGGGCATGTGGGTATCACCGACCTGCAGCCCGAAAACCTCAAGTGGGTGATTGAGCACAGTGAGGAGGGCACGGTGGAGAGTGTGCTCAACTTCTGCCATTATTGCCTGAATGACAATCTGCTTACAGAATACTTCGACTTCTTCGAGAGTCGCGGTATTGGTGTCATCAACGCTTCGCCCTTCTCCATGGGATTGCTGTCGATGAGGGGAGCTCCCGACTGGCATCCAGCCACTGTCGCACTGCGCGAGGCTTGTGCCAAGGCTGCCCGCTATTGTGACGAACAGGGCTATCCCATCGACAAGCTCGCAATCCAGTATTCCACTTCGTGCAACGACCATATCGCAACAACGCTCTTCAGCAGTGCCAATCCGAACAACGTGCTGAAGAACATAGAATATGTAAGCGAGCCTATCGACTGGCAACTCGTGGAGAGGGTGCAGGAGATCATTGGTGACCAAATGGGAGTGAGATGGAGGAATTCATAATAGATTCACATAGCCATTTGTGGCTCAGACAGGATGCAATGGTGGATGGCCAGGCAGTGAGGACATTGGGCAAGAACGGGTCGCGCTCGCTGTTCTTCGGCGAGGAACGACAGATGTTGCCACCATTCATGATCGACGGAAGGAACACGGCTGAGGTGTTCCTGAGTAATATGGACTACGCCCAGGTGGCGGCGGCAGTGGTGGTGCAGGAGGTGATCGACGGTTGCCAAAACGACTATCTCACCGAGGTGCAGCACAAGTGGCCCGGGAGATTCTTCTGCATGGGTATGTGCCACACTGAGGGCGAGGCGGCACGACTGAAGGCGGCAGGTCTGAAAGGCATTGCCATTCCAGGGCATCGCCTCTCGACACCGCTTCACGACATGATGCCGATGTTCAAGTATATGGAGCGCGAGGGAATGATACTCTCCATGTGTCTTGGTGAGGACGAGCGACAGATAGCCGAGATGGGAGAGATAATCGAGGAATGTCCCAATCTGAAAGTGGCGATAGGTCATTTCGGCATGGTCACGACATCGGCTTTTGAGAGTCAGGTGAAGCTCGCCCTTCGTGGCAAGAACGTGATGATAGAGTCGGGTGGTATCACATGGCTCTTCAATGCGGAGTTCTATCCCTTCCCCTCGGCTGTGCGAAGCATAAGACTGGCAGCTGAATGGGTGGGTATGGACCGACTGATGTGGGGCAGCGACTATCCCCGCACTATCACTGCCATCACCTATCGTATGTCATACGACTTTATTCAGAAGTCGCGCGAACTGAGTGATGCCGACAAGACCGCCTTCCTTGGAGAGAATGCAAAGAGATTCTATGGTTTTGATAAACTCGTGGAATTACCGTATATTAAAAATATGAGTGAGTGAAGATTATGAAAGCAATACAGATTACAGAGGAGCGCAGGATGGCGCTCGTGGAAATAGACAACGTGAATGAACTGAAGCCCTCAGAGGTGCTTCTGAAAATGGAGTATGTAGGATTCTGTGGTTCTGACCTCAGCACCTTCCTCGGCAAGAACCCGATGGTGAAGATGCCTGTGATACCTGGTCATGAGGTGGGCGCGACCATCGTGGAGGTGGGAAGTGAGGTTCCCGTAGGACTGAAACCTGGAATGACCGTAACGGTGAATCCCTATACCAACTGCAATAAGTGTGCATCGTGTCGTAATGGCCGACCTAATGCCTGCAAGGACAACCAGACTCTCGGTGTGCAGCGCGACGGAGCCATGCGCGAGTATATCGTTATGCCATGGGAGAAGGTGATTCCCGCAGGACTGCTCACTCCCCGCACTTGTGCCTTGGTGGAACCGATGAGCGTGGGATTCCATGCTGTGTCGAGGGCTCAGGTGACGGACATTGATGTGGTGCTTGTGATTGGTTGCGGTATGGTGGGCATGGGAGCGATAGTGCGCTCGGTGCTCCGTGGTGCCACAGTAGTGGCTGCCGACATCGACGACGAGAAGCTCGCCTTGGCACGCGAGGTTGGGGCTTCATATACCATCAATAGCAAGACTGAGGATGTGCATGCCCGACTGTTGGAGATGACTGGTGGATTCGGTCCCGACGTGGTGATTGAGGCTGTGGGCAGTGCGCCTACCTATCAGATGGCAGTGGATGAGGTGGCTTTCACAGGTCGTGTCATCTGCATTGGTTATGCCAAGACCGACGTGTCGTTCCAGACGAAGTTCTTCGTGCAGAAGGAACTCGACATCCGCGGTTCGCGCAATGCAATGCCTTCCGATTTCCGTGCCGTCATCCACTACCTTGAGCGCGGCACATGTCCCGTGGATAAGTTTATCAGTATGGAGTGCTCGCCCGAGGAAGCTCCCGAGGCAATGGAACGATGGGTTGAGGCACCGGGGAAGGTGTTCCGTATTTTGGTTAAAATGAAGAGTGAAGAATGAAGATAAAAACAACGATGATAGCATTGGCAATAACTGTTATTGCCAATGCACAAGTGATTTCTCCCAACGGTAAGGTGGAGTGGAGAGAAAAAGGCAAGGGCTTTGCCGTAGTTTATCACAATGGTGGCAACGAGCATGAGGTACTTGAAATCGCTAATGTCGGTATGCTCATGAAAGACGGCGGCGGAAAGGCGCTGACGCTCAAGGCGAAGAAGCCTGCGAAGGCGATAAAGGACTCCTATGCGATGATTGGCGGTAAGCGCCATGAGTGCTCCAATGAAGCCAACGAGGTGACTTATCTCTATATCGACAACATCGGAAGGCAGCAGTCTTTGACCGTTAGGGCGTATAACGACGGAGTGGCTTTTCGCTATACATTCAATGGACTGCAGCACACTCGTATCACCGAGGAACTGACAACGTATCGCATAGCCGAAGGCACAAAACGATGGATGCAGAAATGGACAGAGCCTTACGAAGAGTTCTTCCCCTTGTCAACCACCGGCGAGAACGAAAACAAGCGTTGGGGCTATCCTGCCTTGATTCAGCCTGCCGACAATGTCTTTGCTCTAATCACTGAAGCTGGAATAGGGAGAGGCAATAGTGCATCGTCGCTATATAACGACCGCAACAAGGAGCAGTATCGCGTGGTTATGGACGAAAACCTGCAGAACACCACCGGACAGTGGCTCTCGCCCTGGAGAGTGATTATCGTGGGAGAGCAGAAGGATGTGGTGGCATCCACCCTCGTCACCGATGTCAGTGAGCCTTGTCGTATCGAGGACACGTCGTGGATAAAGCCTGGCTCAGTATCGTGGATATATTGGGCATACAACCATGGCAGCAACGACTATCAGATAATAAGGAAATACGTGGATATGGCGGTGGAGATGAAGTGGCCATACGTATTGATTGATGCCGAGTGGGACGAGATGAAGAATGGTGGCAACATCGAGGATGCCATACGCTATGCCCTCGACAAGGGAGTGAAACCCATACTGTGGTATAACTCTTCGACGGCATGGATAAAGGCTTGGGGCGCACCTGGTCCTCATGAGCGACTTAATGCACCCGAAAACCGCGAGAGGGAGTTTGCATGGCTTGAGAAGATGGGTGTGGCTGGAGTGAAGATTGACTTCTTTGCCGGAGACAAGCAGGAGACTATGGAATACTGTATCGACCTGCTCGAATGTGCTGCACGCTATCATCTGATGGTCAACTTCCATGGTGCTACAATACCCCGTGGCTGGCAGCGCACTTATCCCAACCTCGTGTCTGTTGAGGCTGTGTATGGAGCGGAATGGTATAACAACAATGCCACACTCACTCCCAAGGCTGCCGCACACAACGCCACCTTGCCTTTCACCCGCAATGTCATCGGCCCGATGGACTACACACCATGCACATTCTCCGATTCACAGCACAAGCATATCACCACCCATGCCCACGAACTCGCACTGCCCGTACTCTTTGAGTCGCCGATGCTTCATTGGGCGGACAAGCCCGAGAGCTATCTCGTGCAGCCAAAGGAGGTAAAGGACTTCATGTCGGCATTGCCCACCACATGGGATGAGACCCGACTGCTCGGAGGTTATCCCGGAGAGTGGGTTGTCATTGCCCGTAGAAGCGGGAAGACTTGGTATATCGCCGGTATCAACGGTAAGGACGAGCCTCAGATTCTCTCCTACGACACATCCTTCCTGCCCAAGGGCAAATACACTTTGTTCACCGACAAGGCAGGATATAAAGGCGAACTGCCCGCCGATAATCCCGACCCATGGAGCATAAAGATTTCCAAGGGGCGTATTCCAAATCAGATAAAATGCCAGGCCAGGGGAGGTTTTGTGATTGTTAAATGAACTCAACTTTGGAAAGTTTTTTTGAACCACAGAGTTTAAGAGATTGAGAGATTTCATATTCTTAGGAGTTTGAATGCCTTTGGCATTTAGAGTTCTCAGAGGGCTGCGCATAATGTCTGCCGTATGGAGGCTCTGCGCCCTCAGTCGCTTGCGACCAACTCTATATAGCATAAAACTCTTTTCCTCTTTATCTCTGTGGTTTTAATAAAACATTTATACAAGGGCTTATATGAAGAATAGAATTAAGTTATTATTTTTGACGATGTCTGTGGCTGTCATTGTCAATGCGCAAGACAGGACACCGAATGTAAAGGTGGAGTTTGTCACTCCGAAGATAGTAAGAGTGCAATGGTCGGCTGACGGCACATTGCCTGGCAATAACACCGGCGCTTGTGTTTATGAGAGGCAGAAGGTGAAGTCGGAGGAGATTGTCGTGAAGAACGAGGGTGAAAGCATCTCGTTTATCGACAGAAAGACCGGCAAGACACTCTTGCAGGACATTGACTCAGCGATGCCTTAGGGGCGGAGCGAAGCAGTCTGTATTCACTCTATCACTCGATGGGACTATATGAAAACCAGCGTGCCACTACCGGCGATAAGCGTGTGCTCAACCTCACCCGCAGTTCGTTTGCCGGTCAGCAGAGATATGCCACCGTGGTGTGGAACGGCGACGGCTATGCCTTTGAGCAAGGCGACTATTCCATCACAAGGTGTGAGTGGAACGACAAAAAGCAACGTATGAAAACAAAGGCAGACAAGAATGGCAAGAATTACAATCGCGAGATACATATAAATATAATAAAGTAAGGACAAACAATATGAGCAAAAGATTTTGTCAGACATTAGAATTAAAGAATGACCCCGAACTCATCAAGAAGTATGTGGAGGCTCACGACCGCGAGCACCACTGGAGTGAGATTCGCGAGGGTATCCGCAGTGTTGGTATCGAGGAGATGGAGATATACATCCTCGGCAACCGATTGTTTATGATTGTAGAAACTCCCGACGACTTTAATTGGGATGAAGCCATGGCACGCCTTGCCACTCTGCCCCGACAGGCAGAGTGGGAGGCATACGTCGCCCAGTTCCAGGGCTGCGACGCCAATGCCACGAGCGACGAGAAATGGCAGATGATGGAGCGGATGTTCTGGCTCTATTGATTAAATCTCTTGGAAGCATTTATTCCCTGAGGCATCCTATCGGAACGACATACACTCCGTCTTCACGGCGGTAGGCGAAACGGCCTGTGGCGGTCAGGATCATCAGGAATGAGGGGGACTTCATCTTTTCGGTGTCAATCTTGCTTGACAGCGAAAGTAGTGTTGAGGCTCCCTCTTCTATGAGTTTGTCGCCTCCAAGCTTTATCTCTACAAGTCCGTAATTGCCGTTGCGCAAGTGTATGACGGCATCACATTCCAAGCCGTTCTTGTCCCGATAGTGATACACCTGACCGTCAATGGCATCGGCAAAGACACGCAGGTCTCTTACACACATTGTCTCGAACAACAACCCCATGGTGTTAAGGTCTGCCATAAGGTCGGCAGGACCGAGACCAAGTGCGGCAGTGGCAATCGACGGGTCAATGAAATAGCGAGTGTCTGAGGTGCGTATGGCGGTCTTTGAACGCAGGTTGGGATTCCAAGCCAATGAGTCTTCTATGACAAAAATCTTCTTCAGTGCACCGATGTATGAAGAAATGGTTTTCGCATCAGCCGCCGACTCGTCAAATGCCCTTATGTCTTCCACTAAAGTGGATATGGTGGCTTGAGCTCCCTGATGACGGGAGTATGATCGCATCAGTCTTTTCGTGAGTTCCGTGTTGCGGTTAATGCCGTCAACTCTCGATACATCAGAACGGGTGACGGCATCATAGTAGTATCTGACTGTGTCAAGTGCAGGCTCGCCATTAAGCAAAGTGGCACTTGGCCAACCGCCACGGCATATCAGAAAGGCGATGTCTTCAAGTGACAGTGGGTTTATCCCCATTATATTGTCTGGGGAGGTAAATAGATTGCCAAGGCTTACTTCCCCTGAAGACTCTCCTGATTCATACAGGCTCATAGGACGCATGGTAAGCCAGGCGAATCGCCCTGTGCCCGAGTGGTGGATGTCATCAGTTTGGGCAGGAACGGCAGAGCCTGTCAGAACGAATTGTCCTGGCTCGCCTCTCCGGTCAACCTCGTAACGTATCGTGTCCCATAGTTTGGGAGCCAACTGCCATTCGTCGATAAGCAGAGGGATGATGCCTTGAAGCAATGCCTTGGGATTTATGTCTGCCATCCTAAGATATTGCGACATGTCTGTAGGGTCGTCAAGATACAGGATTGTTTTGGCATGTTGTGATGCCGTAGTTGTCTTTCCGCACCATTTCGGGCCTTCAATCAGCACGGCTCCAACTCCCGATAGTCTTCTCTGGAGCATCCTGTCTGCTATTCTTTGCTTGTATTTCTTCATATCCAATGAGTTTTATCGGGTGCAAAGGTAGTGAAAATTATTCGAATAAACAAATAAATTCTTAATAATTTCCTCAGTTGGCCGAATTTTATTTCCCCAGTTGGCCGAATTTTATTTCCTCAGTTGGCTAAAATTCATTACCTCAGTTGGCTGTTTTTTGTTTCCTCATTTGGCTATTCCCTTTTCAGTTTCATTCTTACTCCGTAAATCTGTCCTACCTGACGTCCCTTGTGGGCCACAAACTTCACTCTCACTTCCTTTTTGCCTTCGAGCATGGAGGCGGGAATGGGGTAATCGACGGTCTTGAATTGGGTGGTGCGCCAGCGGTGGGTATTGTTGACACTTGTCAGCAGGGTGTCGTCGATAAAGATGTCGAACTCCGAGGAGCGCCACTCGTCCTGTCCCCAGAAGGTGAGCTGCAGCGTGAGGGCTGTCTCACCCTTGGTCTGCATGAGGTAAGAGAAATAGCTGCCGTCGCGGGCGTCACGATAGAACACGCCCTCGGTGCTTCCCTTGTCCGACTTGTCGGTTTCCATTCGGTGGTCAGTCTCGGGCTGCTGCTCTCCCGGCATAACCTTGTCAACGGTGGCAGCCTCAAGAGCTTGGCGTGCTTTCTCCTCGTCGGCAAGACGCTGTGTGTAAGCCTTGTAGTCGGTATCGCTGAGTGCAAGCCAATACATCATATAACGCGAGTCGTGGATCTCGAAGAACGGTTGCAGTTCGCCACCGGGAATGGCGTTCTCAGTGCGTGTGGCGAGAGTGAAGTGCAGCGGTTTGCCAGCCACAGGACGAAGGTCCTTTGCTATGTCGCTGATTTCCTTTGGCAATAGGATGGGAGCCTTGTCGAGAGGCAGTTTTTTGCCTCCGGCATATTGTCCGAAACGGCTGTCGTCGGCAATGAGTGAACGAAGGTCTTCTGTGCCTGCCTTCATACCGAGAACGATAGGCCCATACATGATTGCCACATATTGAGGCACGTTTGGCATACGCTCCACACTGCCATGCATAGGCATTGAGATGGCGATGCGGTCGCCTTTCTTCCATTTCCTGTTAATGCAGACAAAGCCATCTTCCTCATATTGCTTGGCATCGAATCCGATACCCTTCACCTCAAAGCGGTCGCACCAAGAGGGTTTCCTTATCTTCATGATAAATGAGCCTTTGCCCTTCACTACGCTAATCTCCGATGTCTCGCCGTAGGGGAAATTCGTTTCCTGTCGCAGTATGACGCCACGTTCGCGCCAGTTGAGTTCGGAAGCGACGAAGAGGTTGACATAGAGAGCGTCGTCTGCAGGTTTCACGCCCTTCTTGCGTGTCCATGTCCATTGTCCGTATTTTCCGTGGTTTTCCATACCCGTTCCCACGCAGCACCACATCGCCATGTTGGGGGCGGAGTAGTTGCGGTAGTGGCGAGGACGTGCGGAAGTGAAATACACATAACCTCCGTGTTCGGGATGTTGTGTGGAAAGGATATGATTGAACATAGCACGCTCATAGAAGTCGCCGTAGGTGGCATTGGGATTGACTCGGTTGAGGAACTCCGTGAGTTTGAGCATGTTGTATGTATTGCACGACTCCGGTCCGTCGATGTCGTTTACATAGTCGATGCATGTTTCCTTGGTGGGGAAGTGTTCGCGTCGGCTGTTTCCTCCGATAGCAAGAGAACGCTGCTTGGTCACAAGGTCCCAGAAGTATTGGCTTGCCTCATGCCAGCGGGTGTCGCCATCGAGTTCGGCTATGCGCTGAAAACCTATCACCTTGGGTATTTGGGTGTTGGCATGCATATTGTCGAGACAGTCCTGATGGTTCTCCATCGGGGTGAGCAACTGGCGGTGGGCAAAGCGTCGGGCGCAGTCGAGATAGCGCTTGTCATTTGTCATGGCATAGGCATCGGCCAGAACCTCGTCCATACCACCGTGTTCATTTCCGAGCATACGTTCCATCTGTTCGTCATTCAGTTGGAAAGTGATATCTACAGCCCAGTCGCAGAACTTCAGGAAGAGCTGTCTGGCATCCTCGTTGCCACAATAGAGCCATGCGTCGCGCAGTCCGGCATACATCTTGTGGAGATTATAGAACGGTGCCCACGAACCGAAATACTTGCCGAAGTCGCCCTTGCGGAATGTTGACCATAGTTTTTCACTCTGCGGGAATCCGCCCACATAGTTCTTCGCCCATGCCTCTCCACGCTTGTCGTTGGCTTCGGCACAAAGCTTCAATTCAGCAATCATGTATTCCATGCGTTGCCTACATTCCTCGCTGCCGGTAGCGGCATTGATGGCAAGAGCCGAGAGGTAGTGTCCGCCTACGTGTCCGTCGAGTCCGTCCCAGTTGGGGTAGGTGGGTTTGCGAGGCGCGAGTCCTGCCTCCTTGCGATAAGGTGCAAGCATACGGTCGCAGTCATACTTCATCAGGTTTTCCACATTTAGGTCGCGGGCATGTTTCAGCGGCCCGTCGAGCAGTGTGACATCACCCAGTGGGAATTCATCACTGTAGAGCTTGTCTTGTGCCATCATTGTGCATGGCATAATCAGGCATACGAGTCCCGAAAAAATCAGATTTCTGTTCATTGTTTCTTAGAAAAAAATAATTATTATGTTTTCTGCGTGCAAAGTTACACTAAATTTCCCAAATACTGCTGAAATATTGTACCATATACAATAGGATTTGTTTCAAAACGACCAATATACTATGTGCATACTTGCTTGTTATCCAAATGTGTCATATATTTGTTGATTTGTTACATAATTAATATTCGTTTAATTTTCTCGTAAAAAAAGATAGTCTTTTTTCTTATAGTCTCGCAATTTTTGTGTACTTTTGCCGCGAAATCAAAATACTAATTAAACCTGGAAATGATGAAAACAAGTATTCACAGAATCGCTGCTGCTGCCATGGCATTGCTTATGGCAGGTGGTGCAACGGCAAACAAATGGAAGGATGTTGACTATGTAGGCGACGGACTGACAGGTCACAAACTCGACATCTACACTCCCGATGACGGACAACCGACTCACAAGGTCGTAGTGCTCATATATGGCAGTGCGTGGTTTAGCAACAATTCCAAGGGCGACGCCTTTAGGTCATACGGACAACAACTGCTCGACGCAGGCTTTGCCGTGGTGAGCATTAACCATCGCGCCAGCACCGAGGCAAAGTTCCCTGCACAAATACATGACGTAAAAGCTGCGATCCGTTATGTGCGTGGCAATGCCTCAAAGTATGGTCTCGACACCTCTTTTATAGGCATCACAGGTTATTCATCCGGTGGTCATCTCTCTTCATTGGCTGGAACAACCAATGGCGTGAAGACTCGCAAGTTTGGCAAGGTGAAAGTGGATATCGAGGGACAGCTCGGACAATACACCAAGGAGAGCAGTGCTGTAGATGCAGTGGTGGATTGGTTTGGCCCTATTGACATGAGCCGCATGGAGCGTTGCGAGACATACAAAGACGGCAACTCGCCCGAGGCTGTTGTCATAGGGGGGCCGTCGGCAGAGAATCCAGATATGGTGCGTGCCATGAATCCAATGTCGTATATCGACAAGAAAGATCCGAAATTCCTCGTCATCCATGGTAATACCGACCCTGTGGTGCCTTATTGCCAGAGCGAGTGTTTCTCAAAGGCACTTAGTGATGCCGGATGTCTTGAGGACTTCATCACAGTGCCCAACGGCAACCATGGCCCTGTGACATTTAATAATAACACTTTCCAGAGTATGGTGAACTTCTTCCAGCGTCAGGCTGGTATGATGGAGACAAAGCTGCCGCAACCCTCAGCATTGAACATTCGCAATCAGGAATATCCCCGAGTGCTCCAGGACGGTAGAGTGGAGTTTCGCGTGAAAGCCCCCACTGCCCAGAAGGTGCAGATTGACCTTGGCAAACTCTACGATATGAAGAAAGGAGCCGACGGTGTGTGGACATGCACCACAGAACCACAGACTGAAGGATTCCACTATTATTTCCTTGTTGTTGACGGAGTGAAGGTTGCCGATCCTGCAAGCGAGTCGTTCTATGGTTGCAGCATGATGACCAGTGGTGTTGAGATACCTTATCCCGCCGAGAAGACCGACCGCTATCAGCTTAAGGCCGACGTGAAGCACGGCGAGGTGAGCCGAGTGCGCTATCTGTCAAAGGTCACTGGAAAGTGGAAGAACATCTATGTATATACTCCGGCTGGATATGCCACAAGTGGCAAGTGTTATCCCGTTCTCTATCTGCAGCATGGCGGTGGCGAGGACGAGCGGGGATGGAGCAACCAGGGGTTGACCGACATCATCCTCGACAACCTTATTGCCGAGGGTAAGGCAGAACCAATGATTGTAGCCATGATGGATGGCAACTCACAGGATTTCGCCACTGAGTTACTCACCGATGGTATTCCTCTTGTAGAAAGTCGCTACCGCACACTCACCACTGCCGACGGACGCGCACTGGCAGGTCTGTCGATGGGAGGCATACAGACTCTCAACACTTCCATCATGCATCCCGAGTTGTTCCGTTACGTGGGAGTGTTCAGCAGTGGATGGTTTAAGAATCCCCAACCGTTTATGGCTAACAGTTCGGGTGAACCTTATTATGCGAAGCTCAAGGAGCGTCCAGAATATTATAACAATCAGTTCCGCGAGTTCTATATCACCATGGGTGGTCAGGAAGACATTGCCTACGAAAACTGCAAGGCTATGCGCGAGCGTTTTGACCAGATGGGCATCAAGCACTGCTACTATGAGACTCCTGGCGGTCACACATGGCCCGTATGGCGTGAGAGTCTTTACTTCTTCGCTCAGAAATTATTTAAGTAAAAGACTATATGAAACATTTCTGAATGTATATGTAACAAAATTCGGCTGCAATGTGGTAGAAATTGAGTAATTTTGCACACGAAATCAGAAATTTTCTAAACAAGTTTATAATTTCAAGTGCAATGAAACTACTCACATTAAGCATTATGCTTGCTGCTACAATGTCGGCAGCGGCACAACAGAAACAAAACTTCAATCTGCCGATTATCCAAACCAAATACACGGCAGACCCGGCACCCTATGTGCATGGAGATACCGTATATCTCTATACCACCCACGATGAGGATGACGCTGAGGGATTCAAGATGAAAGACTGGTTGCTCTATACCTCTACCGACATGGTCAACTGGCAAGACCATGGGGCGGTGGCTTCGCTCAGGGATTTCACTTGGTATAAGGGAGACAACGGAGCATGGGCTGAACAGGTGATTGAGCGCAACGGCAAGTGGTATATGTATTGCCCGATACACGGCAATGGTATCGGAGTGCTCGTTGCCGACTCGCCCTTTGGCCCATTCAAAGACCCGCTTGGCAAACCGCTCGTGTGGCGACAGGAGCATTGGTATGACATCGACCCGACAGTGTGGATTGACGACGACGGACAGGCTTATATGTATTGGGGCAATCCCCACACATATTGCGTGCGACTCAACGAGGATATGATTTCCATCAAGGGCGACATCATGCAGATAGACCCCATAGGCGACTATCAGGAAGGCCCTTGGTTCTGGTCGAGGAAGAATGCCCGTGGCGAGAAATGGTATTATCTCGCTTACGCGTCAACTTGCTGTCCCGAGGGTATTGGCTATGCCATGAGTAAGTCGCCCATCGGACCGTGGGAGCATAAGGGGCATATCATGGACCACACTCCACGCACACGAGGCAATCATCCCGGTATCATCGAGTATAAGGGCAAATGGTATTGCTTCGGACTTAACTACGACATCTTCCGACTGGAGACAAGCCGCCATGCAGAACGTCGTTCGGTGTCGGCTGCCGAGATGACATATAATGCCGACGGAACAATACAGGAGTTGCCTTATTTCCTCGATTGCAAACTGGAGCAGGTGGAGACATTCAATCCCTTCCGCCGTGTTGAGGCTGAGACCATGGCTTGGGGATATGGCCTGAAGACCACTCGCGAGAATCCTTCCGGTCCGTGGAATCCCACGCTCTTCGTCACTGATATCGACGATGGCGAATATATCCTTGTCAAAGGTGTTGACTTTGGCAAAGGCGCTAAGGAACTGAAAGCAAGTTGTTCTTCACTTTTGCTTGGTGGCAAAATGGAAATTCGTCTCGACGCTCCCGATGGCTGGAAAGCAGGAGAAATCGACGTTCCTAACACGAAGTTCAAATACGAGATCTTCCGCACAGGACTTACCAACTGCAAGGGCGTGCACGATGTCTATTTCGTGTTCAAGAGCACGTCAATGCAGAAGAAGAACCTCTTCAACTTCGACTGGTGGGAAGCGGTGAAGAATTAGTGACCGTTGGTTCGCAAGTAACTAATAAGTCACGTATGGCAACAATCTCTTAATAGCCTTTTCGGGAAAGTCGGGACTCGTGGAGAGTTGTTGCAGACTGCGGATTTGTCCGTTAATGCGACGATAGTCGATGATGGCTTTTGCCTGATAATAGTTGATGTAGGGGTGACGCTTTAGCTCATTCAGCGACATGGTGTTCACATTCAATCTGCGGGGCGATGGATTGCTGATGATAAAAAATTGCTTCGCTTCTTGCGGGAAATCCTCGATTTCATCGAGCTGATTGATGCTTACATATCCCCCGAGACGCTCGCCATAGCGCATGATGACTTTAGAATAATAGCTGCCGATGCCAGGCACTCGCATGAGTTGCGTGGTGTCGGCAGTGTTTAGTATGATGTGTTCGCCTGTTGATATTTTTCGGGGATAATCTGATGGTGTAGTCTTTTCACTATTGATGCCTTGTCGTCTGTTGTCGTATGAGATGTTTTGATTATTCTTGTAATACGATATTCTTTCACCTTTCCCCATGCTCTCCACATATTCCGCGGCAGTCATCCTGTATTCCTTGGCGATGCGGATATAGGGTAGGAGTCGCTTATATTGATGGGCGGAAAGACCGTAAAGCCGTGCAAAATCCTCTGGTTTGCGGTAGATACCGCCATGAGCTCTGTATTTATATATATTCCTCACTTGCCATGGGCGCAGTCCGAGTTTCAGCAGTGCAGTGCTGTCGGCGGTATTGGGGTCGAAGCAAAATAGTTCTTCGGAGCTTTGTTCCGAAGCATAATATTGCGCTTTATCCTTATAGCCTTTCTTTTCCACCACCTCCTTCGATTCCTGCTTCTCTCCGTATTCCCCAAGAACCCATAGAAAACCGCACCCTGCCAAAACTGTCAGGGTGAGAGCCACTATCGCTTGTCTGTCTCGTTTAGAGAAATACGACTTTATCATAAGCCTTTCTATAATATTATTCTTGTTATTGATATTGTTTCTGCAAAAGTACTACTTTTTGGCGAAAGATGCAAGAAAATTGGCGAAAAAAAAGAGAATAAGTAATTTTATTGTGATGTCTGTTGTGCAATCGGTGTACTATATGCATCCAGTATGAATTTTTGTGTATCCTGTTTATTTTGCTCTTTCTTTCACAATATTTACCCATTCCAATGGTTTCATACCGGTAAACTTGTTGAAATTGCGATAAAAGGACTGTTCGCTTGAGAATCCGGAACGAGAGGCAATAGTGAGGATTTTGGTATTTTCGGTATTTTGAGACAGTAGAGTTTTAGCATATTCTACTCTCAGACTGTTGATATAGTCGGAGAAAGACATGCCTTTTGTTTGGTTAATGTAGTTGGAAATGTATGTACGGCATATGCCAGTAGCTTTAGTCATATCTCCTATCTTTAAGTTTTGAGTGAGATACAATTGTTGGCTGATAAGTATTTGGTCGATGCATTTCCCTACACTACTTTCCTCATTTTTAGGTAAATCTTGCGTTGGTTGTCCGAAATAATCTTTGCTGTCCTCAACAAACTGTTCATAAGAAAAATCGCGGATAAATCCGATATAGCTCAACGCAAAGAGCATAACGGAAAAAGGAGTGAGAATGGCTAACATCATCCACTCGCTCTGTGCAAAGTATTGCCTGCCTAAGGCATTTGCCAAAACTGACAATAAAGAGGTAATTACAAAAGCAATGAGCAAATGCTTCACTGCCGTGGTGTCACGACCTTCAGTATCGGCATACACATTTGCTATTTCACAATCGAAAGTATGGAGTTTGCGATATCCTATATATAAGACTGCAATGACCTGAATGGAAAAGAGTAGTTTGCGTGCATTATCCAACGCATCACAAGGAAAGAAATATTTCGCCACTGCCACAATGATTCCAGGGGTAAGAATAAGAAAGAGTTTCATTGGGGCTTTTGGTCGGGAAACTAAGCTGCAGATATAGGCGTAATATAGTGGATAAACCGACAACGAACAAAGTGTCCAAAGACACTCCATCTGGTGAGGCAAGCCTATGGTGAAATAGAGTGCATGGCATAAGTAGAGGACAACGCATGTGCACAGAAACCATGTTAGGATTCTTTTGGCAGCGTCGCACTTCCTGTAGTGAGTAATGAAGGTGATGGCCCAGAATAGACACACGGAAAATGGTATAAAACTGAACAGAGTTCGTATCATTTTTATCAAGAGATTAATTAAATATTATTATTTCGAGTGCAAAGATAATGTATTTTTCTCTTTTTAGCCTTATATATTTCAAAAAACTTAAATACAAATATTATATTGAATATCAATAGAATGCACGATATGAGAGTTGATTTGTACGATATGAGGGTTAAAATGTATCATATAAGAGTCGAATTGTACTCTTTATTTTTTGGTATCTTGGTGAAAAGTGATACATTTGCAGAATAAGAAATAACGTAGTATTGCGTAATTTACAGGCATTTGGAAAATAATAAAACAATACGACAATGAAGACAAGAAAACTATTCACCTTGTTGCTCCTCTGGCTGGTGGCGGCAGGAGCATGGGCAAAGGATGCCATTGTTATCTGTCAATATGACGGAACAGTGGCTAAGTTTGCCTTCACGGAGAAACCCGTGGTAACTTATTCATCCACCGAACTGGTGATGACCACCTCAAAGACTTCGGTGCAGTATCCCATTAACCTGCTCCGGAAGATATACTTTGATGTAGATGACAACGCCAGTGGAGTGGAGGAGGTTAAGGACTTTCAGCCGAAAGATGTGCAGTTCTCTTTCCGCGATGGCGACCTTGTCGTCAGCGGCGGCAAAGCTGGTGCTGTAGTGAACATCTATCGGCTCAACGGTGCTGTTGTCGGGCAGTTTCGTCTTGACGGCAACGGCTGTATTACCATACCCACCGGCAATCTGAGTGGGGGTATGTATATTGTGAATACCAAACAAATGTCATTCAAATTCCGTAAGCCATGAAGAAGATTATCTCATTATTAATCATTGCCCTGATGGCGACAGGCAGTGCGCTGGCAGATGATATCAGCGCAGAGCAGGCCCTGCAGATTGCCTGCAAGTTTGCCAACGGCACGAAAGCAGCCAAGGCACGCGGTTACGATGCACCGACGGCGAAGCCCGCTCCTTCGTTGGCACATAGTATGAAGTCGAGCGTGGCGACAGGCAAGGCTAACGTCTATGTCATCAACCTTGGCAACGACCAGGGCTTTGTCGTTGTCTCGGGCGAAGACGGTGCCGTCTCCGAAGTACTCGGTTATTGCGACCACGGTTCATTTGCCTACGACAAGGCACCTGTGCAGCTTCTCGACTTGCTCAACGAATACTCTGACGGCATTGACCACCTGCGCACTAACCCTGCAATGGCTAAATCACAGTCGGCGCAGCGCGCTTCGGGAGCGACTGCCAGCAGCAATTATCCTTCTTACCTTGGCGAAGTTGTCGTAGCACCTTTGCTCACAACCAAATGGAACCAGTGGAATCCATACAACATCTTGGTTCCCGAAGGGTGTTACACGGGTTGTGTGCCTACGGCGGTGGCCCAAGTGATGAATTATTGGAAATGGCCGAAGCAAAACACTGGGCAGATATTAGTCGGTTGGTCGGAAACAGGCGAGACGATATACGAGGATTTTCCGGTACATACCTATGACTGGGATAATATGATTGACGACTACGAGCGGACTGCTTCATCGTGGGAGCAACAACAAGCGGTGGCGCAGCTGATGGCAGATATAGGCAAGGCGATGGGAACACAATATGGACAACCTAACGGCAGTCCGACGGGCTTTCATAGTCTGCCACTCATAGTTACCTTCGGCTACCAACCCAATGTAGTGACGGAGGTTGGCAATACTCCACTTGATGTGGAGGAAACACTGAAAGGTGAGTTGGATCTGAAACGTCCTGTGCTTTATTCCGGTGATCCCGGTGATGGTAGTGATGGTCACGCCCTGGTGTGTGATGGTTATACAAAGAATGGCTTTTTCCACTTCAACTATGGCTGGGGTGGACAGACGGACGGTTTCTACCGCCTGACGGCAGTGCCCCGATACTGTTACAATGTATGCGTGTGGAAAAATTTCCGTCCGTATGATGCCGTAAGAAAATCAATAGACGACTTCAGGTATGGCCTGAAAGCGAACGGAACCGCCGACATCCTGGATTATCTGGACGGTGGAACGAATATGGTGGACGGCACCTTGGTCATCCCGGACTCCGTGACCGACAATGAAACAGGCAATCAATATGCCGTGACCCACATCGGCCATTCGGCATTCTTTATGAAAGGAAGTTTCAGGAAAATCATCTTAGGAAACAATATCCAATCCATTGCCCCCTATTCGTTCACATATAGCCGCATTGACACCTTGGTGCTGAGCGACAAGATGGAGGTAGTGCCTGAAAATTCGTTCGTAGCAACAGGTATCAAACACCTGACCATCGGCGAGAATGTCAAGCTTATCGGCAATCACGCTTTCTATACCTGTCCGTTGACGGAAATAGTTTGCAAGAGCAAGCGGGTGGAACTGGATTCATACTCATTTGGTCAGACCAATCTAAATCCCGGTGATTGGGAAAAATCCATTGTCAAGATTAACAAGAGAGCCTTCTCCGGTGCCCGTTATAATGGAAATATGCCGTATTTCGAGAATCTGGAAGTTCTTGGCGACTCTGCCCTAATTGGATTCGTTAAGTATGCATTCCGTATAGGTCCTAAAGTGCGGGAGATATCGAAATCTGCCTTTGACGGAGTTTACTATCCCATTATTAGTGTAGATTCGCTGAATCCGTATTTTGCAGACGATGATCATCTTAGGCCTATCATCTACAATAAGAATAAGACATCCGTCATCATAGCTTGCGGTTCTCGTAATGGTAACTGGCCAGAGACCGTCATTAAGATGGAACCCGGATGTATCAGATATGGTGGTACTATTGATATTCCGCAAACTATCGTGGATATGGAGGGTGTGTTTAGTGATTTTCCGGCTCCGTCAGGTTACGGAGACCCACGCATAGTATGTCCGCTGACTGTGCCGCCGGTTGTTACGGAAGCCACCTTCAGCAAAGCCATGTTCGCCGATAATGAAAACGGATACTATTATGATTTGGTAGTACCTCCAGGTTCGGAGGAACTCTATAGAAAGGCCCCGGGATGGCGTAATTTCCGTAGGGTGATTGATATTAATGATTATGAAAATAGCTATCCGGAACTGCCCCAGGCGCAAGACCTCAACTACCAGATGGTGGTGCGTGGCGACACGCTGAAAACGACCATTGAGACAGGCAAGGTGAATGCCATCCGCATGAGCGAGAACGAGAATGGCGAAGCGATGGTGACGATGAGTCTGAACGGACTCGACGACATCACCATCAAGGCAGCCGACATCGACAGCATCACATTCAAGCCGGGCTTCGTCTATGAAGATGCGGAGGTGTTTGAACTCAACGACTCC